>DASWEF010000121.1:0-29515 GCA_036394855.1 Gaiellaceae bacterium | reverse complement strand
CGGCAGGCTCGCTCACGGTTCTAGAGGCCTGATGTGAAATTCCGCCGGGCCGGATGACGCTCCAGACGCGGCGCCGGCCCGGCACGTTCGCCCGCGGCCCGTAGCCGGGCTACGAGCCGCGACCGACCGCACCGCCCGGCTTGGTCGGGGGCGCCCCCGACGTCGGCAGAATTTCCCATCAACCCTCTAGCCGCTCGAGCTCCTTCTCCACGATCTCGCGGTAGCAGGGCGCACCCTCGAACGCTTCGAGCCCCTGCGGCGTGCGGCGAGGCGGCGGCCTGCGGGGACGTTTACGACGCGCCGCCGCAAGCGCGGCCGAAGCCCCCAGGAGCCCGCCGACCACGAACGAGCCGAGACGGCCGCCCCTTTCCTCGCCGTCCATGCCACGATCTTAGTCGTGCGATTCCGGCGATCCACAGCTTCTCGATCCTCGAAGCGGGTCAAGACGGTCGCGTGGGCGAAGCCCACGCGACCTCTCTGCGGCGACGCCGAGTCGGCGCCTTAGGTGCTGGTGGTGACGATCGGCGATGCGCTCCTGGACGTGATCGTGCGTCTGGGCGAACCGCTCGCTCCGGGAGCCGATGCGCAGGCCGAGACGAGAACCGGAGCCGGCGGGCAGGCGGCGAACGTCGCCGCCTGGGCGGCAGAGCTCGGTGCGGACGCGCGTTGCATCGCGAAGATCGGTGACGACGACGCCGGACGGCTCGTGGCGGCCGAGCTCGAGCGCAGGCAGGTGGAGCTCCTCGGGCCGAACGAGGGGCGAACGGGCGTCGTGGTCTCGCTCGTCGGCCCGGACGGCGAGCGCACGATGGCATCCGACCGTGGCCTCGCTCCGGAGCTCGCGCCCGAAGATCTCGACCCGGCCTGGTTTGCGTGCGACTGTCTCCACATCTCCGGCTACGCACTGCTTGCCTCGCCGATCGACGCGGCTGCGCTCCACGCCGCCGAACTGGCGCGCGCAAGCGGGGCGCGTGTGAGCGTCGACCTCTCGGCCTGGACTCGCATCCGCGCATACGGGCCTCAACGGTTTCGCGAGAAGGTGGAGGCCCTTGCTCCCGACGTGATGTTCGCCAACGAGCCGGAGTGGGAGATCGTCGGCGCGGCGTACGGGCTCGCGCCGACCGCGGTGGTCAAGCGCGGCGCCCGCGGCGTGCTCCTCCTCGGGCAGGAACGCGTCGAGCTGCCGGCGCCGGCGGGGGAGGTCGTGGACGCAACGGGGGCAGGCGACGCGCTCGCCGCGGGTTACCTCGTCGGCGGACCCGGGCTCGCGATTCAGGCGGCGGCACGGTGCGTGGCGAAGTTGGGAGCCATGCCGTGATCGTCGTCTCCGACGAGGTGCGGGAGGCGCAAGCCGCCGTCGCGCTCGAGACGACGCTCGTCGCGCACGGCTTTCCTCGAGGCGAAGGTGTTCCGGTCGCGCTCGAAGCCGAGCAGCGCGTTCGCGCCGCCGGTGCCGTGCCCGCGACGATCGGGGTCCTCGACGGGAAGATCCGTGTCGGGCTCTCGGCCGGCGAGCTCGAGCGCTTCGACGCCTCCGCGCGCAAGGTCGGGCCCCGCGACCTTGCGACGTGCGCCGTCCAGGGGCAAATCGGGGCGACGACGGTCGGGGGAACGCTTGCCGTCTGCCGCGCGACGGGAATCCGGTTCATGGGCACAGGCGGGCTCGGCGGGGTTCATCGCGGCTTTCCCGATCCACCCGATGTGTCGGCCGATCTCGGCGAGCTCGCGCGTACACAGACGCTCGTCGTCTCCGCCGGAATGAAGTCCTTTCTCGACGTGCCCGCGACCGCCGAGATCCTCGAAGCCCTGGGCGTCCCGCTCCTTGGCTTTCGCACCGACACGCTGCCACTCTTCTACGCGGCAAGCGGCGGGCCACCCGTGCCGGCGCGCGTCGACTCCGCGGAGGAGGCGGCCCGGGTGGCACACGCGCACTGGAAGCTCGGCGGCGCGAGCATCCTCCTGGCGCGGCCTCCGGACGAGAGCCTCGACGACATCGAGCCCCTGATCGACGAAGCGCTCGTCGAGGCTCGACGGCGCAAGGTGAGCGGGCAGGCCGTGACACCTTTCGTGCTCTCCTTCCTGCACGAGCGCAGCGGCGGCAGGACGCTCATGGCCAATCGCGAGCTCGTGGCTGCAAATGCGGGGCTCGCCGGGGAGGTGGCGGTCGCGTGGAGGCGGTGACCCAGTTCGACGGGCCCGCACTCGAGTTCGACTTTCCCGGCCTCAGAATCGGCGTCGCCGAGTACGAGGAAGGGCCCACCGGCTGCACCGTCTTCCACTTCGTGGAGGGAGCAACGATGGAGCGGGACGTCAGGGGAGGCTCGCCGGGAACCTTCGGCGAGTTCGAATGGGTCGATGCCATCTGCCTGGCCGGCGGCTCGCTGTACGGGCTCGAGGCCTGCACCGGGGTCGCGGCGGAGCTCTTCGCGCAGCGCGGCTACGACACCGGTTGGATGTCGATCGCCGCGGTCGCCGGAGCGATCATCTTCGACTGGGGTCCGCGCGACAACGCGGTGTATCCCGACAAGGACCTCGGTCGCGCTGCGCTGCGAGCGTCGCGCGAAGGACGTTTCCCTCTCGGCCGACGCGGCGCCGGCAGGTCGGCGACGGTCGGCAAGACATTCGGGTTCGAGTACGCCGAGCCCGGCGGACAGGGCGCCTCCTTCCGAAGGCTCGGGCCAACCAGTCTGGCCGTGTTCACGATCGTAAACGCCGTCGGCGCGGTCGTCGATCGAGACGGCCGCGTCGTCCGCGGACACTTCGATCCGCCGACAGGGGAGCGGCGTGCGCTCGTGGAGGGGATCGAAGCCCGGGTCACCGGCGAACCGCCGCCCGGAAACACGACCCTCACGGTGCTAGCGACCAATCAGAAGCTCGACCGCGAGCTGTTACGGCAACTTGGAAGACAGACCCACGCGTCGATGGCACGTGCGATCCATCCCTTCCATGCCCTCACCGACGGCGACGTGCTGTTCGCGGCGACGACGAACGAGATCGAGAACGAGGCGCTCGACAGCGTCACGCTCGGCGTGCTCGCGTCAGAGCTGGCCTGGGACGCCGTGCTGTCAGCGGTGCATTAGTGGTCTGACCACTAGAGATCGCGGCGCGCGAAACCCGCTAGCGCGAGCGCGCCGACAATCCCGAGGTAAGCAATCGCCCACAAGCGCAGCGCCACTCCTCCCTGCTCGGCACCGCCGAACGGACCGAGCCGGAGCAGGAAGCCGGTCAATCCGGAGGTGTTCTCGGTGATCGTGCGCAGCGCGTCCTGGTAGAGCGCTTCGAACGGCACGATCCACGCCGCGATCTTCGCCGCGTGCACGAGCCCTCCCGAGTTGAGCACATGTCCGATGTTGTCGAGCAGGCCCGCGACCAGTCCGGCGCCGAAGAGCATGAAGACCGCGATGCCGTTCGCGATCCCGCTGAGGAAGACGGAACCGAGCAGCGACAGGGCAGCGACGAGCAGGACTGCGCCCGCAAGCTCGAGGCCGGGCGTGACGATGCGGTCGGGCCACCACGATCCTTCTAGGCCGGTAAGCACCATCGTCGCGAAATAGACCCCGAGGACGTACGGAACGCACACCGCGCCGGCACCGAGGAACCGCGCGGCAAGGACAGTCGAGCGGCCGATCGGACGGACGACGAGCGGTTGCAGCAACCCGCGCTCGGCGTCACCGCGGACCACGCCGAGGGTCAGAAACACGGCCAGCACGACGCCGAGGAACAGCGTCCCGAACATCGCCATGCCGAAGAGAAACGCCCCTGCGAACGTCTGCGCATCGATTCCCGCAGGCGGGACGATCTCGCCGACGTGGTTGAACACGTAGCGGTTTCCCATCCAGTAGAGGAGCAGAAACGCGACGGTGAGCAGGCACACGACGACGAACACCTTTCGCCGGAGCGCCTCGCGCAGGCCGTAGCCGGCGATCGTCCACACGGCGGTCAGCGGCTCTCGCCTCCCACGGCCTCGACGTAGACCTCTTCGAGCGTCGAGGTCAGAACGCGCGCGCCGTAGACGCTCCTTCCGTCCCGGACGAGTTCGGCGACCAGCGCGGGAATGTCGTCCCGTCCCGCATCCGCGTACCTCCTCGTACCCGCATCTGTCTCGATCTCGACGCCGCGTGGCCGGGCGAGATCCCCCGGCGCACCGGCGCTGACGACCTTGCCGGCCAGCAGGATGACGACGCGGTCGCAGACGAGCTCGACCTCGCTCAGGAGGTGCGAGTTCAGCAGAACGGAGATGCCGCGTCGACGCAGTTCCTCGAGCAGCGTGCGCACCGTTCGCCTCCCGACCGGGTCGAGCGCGCTGGTCGGCTCGTCCAGCAGCAGCAGGCGCGGCGAGCGGACGAGGGCCTGCGCGATTCCGAGCCGCTGCTGCATTCCCTTGGACATCTCCTCGACACGGCGTTCGCGCGCATCGTCGAGGCCGACGAGCTCGAGCAGGTCGGCACGTTCGCGCTCGCCGCCGTCGGAGCTCGTGAGGCGCTGGTGCAGCCCCAGGAGCTCGTCCGCACTCGTCCAGCCCGGAAAGCGGAAGAACTCCGCGAGATAGCCGATCGCGGCGCGAGCCTCCCGCGAGCCTGCTCGCGCGCCGCAGACCTCCGCGTGTCCCGCGCTGGGACGAACGAGTCCGCACGCGATCTTGACGAGAGTCGACTTCCCGGCGCCGTTCGGTCCCAGAAGTCCGACGAGCTCGCCTTCTCCGACCTCGAGATCGACACCGCGGAGCGCCTCGACCGCGCCGTACCGCTTGGCGAGGCCGCTGACGGCGAGCGCGGCAGTCACGCGCCGAGCGTACACTCGCCTCCATGCCGCGAGGTTACGAGGAAGGTCCCGTTGCAGAAGAGGCGGAGGCGCGGCGAGACGCGCTCGAGCGTGGAGAGGCCGTCGAGCCGGCAGCGCACCCGCCGGACCGCCGCGCGGTGTACGGCTCGACCGAGGAGAACCAGGAGAAGCACTTCCTCGGCTGGGCCGACGAGGTCGACCCGGACGAGCTATTCGAGTCCGGCGAGGCCTGGGGCATCTCGGTCCTGCGCATGCCGGCGGCGTAATCCAATAGGCCACGATCTGGCTCGAAATAGGCCGATCGGCCCATTGCAGCGCAACGAAGGTGTCGGCAAGTTGGGCCGGTGCACATGCTTTCGGAGACCCAGGTGTTCACCTCGATCATGGGCCTGATCGTGGTCGAGCTGCTCCACCTGAAGTGGATCTGGCTCTCCGAATGGAACTGCCGGCGCTGCAACCGCAAGAACCTGGAGTGTGCCTGCACGGGTCGCTGGACGCGCTACCTCTAGGGTTCCGCGCGAAAGCTGCGCTTTCGCGCGGATTCGGTTACGCCGCTTCGCGGGGTGGACGTGCGCGGGGGAGCCCGGCCCCTCCCTCTCACCTCGCGGGTCGACGATGCCGCGCCGCTCGTCCGAGAACGAGCCCGAGCAGGGCCAAGGCAACCCACAAGCCAAAGAGCAACACCGCGAACACCCCAGTGAAGGCGAGGAGATTCCAGCCTCCATGCCAATCGCCACCGTTCTCAATGAGATTGTCGTGGTACGCAAGACCCCACTCAGTACCGGCAAGAATGGCGCCAGCCGCGACGATGTACCAGAGGCTACGAGGCATCAGTGCGCAGACGACAAACGGCACGACGTACAGAAGCAGGATCGCGATCGAACTCAACCCCTCGGCCGAGGTACAAGCGACGCCCGAGCTCGGGATCTAGCCGAGCGCGCCCAGGAACTCGTCGATCGTCAGCGCGGTCAGCGTGCGGATCTTCGTCGAGCCGCGGGCGCCGAGGGCGACCGACACTCGCGCGATCGTCGCGGAGTCTGGTGCTTCGACGACGTTGACGAAGTCGTACTCGCCGAGCGTGGCCCACTGATGTACGACCTTCGCGCCGAGTTCCTCGACGTCCTTGTTGACCTCGCGCAGTCGGTCAGGGTTCGCCTTCAGCGTCTGAACGCCCTGCGCCGTCAGGCTTGAAAGCAGAATGTAGGTCGCCATCTCCCTTCCTCCTCGTTTGGGGGCTCGACTCTACTCGCGCGGCCTGGTCCAGGTACAGCACCGCAGCTCCAAGCACGAACACCGGCGCGAGGACGAGCAGCGCGAGCAGACCGGCCACGCGTATCGCCTGATCGCTGGCCTCACGCAGCGCGAAGAAGAGGACGAGCCCCGTGAGGAAGATCGTGATCGCGAGTGTCGCGAGCGACCCGAGGGCGTGGACGTAGTCGGCGCGCGCGAGCTCCATGCCGCGCCGGAGTGCGTCGACGATCCCGCGACGCTCCACCAGCGCGGCCGGCACGGCAAGGCCCACAAACGCCAGCCAGGCCAGCACGAGCAGATAGATGCCGGGAAAGATCCACAGCCGCGAGACGCAGATCGGAAGAAAGGCCACGAAACCGACGGCGAGCGCGATCGCGACATGGCGGCCGCGCTCGATCGGACGGACGAGGGCGACCGCGCCCGCGTACGACGCGCTCAGCAGGAGCGGCCCGACACCCAGGACGACAGCGAGCCGAGCGGGATCGTCGAGCTCTGCCGCGGCAGTGCCGATCAGCGCCGGCCCGAGGCCGAGCGCCAGCGAGGGCCAGAAGCGGATCCCGTAGAGACGAAGCGCTTCCGCCACGAGCTGCCCGACCGTACGCGTCTCGGGTGGGAGTGGCGGCGGGAGCTCTGCGCGCGGCACTAGCGCTGACCCGGGAACGCCGGCCGCCCGTCGACCCAGTCCACCTCGAGGTGGACGCGCGAGTTGTGAAGGGCTTCGAGGTTCGTCACCTTCTCGCGTGTCTGCGTGTCGATCACGTCACCCGAGTCGCCGACGTAGACGAAGCGCCCGTCCGAGCTGTGCTGGAGGGACCCGATGCGCGCGCACGCGGCGGAGCACGGGTCCTCGTCGCCGGAGAGCGGCTTCGAGAGCCGGATGTCCTCGACCCGCCGCGGAGCCCGCTCTGGAAGAGCGCTGACGTCGAAGACGTGAACCGTGCTGTTCGGCGCGTCGAGGACCCAGAGCTCCGGCCGGTCGGGAGCGAGCGAAAGACCGTGGCTCGGCGGGTTCGGCCCGAACCGCCGGTTCCAGGTGAAGCCCTTGAAACCGACGACGTAGAGCTTCTGGGCGGTGCGCAGGTCGAGCACGCGAAAGCCGAGCAGATCGCGCTGCGTGACGTACATGACTCCGTGCTCCTCGTCCGTCGCCGTCAAGATGTCCGACGCGAACGGTGCGAGGCCCCCGCGGCGCAGGCCTCCGCTGCGCAGGTCCAGCGTGAAGACGCCTGACTCGGTGCGGAGCGCGACGTCGTCGAGCAGGCGCGCGGCGACCGAGATCCCCTCGGTGGCCGGCAGGCGCAGTGCTCCGACGAGCTTCTGCCCGTCGTCGATGGCGAAGAAGCACGCCGCCCGGTCGAGAAGGACGACCTCGTAGCGGTGCGTCCCGGACGTGGGCGCCTTCCACGCCGGCGCGCCCGAGGCAAGACACGGCGGAACCTTCTCGGAGCTGAAGTAGATCGTGAGCCCGGCGACGATGCCGGCTGCGGCAACCGCGAGCACGACCGCTCGGACCCAGACGCGTCTCATTTCTCCAGCTCTGTCAGTAGACGAGGGAGCGCGGCCGCAAGTGCCTCGAGCGCGTCATCGAAACGCCAGAGGGCCCGATCCGGCTCGGCGACCTCGTTGGAGACGGCGCGCACCTCGACCGCAGGAACCCCGGCGAGCTCGGCGGCGCGGAGAACGGCGAAGCCCTCCATCGCCTCGACCTCGCAGTCACTCGTGCCGCCGACGCGGGCGCTCGTACCGATCGGGAGCACGCGCGCCTCCGGCAGCGCGCGCCGGGCGGCGTCGAGGAGCCGAACGTCGGGCCGGACGCGCTCCGGAACGAGCGGACCGGCCGCGGCATCCTCGTACACCGCTTCAGATCCGATCACGAGCTGCGGCGCCGAGATTCCGCGCGATCCGGCGATCCCGACGTGCAACAGAGCGTCGGGCCGCCGCGCGGCCAGCGCCCGCGCCGTCGCCGCGGCGGCCTCCACGGGTCCGATCCCGCAGGCGAGCACCGCGGCGCCATCCGCACCCGAGAGCTCTCGTTCCGTTGCCGCGACGACGAGGATCATCGCGCAACGCTAACCCGGAAGGGTGAATCGGGGGGCAGCCGCGCAAGGATCCGGCACGCGCGGCATCTCAATCCTTAGCCGCAAGAAACCCGCCGCAGCCGGCCGCAGGCTCGCGGCGAACACACACAAAAGGCCGTCCACCGCAGGGGCGGCCTTCCTTTTTGGCTCCTACCCCGGTCGGGGGATTTTTGCCTAGCGCGGCAAGATCCAGGGACTTCGGGCATCTCACACTGAAAGCACCAGAAGCAAGTCGCCCCGAGACCAGCCGCAGGTCGACGGGCGAATCGTTCCTCAAAGGGTCGCGGCAACGCGACCCTTTGCGTATTCGGAGGTATGAGATGTACGCCGCACAGATCCAGACAGGGGAGCTACGGGAGAGGGACCTGCCGACGTCGTACGGCGAGTGGAGCGACTACGCGCGATTCGCAGTGACGTTCGCTCCGAGAGACACCGAGATGTGCCGCGAGCTCGCGAGCGATGCGTTCGCGCGCTGGCGGCGAACCGGCGACGTGCCGCGAACGCTGGAAGAGCTTCGTGCCTGCTTGTGGTTCGAGCAGCGCAGGTGGCGCTTCCTCGGCCGCGAGCCCGACACCGAGGGAATGCGTTACGCGGGTGCCCTCATCCGC
Source organism: Gaiellaceae bacterium (assembly GCA_036394855.1). Classification (GTDB taxonomy): domain Bacteria; phylum Actinomycetota; class Thermoleophilia; order Gaiellales; family Gaiellaceae; genus 3-1-20CM-4-69-9. The sequence goes on along the minus strand of DASWEF010000121.1, from coordinate 20,796 downwards.
GCCATGCGCACGTTCGTCTAGAACGCCGCTTCTTGCACCGCCCGGGTCACCGTGTCGTCCACCGACGACACCGGTGACTCGCGGCCGACCCAGGGGTCGCCGCCGAAGTAGCGGACGAAGATCTTCTCCGCGGTCCGCGTCGCGAGCGCCTGCGTCGTGAGCGTCGGGTTGGGACCTCCGAGCCCGTTGGCGAGAGCCGAGTTGTCCGCGACGAAGAGGCGCTTCACCCAGCGGGCCTCCGTGCCGGCGTCGAGGACCGAGTCTCTGTCGCTCGAGCCCATCCGCATGGCGCTGTGGATGTGGATCAAGATCGGCGGCCAGTTCAGGCGGACGATCTCCCGCGCTCCGGCCGCGCGCAGGAGTTCAACGGCGCGCGCCACCAGGAACTCCCGGTTTCGGAGCGTGCGCGCGGAGCGGCGTCGTAGCGCGACCCGCGCGACCGGACCGTGCGCGTCGGGGCTCATCGCGGTCGAGAGCGTCACCCGGTTCTCAGGCATGACATCGTCGTCGGTGATCACGCCCACGACGATCAGCCGGTCAATGCGCTCGACGAAGCGCTTCAGGCGCAAGCCGACGAGCCTGCCAACGGAGTCGGCGCCTTGGCGACCGCCCGCGCCGTTGTCGTAGAACCCGGCGATCCCGGCGTCGCTGATCGTGAGTCCCTGTGCCTGGATACCCGGCGGCACCCCGGCCTGCTCGAAGCTCCCGTACCCGGGGAAGTCCGCGCGCGCTGCCGACGCCGGCCCCTTGCTCGAGCCCGTGTACGACGGCAGCCGCCCGACGACGTAATCGAGGTAATGGTCGGTGAGCCCGCGGCCGGCCTGGTCATTCGGGTTCGGCAGGCCGCTGTTGAGCCAGAGCCGAGGGCTCTCGATCGGGCCGGCGGCGAGGACGACAACTTGCGCATCCTCCCTCGCCGTTTCGCCGCTTCGGACCGAGCGCCACGTGACACCGGTCGCCGCGACGTCGCTCCCCCGCCGCTCCGTCTCGATGCGGGTTACGAATGCGTCCGCGACGAGCGTCACGGCCTTGCCGCCAGGTGCCCAGCGGCCGGCGGTGAGCGCCATCGGGACATAGCTCGCCTGGGTCGAGCGCTTCGCCTTGAGGTTCGCCGGCGACCGCAGCGGCTCGAAGCAGCCCTGGATGCAGAAACCGCAGAACGTGCAGCCTTGCGCCTGCGGGTACGTCAGCTTCTTTCGGCCGCTCGTGCGGCCTGCGGTTCCCTGTGGCTGAAGGATGGCGTTCTCCTGAGGCCGGAAAGACGCTCGCGTGATGTCCTTCGACGTCTGGACGGGGAGGCCGACCTTCGCGGCAGCGTCGAGGAAGCGGACCTCCTTCGTCCCCATCGCCGCGGTCTGGACGGGCAGCGTGTGCTCCACCCACTCGTAGTACGGCACGAGCTCGCGGTAGCCGAACGGGAAGAGGTGCGCGCGGTCGTAGGCGTCCGCGTCGGCGCCGTCGTAGTCGGAGAACGCGCCGGGCATCGCCCGCGGGGAGTTGGCGAAGTAGTGAAGCGTCGAGCCGCCCACGCCCGCCGTCTGCCAGAGGAAGCAGTTCTGCGGAAGGTCGCGAGGCCACGGCGGCTTGGAGGCATCGCCTGGGCCAAAGCGGAAGATTCCGGTGGCCGGATTGCTCACCTCGTTCTCGAAGTGGCTCCACTCGCGCTCGCTGTGCGCGAAGCGCGGACCCGCCTCGAGGAGGAGCACGTCGAGCCCCCGGGCGGCGAGCTCCTTGGCGACGACAGGGCCGCCGGCGCCCGCACCGATGACGATGACGTCACGCATCGGGTCCGGCCGCGCGCCTGCCCTGGTAGTAGCCCTTGAACTCGGCCCGTCCATCGGCGACACCGGTGTAGCGCGTGAGCCGCCAGCCCACCGGTCGACCGCGCAGGCGTCGGCGCCGGCGGTCGAATGCGCCCGCCTCGGAGTAGGAGAGGAACGCCGTCAGGCCCGGAAGGTTTCCGACCAGGAAGCGGATCGAGCCCGCTTCCTCGCCCGGAATGCTCTCGAGCGTCTCGAAGACCTTCGCCTTCTGGGCGAACGAGAGGTTCGCGAACGTCGACGCGAACTTCCCGCGCCGCGCCGAGGGAGCGACGTTCGCCGCGACCTCGTTCAGGATCGTCGCGGCGGCCGAGGACAAGGGCGGATCCGATGGCAAAAAGCGGTCCAACGTGCGGATGAGGGCCGCGGTGGCGCCTGCCTCGATCCCACCGGGTGTCTTCGTCTTCGTTCCCTGGGCGCGCGAGTAACGATCCCGCCCCGGCACGACGAAGGCGACGAGCGCGTTCATCGTCTGCCGGACGACGTTGGGCCCCGCGGCGTATGCGTTCTCGAGCCAACCCTGCATACGCAGTGCTCTCGGCAGCCGCTCCAGAACCGCCGCCCCCGCGAGCAAGACCGTCGCGCGCCGGAGCAGCTCGCGTCGAGAGACCCCGGTCACTGCCTCAACCGCGCGGAATGACCTCGCGCGACGGATCCTTCGCGGGGTCGTTCTCCGGCAGCACGTCGTGCGCCCACTCGCTCCGCTTCCACTGCGGCACCGGCGTCTCGCACTCGGTCTTCGGGACGAAGCGCGAGCGCGACACGAGCTCGTACTGGTGGATGTAGCGCGGGCAGTTCGGGAACACCTCCGTCGCACTTACTCGGACGACGAGCTGCGCCTCGGGATAGTCGGGAAGCAGCGGATCGTCGTCGTCCACCGACGCGATTCCGTTCAGCCGCATGCGCTTTCGCCCCTCGAAGTCGATGAAGAGCAGACCGACCTTCGGGTTGACGAGCAGGTTCCCCGCGGTCAGATACATCCCGTTGCCGTCGTAGATCGGGAAGGCGATCGTCCGCTCGTCGAGGACGCGGACGAAACCCGGCTCACCGCCCTTGTAGGAACTCTGCGGCCGGCCCTCGGCGTCGACCGTCGCGATGAAGAACATGTCCCTCGCCTCGATGAAGTCCCTGTCGTCGTCGTCGATGTGATCGCGAACGATGCGCTCCTCGATGCGGTCCGCGAGACGCCGCGTGTCGAAGCGATCCTGAAGGCGTCGGTTGCCGTCGTGGTACAGCGCCACGTCCAGATCCTTTCAGGGAACCCTCACGAACACCAACACTCGCTGCCCAGGGTCGGCCGAGGTTTTAGACGGGGCGCCGGAACGGGAACAGGCGCCGCAGAAGCCGGCGACGTCGCTCGCGCCTCTCGTCCTCCTCACGCCACCGCGTCTTCAGCCGCTCGTACATCGCTTCGAACTCCGCGCGGTTCCGGGCCCACTCGGCCCTCTGCGCCTTGTAGCGCCGTCGCTCGTCAGGACTCATCTTCCCAGGCATCGTCGCCCTCCTCCTCCTCGCCGAGCAGGCGATCGAGCTTGGCATTGATGTCCATCAACATCCGAATGATGCCATCGACCGTTTCACGATCGAGCGGCAGCTCGCGGCGCAACATGCGCGACATCGTGGAGCCACGCTCCCGGGAAGCGCAAGATGTTCAAAAGGGGCAGGGCCTACGCCACGACGGGCTCGGTTGCGCCCGCCTTCTCGAAGACCAACTCTCCATTCTCTGCGTCGACTCGCACGGCGTCGCCGTCCGAGAACTCGCCTTCGAGGAGTCGCAGCGCAAGCGGGTTCTCGACCATGCGCTGGAGGGCGCGCTTGAGCGGACGCGCGCCGTAGGTCGGATCCCAGCCGGCCTCCGCGAGCACCTGCTTCGCCTCGTCGCTGAGCTCGAGCTCGATCCCGCGCTCGGCGAGCCGCGCGCGGAGCCGTTCGAGCTGGAGCTCGACGATCTCGCCGAGCTGTTCCTTCGTGAGCTGCTTGAACTCCACGATCTCGTCGATCCGGTTCAGGAACTCCGGGCGGAAGACAGCGCGCATCTCCTCGGGGGAGCGCAGGTTGGAGGTCATGATCAGGACGGTGTTTCGGAAGTCGACCGTGCGGCCGTGTCCGTCGGTCAACCGACCGTCGTCGAGGATCTGCAACAGCACGTCGAAGACCTCGTGGTGGGCCTTCTCGATCTCGTCGAGGAGCACGACCGAGTACGGACGCCGTCGCACGGCTTCCGTGAGCTGGCCGCCCTCCTCGTAGCCGACGTAGCCCGGCGGCGCGCCGATCATGCGCGCGACCGTGTGCCGCTCCTGGTACTCGGACATGTCGAGCCGGACGAGCGCACGTTCGTCGTCGAACATGAACTCGGCGAGCGCGCGCGCAAGCTCCGTCTTGCCGACGCCGGTCGGGCCGAGGAACACGAACGAGCCGATCGGTCGGTTCGGATCCTGTAGGCCGGTGCGCGCGCGCCGGAGCGCGTTCGCGACCGCCTCGACGGCTTCGTCCTGTCCGACGACGCGCTGGTGCAGCCGTTCCTCCATGTGGATCAGCTTCTCCGTCTCGCCCTCGAGGAGCCGCTCGACCGGAACGCCGGTCCAGCGTGCGACGACAGCGGCGACGTCGTCCTCGTCGACCTCCTCCTTCACCATCGCGTTCTCCGGCTGCGCGCCGTCGCGCTCGGCGAGCTCACGTTCCAGAGCCGGCAGCTCGCCGTGGCGGATCTCGGCGGCGCGGTTGAAGTCGCCGGCGCGTTCCGCGCGCTCGTACTCCATGCGCAGCTCGTCGATGCGGTGCGTGATCTCCTTGACTCGGTCGAGCGTCTCCTTCTCCTTCGCCCAGCGTGCCTGGAGGCCGTCGCGTAGCTCCTTCGCCTCCGCGAGCTCCCGCTCGACCGGCTCGCGGACAGCCTTTGACTCCTTCGCCATCGCGGCCAGCTCGATCTCGAGCTGGCGCACGCGCCGGTCGGCCTCGTCGAGCTCGACCGGACTCGAGTCGATCTCCATCCGCAGCCGCGAGGCAGCTTCGTCGACGAGGTCGATCGCCTTGTCCGGGAGGTAGCGGTCGGTGATGTACCGCTCGCTGAGCACGGCGGCGGCGACGAGGGCGGCATCTCTGATGCGCACACCGTGGTGCGCCTCGTAGCGCTCCTTCAGTCCTCGCAGGATCGCGATCGTGTCCGCGACCGACGGCTCGCCGACAAAGATCGGCTGGAAGCGCCGCTCGAGCGCGGCGTCCTTCTCGATGTGCTTGCGGTACTCGTCGAGCGTCGTCGCGCCGATGCAGCGCAGCTCGCCGCGCGCGAGCATCGGCTTCAGCAGGTTGCCGGCGCTGACCGCGCCTTCGGCCGCTCCCGCGCCGACGATCGTGTGCAGCTCGTCGATGAAGAGGATGATCTGGCCCTCCGCGGTCTTGATTTCGTTGAGGACGGCCTTCAGCCGCTCCTCGAACTCGCCGCGGTATTTCGAGCCCGCGACGAGCGCGCCGATGTCGAGCGCCCACACGCGCTTGCCCTTCAGCCCTTCCGGGACGTCGCCGGCGACGATGCGCTGTGCGAGACCCTCCGCAATCGCCGTCTTGCCGACGCCGGGATCGCCGATCAGCACGGGGTTGTTCTTCGTCCGTCGCGAGAGCACCTGGATCACGCGCCGGATCTCCTCGTCGCGGCCGATGACCGGGTCGAGCTTGCCGTCCTCCGCGGAGGCGGTGAGGTCGCGTCCGAACTTCTCCAGTGCCTGATACGTCTCCTCGGGATCCTGGGAGGTGACGCGCTGCCCGCCGCGAACGGCCGTGATCTTCGCCTCGAGCTGGTCGCGCGGGACGACGTCGAGCGCGAGCAGGAGGTGCTCGGTCGAGACGTAGTCGTCCTCCATCCTGCGTGCCTCGTCCGCCGCCGCGTCGAGCGCGCGCGCGAACGCCGCCGAGACGTTCGGCTGCTGCTGAATGCCCTGGACGGACGGCTTTCCGCGCAACGTCGCTTCCGCCTGTGCGCGCAGCGCGGCCGCGTCCGGGACGAGCTGCTGCGGCAGCTCCTGGTCCAGCAAGGCGAGCACGAGGTGCTCCGGATAGAGCTCGGGATTCCCCATCCGGCGCGTGAGCTCCTGCGCTGCGGCGACGGCCTCCTGGCTCTTGAGTGTCAGCTTGGCGAAGTCCATGTCACCTGTGGAACGTGCGTCACACTCTCGTCACGGTGTCTGACACCCGGCCGTGGGCCGCGGGGACGCGTCCGAGTACCGCGCTGACCGGCATGGCTGCGTGACGCCCCGCAATGCGGGCGGATTCGAACGGCTGGTGTCCGACACCGGGGCCTGTTCATTAGCGCCTCGTCGGAATCAGATCGACCGGTGGTTTCCACGGGACGAGGTCGCGGCGGTACTGCCGGTGCACCTCGTTGATCGCCTTGCGCATCTCTCGCTCCATGCGATCGAGTCGCGTTCGCAGCCGCGTCAGCTCGTCCTGGAGCCGGAGCACCTGTTCGACCCCTGCGAGGTTCAAACCGAGCTCGTTCGTGAGCTGCTGGATCAGCCTCAACCGCTCGAGGTCGGCCTCCGAGTAGAGGCGGGTATTCCCGGCGGTGCGCTTTGGCCGGATCAGCCTCTTGCTCTCGTAGATCCGAAGCGTCTGCGGATGCATGCCGACGAGGTCGGCCGCCACGGAGATCATGTAGCGCGGACGCTCGTCCATCACTCTCCGCCCTCCTTCAGGCGTCGCAACTGCTCGAGCTTCCGCCGCATCAGCGCGAACGTGACGACGAGGCCGACGCTGCCGACGCTCACGAGGATGAGAGCCGCGAGCTTCAACGACCCTGTCCCCCCGTCCGGGTGAGCCGCAAGAAGAAGGGCAGCACCAACACCGTTAGTACCCCCACGAGGATGAGCGTCATCGACAAAGCCCAGGCGCCGGCGCGGTCCTCCTCCGCGATCAATAAGAGCACAACGTCCGCGACATAGAACATCAACATGATCCCCGCAATAGGCGCCGAAACGCGCGCCTGACGCCGAAAGATCCGATGAAAATGCGCCAGCATTTTCATCGGTTAAACAGCGCCTCCCTCGGATCCTCGCGCGACGCCTTCTGGAGCTCCTCGAGCGCCTCGCGCTCCTTCTTCGTCAGCTTCTTCGGAACGGTCACGCGCAGGCGCGCGATCAGATCGCCCTTGCCGCTACCGCCGAGCTTCGGCGCGCCGTGACCGCGAATGCGCAGCTGGCGGCCGTCCTGCGTCCCGGCGGGAACCTTCAGCGAGACGCGGTCGCCGTAGGGGGTCGGAACCTCGACGGTCGCGCCCAGCGCGGCCTCCGCAAACGTCACCGGCACCTCGACGACGAGGTCGGAGCCGCGGCGATGGAACAGCTTCGACGGCTCGACGCGCGTCACGACGTACAGGTCGCCGGTCGGCCCGCCGCTCGCACCGACCTCGCCCTTGCCCTTGAGCCGGATCCGGGTGCCGTCCTTGACTCCGGCCGGGATCTTGACCGTGTAGCGCTTCGTTCGACGCTCGCGGCCGGAACCGTTGCACTTCTGGCACGGCTTCTCGACGACGGTCCCATTGCCGCGGCAGCGCGGACACGGCTCGGAGAGCGCGAAGAGCCCCTGGCTCTCCGCGATCACGCCGCGGCCGTTGCACTGCGGACAGATGACCGGCGACGTCCCCGGCTCGGCGCCGGTGCCGCCGCACTCGCGGCACGCCGTCGTCACCTCCACCGGAATTTTCGTCTCGAGCCCGCGCAGCGAGTCCTCGAACGACAGCCGCACCTCGACCTCGATGTCGGCGCCGCGCTCGGGCTGCTGCCGCTGTGTCCGCGTACCGCCGCGGCCGAACAGCCCGCCGAACAGGTCGCCCAGATCGCCGAGATCGTTGATCGTGAAGTTGCCGCCACCGCCGAAATTGAAATCGCGGGGATCGAAGCCTCGAGGACCGCCGCGCCCGTCGGCGCCGAACGCGTCGTAGCGCTTGCGCTTCTCCGCGTCGGAGAGCACGTCGTACGCGTTCTGCACCTCCTTGAACCTCTCTTCCGCGGAGGCATCCCCGGGGTTCCTGTCCGGGTGGTACTGGGCGGCGAGCTTGCGGTAGGCCTTCTTGATCTCGTCGGCCGACGCGCCCTTCTTCACCCCGAGCGTGTCGTACAGGGTCGCCATTAGGCCTCGTGGATCGGGGGCCCGGCCACGACGACGCGCGCCGGGCGCAGGACCTTGTCGCCGAGCTTGTAGCCCTTCTGGACGACCTCGATCACTGAACCCTCTTCCTCGTCGGAAGGCTGGGACAGGAGCGCCTCGTGGACGTGCGGATCGAACTTCCCGTCCGTCTCGATCTCGGCGAGCCCTTCCTTCGTGAGCAGCTCGGAGAGCGAGCGGTGCACGAGACGCACGCCGTCCTCCAGCTTCGCCTCTTCGTGCTCCGCCGCCGCCTCGAGCGCGCGGCCGAGGTCGTCGAGGACGGGAATCAGCTCCTTGACGAGGCGCTCGTTCGCGCGCTCGCTCAGCGCCGCCTGCTCGCGGGCGCTGCGCTTGCGGAAGTTGTCGAACTCCGCGGCCAGCCGCTGCAGGCGGTCGAAGAGCAGGTCGCGCTCGGCCTGGAGGGCCTCGACGTCGAGACCCTCCTCAGCTTCCTGCGTCTCGTCGGTGACCTGGCGCTCGTCGCCCATTACGCCTTCGGAGCCTCCTGCTCCTCGTCGATGACCTCGTAGTCGGCCTCTTCGACGACCTCGTCGTCGGAGGTCGAGGCGCCGTCACCGGCTGCCGCCTGTGCGGTCGCCTGCTGCTGTGCGGATGCGTACACCGCCTCCGCCAGCTTGTGGGACGCCTCCTGGAGCGCCTCCGTCTTTGCACGGATGTCGCCGACGTCGTCGCCCTCGAGCGCCTGCCGCAGCTCCATGATCCGCCCCTCGATCGTCGAGGCGTCCGATTCGTCCAGGGCCGAGCGATGGTCCTTGAGCGACCGCTCGGTCTGGTACGCGAGCTGCTCGGCGGCGTTCTTCGTGTCCGCGGCCTCGCGCAGACGGCGCGCCTCGTCGGCGTGCGCCTCCGCCTCGTGGATCATCTGCTGGACCTCGTCCTCCTTGAGGCCCGAGCCGCCTTCGATGCGGATCTGCTGCTGGTTGCCGGTCCCGAGGTCCTTCGCCTGCACGTGGATGATCCCGTTCGCGTCGATGTCGAAGGAGACCTCGATCTGCGGCATCCCTCGCGGCGCCGGCGGGATCCCGACGAGCTGGAACTTGCCGAGCGTCTTGTTGAACATGATCATCTCCGACTCGCCCTGGGCGACGTGGATCTCGACCGAGGGCTGGTTGTCCTCGGCGGTCGTGAACGTCTCGGACTTCTTCGTCGGGATGGTCGTGTTCCGCTCGATCAGCCTCGTGAACACGCCGCCCTTGGTCTCGATGCCGAGCGACAGCGGCGTGACGTCGAGGAGGAGGATGTCCTTCACCTCGCCCTTGAGCACGCCCGCCTGGATGGCTGCGCCGACGGCGACGACCTCGTCCGGGTTGACACCCTTGTGCGGGTCCTTGCCGATCAGCTGCTTGACCTGTTCGACGACTGCGGGCATGCGCGTCATTCCGCCGACCAGGACGACGTGGTCGATCTTCGACTTGTCGATGCCGGCGTCCTTGAGGCACTGCTCCGTCGGCCCGACGGTGCGTCCCAGAAGATCGGCGCTCAGCTCGTTGAGCTTCGCGCGCGTGAGCTGGAGGTCCAGGTGCTTCGGGCCTTCCTGCGTCGCCGTGATGAAGGGGAGGTTGATCTGCGTCGTCATCGTGGACGACAGCTCGATCTTCGCCTTCTCGGCCGCCTCGTACAGGCGCTGGAGCGCCATCCGGTCGGCGGCGAGGTCGATCCCCTGGTCCCGCTTGAACTCGGACACCATCCAGTCGACGATCGCCTTGTCGAAGTTGTCGCCGCCGAGATGGTTGTCGCCGTTCGTGGCCTTCACCTCGAAGACGCCTTCGCCGAGCTCGAGGATCGACACGTCGAACGTGCCGCCGCCGAGGTCGAAGACGAGGATCGTCTGATCGGCGCCTTCCTTGTCGAGCCCGTATGCAAGCGACGCGGCGGTCGGCTCGTTGATGATCCGGAGGACGTTCAGACCGGCGATGCGGCCCGAGTCCTTCGTCGCCTCACGCTGCGCGTTGTTGAAGTAGGCGGGAACGGTGATGACCGCGTCGGTCACCTGCTCGCCGAGATAGGCCTCGGCGTCCGCCTTCAGCTTCTGGAGGATCATCGCGCTGATCTCCGGCGGCGCATACTCCTTGCCGCCGGCCTTCACGCGCGCGTCGCCGTTCGGGCCCTTGTCGACCGCGTACGGGACGATCGTCATCTCCTCCGAGACCTCGTCCCACTTGCGGCCCATGAAGCGCTTGATCGAGAAGATCGTGTTCTCGGGGTTCGTCACTTGCTGGCGCCGGGCGGGCGCGCCGACGAGCCGTTGGCCGTCCTTGGTGAACGCGACGACGGACGGCGTGGTGCGGCCGCCCTCGGCGTTTGGGATGACCGTGGGCTCGCCGCCCTCGAGCACGGCCATACAGCTGTTGGTCGTGCCGAGATCAATGCCGATAGTCTTTGCCATACTTGAATTCGCCTCCGTGGGTTTACTGAGAAAATCTAAGCCGGATGGTATCAAGTTCTTCCGGCAGCGCAAGGCCTTTCTGGGGGCTCTCGCCCTGGTGCTCGTCGTGGCCGCCTCCGGCACGGCCGCTGCCGCCAAGCCGCCTCCGCCGAAGCTCGTCCGGATCAGCGCGGACACGACCTCGACACCAGGCGCGCAGCACGCGACCGAGGTCGAGCCGGACGCGGTCGCCGTCGGCTCGCAGGTCGTCGCCACCTTCCAGGTCGGCCGCTACTTCGGCGGCGGCGCCGGCGCGCTCGGGTTCTCGACCTCCACCGACGGCGGCCGGAGCTGGCGATCAGGGCTCCTCCCGAAGATTCTCGGCGGCAGCGATCCGGTCGTCGCCTACGACGCCCTCCACGCACGCTGGCTGATCGCCACGCTGTCGACGGTCGGCGGCGAGAGCGTCCTCCTCGTCAGTGGTTCGACCGACGGCCTGAGCTGGGAGGCGCCGGCGGTCGCGGTCTCATATCCGCGGAACCCGATCGCCGGGACGTCGCTCGACAAGGAGTGGATCACGTGTGACAACGCACGGTCGAGCCCGCTCCGCGGACGCTGCTACCTCGCCTACACTGACATCGCCCACGATCCCGACCCCGAGCATCTCGGCAGCCACATCGCCGTGCAGAGCTCGGCGGACGGAGGACGGACCTGGTCTCCCCCGGTCCTGTTGCCTGTGAGCGCGAACATCGTCTCGCCGGGCGTGCAGCCGGTCGTTCGGCCGAACGGCGAGCTCGTCGTCGTCTACTTCGAGGACGGGATCGTGCACGCGGTGCGCTCGAGCGATGCCGGCGCGTCCTTCTCCGCACCGGAGCGCGTTTCCGGGCTCGCGTTCCACCACCGGCCCGTCGAGCCCAGGCGGCTGCGCGCGTTCAGCCTTCCCAGCGCCGCGGTGGATGCCGCCGGCACGGTGTACGCGGCCTGGTTCGACTGTCGCTTCCGTTCGGGCTGTGCGACCGACGACATCGTCTGGTCCCAGTCCACGGCGCCCGGAGCCTGGACCGCGCCGCAGCGCATTCCGCTCGGGCCGCTCCGCTCCGCGACCGACTTCGTCCTGCCGGACCTCGCGGTCGATCCGAGCTCACGAGGTGCGAAGGCGCGCCTCGCGCTGACGTACCACGCGCTCAGCTCCGCCGACTGCACCGAAGCGAGCTGCCTGCTCGACGTCTACCTCGTCACGTCGAAGAGCGCGGGTGCGCGGTGGTCGCGCCCGCGCCGGCTCAACCCGCAGCGCATGCGGCTCGGCTGGCTCGCTCAGACCGCGTCGGGGCGGATGGTCGGCGACTACGTCGCGACCGTCTTCGCGGGGAAGCGCGTCGTGAGCGTGCACGCGCAGGCACGCGCGCCCCGCGCAGGCCGGTTCAACGAGGCGATCTACGCGTACTCGCTGACGTTGCCCTGACGAGGGCGCCGGCCGCGGCCGGCTCCGTGAGGAGGATTCCAGTCATGATCACCGCGCACCCTCCCCAGCCGAGTGCGCCGAGCCGGTCGTCCGCAAGGGTGTAACCGAAGAGCGCCGTGAAGACAGGTTCCATCGTGAACGCCAGGGCGGTGCGGGTCGCCGACGTCCGCCGCTGCGCCCATGTCTGGACGAGAAATGCGAGCGCACTGGCGAAGACGCCGGTGACGAGCAAGGCTCCCCAGACGGTCCAGCCGCGCGGAACGCTGAGGTCACCGAGGGCGAGCGCGACCACGGCGAGACCCAGACAGGCCGCGAGCATCTCGACGAGCGTGAACGCGAGCGCGTCGTAGCGCGGCGCGAAGCGCTCCATCAGCACGATCTGCAGCGAGTACACCGCCGCGCCTGCAAGCACGAGCAGGTCCCCGGTCGCGGAACCCGCCTGAACGCCCGAGAGCATCGCGAGTCCTACTGTGGCAAGCGCGACGCCGGCCCAGGCTGTGAGTCCGATGCGGGAACGGAAGAGCAGGAGGGCGATCAGCGGCGTGAGCACGACGTACATCCCGGTCACGAAGCCGGTGCTCGAGACCGTTGTCCGCTGCAAGCCGGCGGTCTGCAGCACGTAGCCCACGGCCAGCAAGAGGCCGAGGAGCGCCCCCGACGCCCAACCGTTGCGTCCCAACGTGCGCACACGCGCGGCTGCGGGGCCCGCAAGCGTCACGGTCGCGATCGCGAACCGCACGGCCAGGAAGGCGAAGAGGGGATAGAGCTCGACGGCGTCCTTGACCTGGACGAACGTCACGCCCCAGATCGCCGTAACGGCGAGCAGTGCGACTAACGCCTGCACCGCGCGATTGTCTCCGAACGCCGCGAAGGCGCCCGCGAGGGCGCCTTCGCACTACGTCGACCTACGAAGGCCGGCCTCTAGGAAGCGGCGGAACCACCTTCCTCTTCGCCGCCGCCACCCATGCCGCCGTCGCCGCCGCCTCCGCCGCCGCCGCCTTCCTGGCCGCCGCCTCCACCTTCCTGGCCGCCGCCGCCGGACTCACCGCCGCCGCCGGACTCCCCGCCTCCCTGCTCCCAGTCGCTGGTGGACATTCGTGATCCTCCTTCCAGAGGGTCGATTAGCCGCGATTTTCCATCTGGATTGCGGCGCGAAACCTTCAAGGCGCCGACTCGGCGGCGCCGCAGAGAGGTCGTGCGGGCTTCGCTCGCGCGACCGTCTAACACCCGCTTGCACAGACACCGACGGTCGTTGAACGCCTAGCATCTTGGCTAAGCTCGCATGGTGGAACCGCTGCGCGACTCGTGGGGGCGGGAGATCAAGTCGGTGCGCGTCTCCGTCACGGACAAGTGCAACTTCCGCTGCACGTATTGCATGCCGGCCGAGGGCCTGCAGTGGCTCGGCCGCGAGGAGATCTTGAGCTTCGAGGAGATCACGCGCCTCGTCGAGGTGCTCGCGCGACTCGGTGTCGACGAGGTCAGGCTCACCGGCGGCGAGCCGCTCGTCCGGCGCGACCTGCCGGTGCTCGTGGGAATGCTTTCCGGGATCGACGGCGTGCGAGATCTGTCGCTGACGACGAACGGTGTTCTGCTCGACCGGTTCGCGGCGCCGCTCGTCGAGGCGGGACTCCGGCGAATCAACGTCTCCCTCGACACGCTCAATCACGTCCGCTTCGCGGAGATCGCGCGCCGCGACGCGCTCGATGCAGTCTTGCACGGGCTCGAGGAGGCGGAGCGGCATCCCGAGCTCCGGCCAATCAAGGTCAACTGCGTCGCGGTGAAGGGATTCACCGAGACCGAGGTCCCGGCACTTGCCGAGCTGGCACGGCGGAAGCCCTACACCGTTCGCTTCATCGAGTTCATGCCGCTCGATGCGGACCAGGCGTGGAAGGAGGACGACGTCCTCACCGGCGGCGAGATCCGCGCGATCATCGAGGAGCGCCACGGCCCGTTGGTCGAGATCCCCGCGAAGCCGTCGTCGACCGCGCGCCGGTTCCGCTTCGCCGACGGCGTCGGCGAGCTCGGCTTCGTCAACCCGGTCTCCGAGCCGTTCTGCTCGAGCTGCGACCGCATCCGCCTCACCGCCGACGGTCAGCTCCGCACGTGTCTGTTCTCACGACGGGAGTGGGACCTGAAGACGCCGCTCCGCGCAGGCGCGACCGACGACGAGCTCGTCTCGCTCCTGCGTTTCGCGGTGCGTCACAAGGAGTTGAAACACAGAATCAACGACCCAGGTTTCGTCCGGGCATCGCGTTCGATGTCGCAAATAGGCGGATAACACCCAGTAGCGGGATGATGAGCGACAGGTCCCGCGTTTAAAATCGACAGGCCATGACCGCTGCCATTGCCGCCGGAAGGCGCTATTTGCCGCGTGGATACGCGGATTTCGCCCGCCAGGTGCTGATCTGGTTCGGATTCCTGCTCGCGTACCAGGTGGCACGGGGCGTGGCCGACCGCGATCCGACGCGCGCGTTCGCCAACGGCTGGAAGGTGATCGACATCGAGCAGCGGATGGCGGGGCTCGGGGAGCTCACGTTGCAGGGGTGGACGCAGTCGTCGCGCTTCCTTGAAGCGCTCGTCTCGTGGACGTACTGGAACTCGGAGTTCACGGTGATCGGGCTCGCGCTCCTGTGGGTGTACTTCCGGCGAAACGAGGCGTTCACCCGGTTCCGCAACACGATCCTGCTGGCGAACGTCCTCGGCCTGATCGGCTACGTCTTCCTCCCGACCGCACCGCCGCGGTTCTTCACGTCGATCGGATTCACCGACACGCTCGGACAGTTCGGCGGGCTCAATCATGGCAGCGGCCTCGTCGAGCTCGCGTCCAATCCGTACGCGGCGATGCCGAGCCTGCACGCCGCCGACGCACTGATCGTCGGCGTGGTCCTGGCCTCGGTCGTGCGCCGACCGGTCTGGAAGGTCCTCTGGTTGCTCTGGCCGCTCTGGGTGTGGTTCGCCGTGATGGCGACGGGCAACCACTTCTGGCTCGACGTGCTTGCCGGCGTCGCGCTCGGGGTCGTTGCGCTCGCGATCGTCGCTCAGCAAGCGCGCGTGCGCAGCTTCGTCGCGAACCTGCTGTAGTCTTCCCATAGCAGGAATGCGATGGGCAAGGACATGAGAGAGGACGCAGTGCTGCACCGGGTCAAGCAGGGCTACACCACCGGAGCACGCACGCTTGCATCGCGCTCGATCGTGAGTCTCGCGCGCACGCGCGTGACTCCGAACGCGCTCACGACCTCCGGTGTCTCGCTCTGCCTCGCCGCGTCCGTACTCGTCTTCTTCGAGGATCGCAACGAGCTCCTCTTCTACTGGGTCGGGGCGTTCGTCTTCGTCCTCGGGTCGGTGCTCGACATCCTCGACGGAGCTCTCGCTCGCGCAGGTGGCAAGACGACGCCGTTCGGCTCCTTCCTCGACTCAACCACCGACCGGGTCGGCGAGGGCGCAATGCTCGGGGCGATCGCGCTGATCTTCTCGCGGCATGGAAACCAAGTTGCGCTCGGCGCCACTGTGGCAGCGGTCGCCGGCTCGTTCCTCGTCAGCTACACGCGCGCGAAGGCGGAAGCGCTCGGCCTACGCGGCGACGTGGGTCTCGGCTCCCGGGCGGAGCGCGTCGTCGTCATCACGGCCGGACTGGTGCTCGCGCCCTGGGGCGCGCTGCAGTGGGCGATCTACCTGCTCACCGCGACCGCCTGGCTGACCGTGGTGCAGCGGATCCTCTTCGTCCGCAAGCAGCTGGTCGGGCGCAGATAATCCGCCCATGCTGATCTTCATCATCAGCCTGATCGTCTGGGGCTTCATCGTGGGTGGCCTCGCGAGGCTTGCACTCCCCGGGCCCGACCCGATGCCGTGGTACGCGACCATCGGCCTCGGCCTCGGCGGCTCACTGACCGGCGGGATCGTCGCGCGCATCCTCCTCGGCACCGCCGGAGGGCTGATCTTCGCGCTCCTGGGCGCGATCCTGCTCCTGTACCTGTACCGCCGCTTCGTTCAGGGTCGCGGGGTCACCGGGCCCGTTTAGTATCGCAAACCTGCTATCTTCCGCCATAGCAGGAATGCGATAGGAGGTCCTAGGAATGGCTCAAGAGAACGGCAAGCCGCAGAACGGGAAGGCACGGCTGGACGATCGCGTCCGGGTTGCACTCGTCGGAGTCGGCAACTGCGCCAATTCGCTGCTGCAGGGAGTGGAGTACTACAAGGACGCGCCGGACGACCAGTTCGTCCCCGGCCTCATGCACGTGAATCTCGGCGGGTACCACATCCGCGACATCGAGTTCACGGCCGCGTTCGACGTCACGACGGACAAGGTCGGCAAGGACCTGTCGGAGGCGATCTGGGCGCACCCGAACGACACGATCAAGTTTGCAGAGGTGCCGAAGACCGGCATCAAGGTCTCGCGTGGGATGACCCACGACGGACTCGGCAAGTACATCTCCCGGGTCGTCACGAAGGCCCCCGGCGAGACCGCAGACGTGGTCGGGATCCTGCGGGACACGAAGACCGACGTCGTCGTCAACTACCTCCCGGTCGGCTCGGAGGCCGCGACCAAGTGGTACACGGAGCAGGTGCTCGAGGCCGGCTGCGCGATGGTCAACTGCATGCCCGTCTTCATCGCGCGCGAGTCGTACTGGCAGCGCCGCTTCGCGGAGAAGGGTCTGCCGATCATCGGCGACGACATCAAGTCACAGGTCGGCGCCACAATTACGCACCGCGTCCTCACGTCGCTCTTCCGCGAGCGCGGCGTGCGGCTCGACAAGACGATGCAGCTGAACGTCGGCGGCAACTCGGACTTCCTCAACATGCTCGAGCGCGAGCGCCTCGAGTCGAAGAAGATCTCCAAGACAAACGCCGTCACGTCGATGCTCGACTACGACCTCGGCGAGAAGAACGTCCACGTCGGGCCGTCGGACTACGTGCCGTGGCTGACGGACCGCAAGTGGGCGTACATCCGGATGGAAGGCTCGTCCTTCGGCGACGTTCCGCTCAACGTCGAACTCAAGCTCGAGGTCTGGGACTCGCCGAACTCGGCCGGCATCGTGATCGACGCGGTGCGGCTCGCGAAGCTGGCGCTGAACAACGGCGTCGCAGGCGGGCTCGAAGGGCCGAGCTCCTACCTGATGAAGTCGCCCCCGAAGCAGGTTCCGGACGACGAGGCCTACGAGGCGACGGAGAAGTTCATCCGGGACAACGCGCGCACGGCGGCGAAGGAGAGCACGCCCGTCGTTTCCTAATCTTCCCTCTCTCGGGTCGAAGGCCATAGAATCCTCTGGTCTTCGACCAAGGGGAGGGGAGAGACGTGAGCGGTCGCACTGCACTCTTCGCGACGCTTGCGGCGTTGTTCGCCGCGATGGCCTTTGCAGCCTCGAGCGCCGCGGCAGCGATCGGCCCGCCGCAGCCTGACCCGGCAGGGATTCTCAATCTGCCGACCGGCTACAGCTACACGAACATTGCAACGTCATGTTCGACGCCGGAGCGATCCACGGAAAGTGGCGCGTCCGTGGTGATGCCGGAAGATCCCGACGGGAAAGCGCTGTTCCAGGGACCGCGCGGCGAGACCTGGCTGATCGTCCAGCACGAGCTGACCGATCCACGCGGGGGAACGGAGTTCACCGGGGACGCCAGCAAGTGTCACGTCGACGAGCAGACACCGGGCGACGACGACTCCGACGGATGGGGCTCGATCTCACGGTTGACGCTCGCGAACGACGGAACGACGCTCACGAACGCCGAGCTCATCACCACGGGCTTGCACGACCTCTGCGCATCTGCGGTCACGCCGTGGAAGACGTTCCTCACGAATGAGGAGTTCCCGTTCATCCACGATCCGGACAAGCTGTCCGGATGGGTCTGGGAGATCGATCCCGCAACAGGCGCCGAGAAGCGCCTGACCGGCATGGGGTGGTTCAGCCATGAGCAGGAGACGTTCGCGTCCGGCTCCTGGTACCTCACCGACGACCGCGGCGACGCGCGCTTCGTCTACCGGTTCGTCCCCGACAACCAGCGTGACTTGACGACCGGCGAGCTCTATGGGCTGGCCTTCAATCACGCGACGATGACGGGGACGTGGATCGGTCCGCTGAATCGCCTTGACCCGGACTCGGACATGCGTTCCAGGGGCTACCAACCGAGCATCTGGGGGTTCAACAAGGCGGAAGGGATGGTCGCGACCGGAAGCTCGAGCACGCGCGGTGGCAACGCCGTCTACTTCGCCGAATCCGGTGTAGGCGCGGACCCCGGCCGGATCTGGGCGCTGGATCAGCTGGGCAACGACGGAGTCGTCTTCGGCCGTGTCGTCGTGGAGGGCGATTGGGCCCGCCTTGGACGGCCGGACAATCTGCGCTTCACCGATGCCGGCGATCTTTTGATCATGGAGGACCACAGCGGAAGCGACTTCCGCAACAACCCCTCCACCGGTGGGGTCAACCAAGGCTGGGTCTTGCCGCGCAATCAGGAGGGCAGCGACAGCATGATCCTCCTCTGGTCGACGCCGGACGAGGCCACGGGCCCGTGGTTCTCGAACGACAACCAGCTGCTCTATCTCTCGATCCAGGCAGACCCACCGCGGGTCAGCCATGTGATTGCGGTCCGAGCACCTGGCAACTTCAACCAGCCATACGACCGCTGAGACTGGAGGACCCGGCCGGATCGCCGGCTGGGTCCTCTCTCTTCCCTAGGCCCCGCTCTACACTCGGACGAGGATGGCGCTTCGGATCTGCCTCGTCACGCCCTTCGCCTGGTCGCAGCCGCACGACGTGAACGAGCACGTGGCGGGGATCGCGCAGGAACTGCGCGTGCTCGGACACTCGGTGACGGTGCTGGCGTCGTCGAATCGCGCGCGGGATCTGGCCGCGGGACGCCGGGCCCTGCTCGACGGCCTCGACGCCGAGGTGGTCGCGCTCGGCCCCGCGGTGCCGATCTCGCGCCGAAGCCGGATCGGCGTTCCCGTGGGCGCGCGCGCGAACCTCGCGCTCGCTCTGGCCCTGGGCCGCTTCGACGTCGTGCACGGCTTCGAGCCCGGGTTGCCTTCGCTCTCCTACCTCGCGCTCCGCGACGCACAGGCGCTGACGGTTGCCACCTTCCTCTCGGCCGAGCGGCTCGGATATCCGCCGGGCCGCGCGCAACGCGACAGGCTTCTGGGTCGCCTCGATGCGCTCGTCGCGACGAGCGAGGAGACCGCTGACGCCGCCGGCGTCCGCTTCCCCGGGCACTACCAGGTGCTGTCGGAGGGCGTCGACCTCGAGCTGTTCCGTCCGCGCCGCAAGCGAAAGCTGATCGTGCTCGAGTGGCGGCCGAACGAGCGCGCCCTCGGGCGCGGCGTCCTGCACGAGGTCGCCGCCGTGCCCGGCTGGGAGCTCGTCCTCCTCCGGACGAAGCCGCTGACCGGGCGGCCGACGATCTCGCGCACGCTGCGCGACCGCGTGCACGTGCGCACAGCGCGGGACGGAGCGTCGCGCGCACCGCTGCTCGGCGAGGCGAGCGTCTTCGTTCCGGCCATCGCCGGCCTGCGACGGGTGCGCCTCGAGGCGGCCGCCTCAGGGTGCGCGATCGTCTCCCCACCCGGCCTCCACCAACAACCGGAGCTCGCCGGCGCGGAGGCAGCTCGCATGGCAGAGAACGCCGATTACCGAACGCGCAGAGCCGAGCGCGCCCGCGCCGAAGCGGGAGAACAAAGCTTTGCCACCGTCGCGCACGAGCTCGACGAGCTGTACCGCTCGCTCGCCAAGCGGCGCCGCAGCGGCGATCGGCGCGAGGCCGAGCCGCTCGCGGGCCGCGACTGGATCCTCTGCGACCTGCACATGCACACGAGCTGGTCGCACGACTGTGCCGTGGATCCCGCCGATCTGATCATGTACGCCGAGGCGAACGGCCTCGGCGCCATCGCGGTCACCGACCACAACACCTTCGGCGGCGCGCTCGAGACCGCTGAGCTCGCACGCGACCACGACCTCGTCGTGATCCCCGGTGAGGAGGTGAAGACGGACGGCCAGGGCGAGGTGATCGGGCTGTTCTTGCGCGACGAGATTCCGCGCGGGATGTCCTTCGCGGACACCGTCGCCGCGATCAAGGAGCAGGGCGGGCTCGTCTATCTGCCCCACCCCTTCGACCGCCTGCACTCGATCGCCGATCCGGCCACCCTCCAGCGCCACCTCGCGGACATCGACGTCTTCGAGGTCTACAACGCGCGACTCCTGTTCGAGGCCTACAACGAGGAGGCGCTGCGGTTCGCGCGCAAGTACAACCTCACGATGGGAGCCGGCTCCGACGCTCACGTCCTCCAGGGCGTGGGCACGGGAGCCGTGAGAATGCGGGCCTTCGAGGGGCCGGAGGAGTTCCTCCTCAGCCTCCGCTCGGCCCAGGTTCTGCGCCGGCCGAGATCGCTCGTCTACCTCCAGTCCCTCAAGTGGATGGCCCAGGCCAAGGAACGGGTCCGGTAGAGGAGAAGTCTCTAACCGGTGCCTGCGACAGACGAGATCTACGAGAAGTACCTCCAGAAGGCCATTGTCGAGGTCAACGAGCTGGCTCACGAGGTGGCGCAGGCGGGCGGGCCCCGTGTGCCCGTCGTCGGCTCCGGCCATCCGCTCGCCGACGTGATGCTGCTCAAGTACCAACCGCAGCCGTCCGAGGTGCAGGAGGGCGTCGCGTTCTTCGGCCGAGCCGGCAAGGCGATCCTGAAGTCACTGCAGCGCCTGCACGTCGATCCAATGGCCGTCTACGGGACGAACTGTCTGAAGTTCGCCGACGGGAGCGAGGACGAGTCGCGGACGTTCCTCACGCGTGAGCTCCACATCGTTCAGCCGAAGCTCGTTGTGCCGATGGGCGAGAATGCCGTCGAGTTCTTGAACTCGATCGACTTCCCGCTCGCGGATACTGTGGAGTACAAGCCGGGCGAGCTCCAGCGCTTCACGGCGACCGTGCAGGCCCTGGTCGTGCCCGACATCGATGCATCGCTCGACGAGGCTCCGGCCAAGACCCAGTTTTGGAACGCCTTCAAG
>DASWEF010000120.1:0-11060 GCA_036394855.1 Gaiellaceae bacterium | reverse complement strand
ATGTCCGTTGCCGAGGTTTGGCGGGACTTGACGTTCCGGACCACGAACCAGATCGCCGCCGCGAAGAGGACGAGCCACAGCAGCCCGAACGGGAGCCACCAGCCGCCGTCATGGTGCCAGCCCGAGTGGGCAGACAACGTCGCGAGGTTCTGAAAAGTATTCATGCAGCCACGGTACGGCCGCGGCACGTGCGCCCACAACGCCCCAGGGGAGGAACTTCCGTGTCCTCCCATGGGGGGACATGAATCCTCCCCCGGGGCGACTCCGCGGGACCTTCGCGCGGGTACCTTCCCTAAGAACGTGCGTGCTGTGCGGCGTAGACAGCTCCTGCTCGACGCGGTCCTCGCCGCCGCGGTCTTCGCCTTCTCGCTGGGGGTGATCTCCCACGCCGGGTTCGATCGCGCCGACCGTGAGCTCGACGTGCTCGGCGGACTCTTGGCGGCACTTGCTTCCTGGCCCCTCGCGGCGCGCCGGCTCGCGCCGCTTCCCGTCTTCGTCCTCGTGACCGCGGCGACGTCCGCGCTCTACGGGTTCCGGTACGGCCTCGGACCGCCCATCGCGTTCGCCATCGCCCTTTACTCGTTTGCCGAGAACCGTGACGAGACGCGTCCGCGCGTCTGGACGGCGGCTCTCCTCACCAGCCTCGTCGTCTTGCTCGGGCCGCACCTCATCCTGGGCGAGTTCGCGCCCGAGCTTCTCTTCGGCGCCGTCGTGTGGGCCGCGGCCTGGTTCGCCGGGGACCGGGCGCGGTTGCGGCGCGAGCGGCTGGCCGAGCTCGAGGAGCGGGCGCTACGTGCCGAGCGCGAGGCCGAGCGCGAGCGGCGACTGGCCGCCGCCGAGGAGCGCACCCGCATCGCGCGCGACCTGCACGACTCTGCGGGCCATGCGATCAACGTGATTCTCGTCCAGGCCGGCGCGGCGCGCCTCCTGCAGGAGCAGGATCCCGAACGCTCCCGCGAAGCGCTCGCGACGATCGAGGAGGTCGCTCGCGACACGCTCGGCGAGATCGACCAGCTCGTCCGAGCGCTGCGGGAGAACGGTGCGGCGACGGGGGTCGAACTGCCGCCCGGTCTCGCTGCACTCGAAGCGCTCGCGGAGCGCTACCGAGCCTCGGGCCTCGCGGTGACCGTCAAGGTCGAGGGATCGCGACGGCCGCTCGCCCCGGGAGTCGACCAGGCCGCCTACCGCATTCTCCAGGAGGCGCTCACGAATGCTGCCCGGCACGGGCGCGGCAGCGCGGCCGTAGACGTCGCGTTCGGCCCGAGCGCGGTGGAGATCACCGTGACGAACGCCGCGCGGCCCGACGGAGCCGTTCACGGAGGAGGACACGGAATCGTCGGCATGCGAGAGCGCGCGTCGCTGCTCGGCGGCAGTCTCGAGGCGGGCGCGAGCGACGGCCTCTTCCGCGTCCGGGCGCGCCTCCCCTACGGCGGCGGCGACGGAGTGCAGCCGTGACCCCCGTGCGCGTCCTGCTGGTCGACGACGACGATCTCATGCGGGCCGGACTTCGTTCCGTGCTCTCCAGCGACGAGACGATCGAGGTCGTCGGCGAGGCGGGCGACGGACGTGCTGCGGTCCAGCGGGTGCGCGAGCTGGGACCGGACGTCGTCCTGATGGACGTCCGCATGCCCAACCTCGACGGCATCTCGGCCACGCGCGAAGTCCTGGCCGCCCGGCCGGAAGCGAAGGTCGTGATCCTCACGACCTTCGAGCAGGACGACTACATCTTCGGCGCGCTCAGGGCCGGCGCTTCAGGCTTCCTGCTCAAGCGCACGAGCCCGGAGGAGCTGATCGGCGGTCTCCAGACCGTCGCCGCCGGCGACTCGCTGCTGTCGCCCTCGGTCACGCGTCGGGTCGTCGAGCGCATGGCACGGCAACCGGCGCCTGACACCTCGTCGAGCGAGCGGCTGAAGGAGCTGACCCCGCGCGAGCGCGAGGTGCTCGAGCTCGTCGCCGGTGGGCTCTCGAACGGCGAGATCGCGGCGGCCCTCGTGATCGAGGAATCGACCGTGAAGACGCACGTGAAGCGCATCCTGATGAAGCTTCGTCTGCGCGACCGCGTCCAGGCGGTGATCTTCGCGTACGAGAGCGGACTGACGCGGCCCGGCGCCCAGACGGCCACGGACTAGCGTGAGAGAGCCGTCTCCGTTTCCGGGTCGAAGAAGTGCAGCCGGTCGGCGTCGATCACGACCTCGACGGAATCACCGACCCGGATGGCGGAGCGAGGCTCGAACGTGGCGCAGAACAACGTGCCGGAGGCGCCGATCAGCGGCGCATCTTCGAGCTCTTCGTCGGCTACGGCGGCGGCGACCCCGCCTCCCTTCGGCGCCTCGACATCGACCCTGAAGTAGCCGAGCAGGCTCGCTCCGAGCGCTTCGACGCGTTCGATCTTGGCGGGCAGGGTCGCCTTCCTGTCGCCACCGCCGCCGTTGCGGCCTGTCCCCTCGACGTCCTCCGGCCGGATGCCGACGATGACGGCCTTGCCGACCCATGCATCGAGCCCGCGCTCGGACGCCAGGTCACGCGGGACCGGAATCGCGTGCTCGCCGAACCTGATCGCTAGGCCGTCCTCGCCGCCCTCGACCGTCGTCTGCGCGAGATTCATCGGCGGCGAGCCGATGAAGCCCGCCACGAAGAGGTTCGCCGGCCGGTCGTAGACGTCCGTCGGCGTGTCCACCTGCTGGAGAACGCCGTCGAGGAGCACGGCCACGCGGTCACCCATCGTCATCGCCTCGACCTGGTCGTGCGTGACGTACACGGTCGTCACGCCGAGCCGCTTCTGGAGCGAGTCGATCTCCCCGCGCATCGCCACGCGGAGCTTCGCGTCGAGATTCGAGAGCGGCTCGTCCATGAGGAACGCCTGCGGCTGGCGGATGATCGCGCGACCCATCGCCACTCTCTGGCGCTGCCCGCCGCTTAGCTGCTTCGGGCGGCGGTCGAGCAGGTTCTCGATCGCGAGCAGGCGCGCGGTCTCCTTGACCCGCTGCCTGAGCTCGCGTTTGGGCACTCCCGACAGACGGAGGCTGAAGCCGATGTTCTGCGCGACGGTCATGTGCGGGTAGAGCGCGTAGCTCTGGAAGACCATGGCGATGTCGCGATCCTTCTCCGGGACGTCGTTCATCCGCCGCCCGCCGATGTACAGGTCGCCGGACGAGATCTCCTCGAGGCCGGCGATCATGCGCAGCGCCGTCGTCTTGCCGCAGCCCGACGGCCCGACGAGGACGAGCAGCTCGCCCTCGCGGATCTCGAGCGAGAGGGCCTTCACGGCCTCGACGCCGTTCGGGTAGCGCTTCGTCAGTTCCTTCGTGACGATCTCTGCCATTGCTACGTCAGCCTTTCAGAGACCCGGCCAGTAGGCCGCGCACGAAGTAGCGGCCGAGCAGGATGTAGACGACGAGCGTGGGCAGCGACGCGAGCAGGGCACCGGCCATCGAGACGTTGTACGGCGTCACCAGCGAGCCGGCCTCGTTGTTCAGCGCGACCGTCACCGGCCAGGAGGCCGGGTCGTTGATGAGGAAGACGGCGAAGAGGAAGTCGTTCCAGATCGAGGTGAACTGCCAGATCAGGGCGACCACGAAAGCCGGAGCCGAGAGCGGCAGGATGACCGACCAGTAGGTCCTCAGCATCCCCGCACGGTCCATGCGCGCCGCCTCCATCAGCTCCTCCGGAATGGTCGCGTAGTAGCTGCGGAAGATCAGCGCAGTGATCGGAATGCCGTACACGATGTGCGCGAACACGAGCCGCGGGATGCCGGCCGGGAAGTTCACGTCCTCGAAGAGCTGCGTCAGCGGGATCATCACCGCCTGGTAGGGGATGAACATCCCGAACAGGAAGAACGTGAACACGAGGTCCGCGCCTGGGAAGCGCCACTTCGAGAGCACGAACCCGTTCAGCGACCCGAGAACGGTTGAGATGATCGTCGCGGGAATCGCCAGCTTGAAGCTGTTCGCAAGGCTCGGCGAGAGGTCGTTCCAGGCCGTGTGCCACGCCGCCACCGTCCAGACGTGCGGCAGCGTCCACGCATGGCTCACGTCGGTCTCGGCGATGCCTTTGAAGCTCGTCACGATGAGGACGTAGACGGGCATGAGAATGAGCACGCCGAAGATCAGCAGCCCGGCGTACTTCAGCGGCTGGGCACGGGACCCCCGAGTTCGTCTCCACCAGGAGGCGGGCTCGACGGGGAGAGGAGCAGGAGGAACGGCGGACGCGGTGCTCATGTTCGCCGCTCCGATCGAACGGTGTAGATGAGGTAGGGGACGATCAGAATCGAGATCCCGATCAGCAGGAGCGTCGCGATCGCGGCACCCTTCGCGTAGTCCCGCGCGTCATAGATCAGGATCCACATGTAGACGGCGGGCACCTGGGTGATGAGCTGCTTGCCGCCGATGGCGACGATCAGGTCGAAGACCTTGATCGAGATGTGGCCGAGGATGATCAGCGCTCCGAGCGTCACCGGGCGCAGATGCGGGAAGACGACGTGCCGGTAGACGCGCAGCTCCGAGGCGCCGTCCATGCGCGCCGCTTCGCGGAGCTCCTCCGGGACGCCGCGGAACCCCGCCAGGTAGAGCGCCATGATGTAGCCGCCGAGGGCCCAGACGGCAGGCATCGCCATCGCGGCCATGCCCGTGCGCTGATCGAGATACCACTGCTGGTGGCCCAGGAACCCCAGCCCCAGCTTGTCGAAGACGACGTTCAGGCCGGAGGCGCGGTCTCCAGGCGCGGGATTCATCAGCCACCGCCAGACGACGCCCGCGGCAATGAAGGAGATCGCCATCGGGAACAGGTAGATGGAGCGGAAGAAACCTTCGCCGCGGACGCCTTTCTCGAGCAGGAACGCGAGCGTCAGCCCGACGAGCAGCGCGCCGATGATGAACGTCGCCGTGAAGAGAAGGATGTGGTGGACGTTCTCGGTCCAGGCCGCGTCGTGCCTGAGGTCTCGGTAGGCAGCTAGCCCCGCCCACTTGGTGGTGTGCTGCGCCTCACGCCAGTTGCTGAGCGAGACCTTGACGTTCCAGCCGATCAGGCCGTAGACGAAGATCCCGATCAGAATGATCGAAGGGGAGACCAGGAGTAACCCTGGTCCCCACCTTCGAGCGCGTTTCACTTACGGCCTGGCCGGCTGTTACGTCCCTGAGCGCTTCTTCGCAGCGGAGACGAGCGCAGACTGGAAGTTCCCGACGTTCTTGTTCTGCAGGAACAGCCCGAGCGCCGTGTCGATGTCGGTGTTCCACGCGTTGCTCGCGACGACGCCGTGCGTCAGCGATCCTGCGAGCTTGTCCGACTTCCACTGTTTGAGCGCCCACTTGAGGTAGGTGTCGTACAGCTTCGGATTCGCATCCTTCCGCGCCGGGATCGAGCCCTTGAGCGGGTTGAACGTGTCCTGCGCCTTCTTGCTGCCGAGGAACCCCAGCCACTGGACTGCAGCGGCGCGATGCGGTGCGCCCTTGGCGAGCGTGAAGCTATCGGACAGCCAGTCGTAGACGCCGTTCGTGCCCGGCACGGCTGCCCAGTTGTAACCCGAGCTCGGCTTCTTCTTCAGATCGACCCGGAAGTAGCCGTCGGCCCAGTCGCCCATGATGTTGAACGCGGCCTTGCCGTCGGCGACGAGCTTCGACGCATCCTGCCACGTCAGCGACGCGCTGTCCGAGTTCGTGTAGGCCAGCAGCTCCTTGTAGCGATTGAGCGCCGTCTTGACGCCGGCACCGTTCCAGTTTCCACCCTTCTTCCAGAGCGAGGCCCAGCCGCTCGGTCCGAGCGTGGCGATCATGACCGTCTCGAGCAGGTGCTTCTGCGTCCACTGCTCGCCGACCGCCAGCGGGATCAACTTCGCGTCCTTCGCCTTCTTCAGGTCGGAGATGAATTCGCTCCACGACTTCGGCGCGCCCGAGATCTCGGCTTTGCGCAGAGTGGCCGGGTTGTACCAGAGGATGTTGGCGCGGTGGATGTTCACCGGCACCGAGTAGAGGTGGCCCTTGTAGGTGATCTGCTTGATCAGCTGCGCGGGCATGATCTTGTTGAAGCCGTACTTCTTGTAGATGAAGTCGATCGACTCCACCTGCCCGGCCTTGATGTAGTCCAGCAGCTCGGCGCCCGCGTGACCTTGGAACGAGTCGGGCGGCTTGTGGGCCGCGAGACGCTGGGCGAGAACCGCCTTTGCGTTCGAGCCCGCGCCGCCGGCGACGGTCTCGTTCTTGAACGGCGTGCCCGGATGCTGCTTGTTCCAGATCTTGATGAGCGCCTGCAGGCCATGGGCCTCGCCGCCGCCCGTCCACCACGAGAACACCTCGAGCTGGCTCTTCTTCGCGCTGCTGCGCGCGTCTGTCTTCCCGTATCCCGAAGCAGGCAACGCGAGCAAAAGCGCGACGGTTACGCCTAAGAGCGCAGCGCGAAGCACTGGATTCCGCGAAGCCCGCCACGGTCGACGCGTTTGCGTCCTACCGGACATGGCTCCTCCTAGATTGCACAGAGACGGACAAGCGCCATGGACCTAACACCAACGGGCCCAAGCTCGTCAAGAAGGTTCGGCCGCGCCCGTCGCCGCCGAGCGATAAAGCGCTTCGATCGTCCTCGCCTGGCCGAGCGCGTCGGCGCGGCCGAGCAGCGGCTCGGCCTCGCCCCGGACGGCGTCGCTAAAGTTCTCGACCTGGAGCCGGTAGCGGTCGACGTCCTCGACGTCGATCCGCTCGCCGTTGAGCTCGACGTGGGGATCGCGGCAGCGGACCGGGTCCGGCACGATCACGATGCCGCTCGAGCCGATTGCCTCGAGCCCGTTCGTCTCGGGCAGGTCGAAGCCGCAGTTGAATTCGCCGAAAACGTCTGAGCCGAACTGGACGACGGCCGTGAAGCCGAGGTCGACGCCCGTCGAGCCGGTGCGCTGCCGCCCGAAGACGAGTTCGGGCTCGCCGGCCAGCAGGCGCTGCATGCTGATGCAATAGCAGCCGAGATCCATCAGCGCCCCGCCGTCGAGCTCCGGGAGCATGCGGACGTCCGCGAGGTCGGCGAGCGTGAACGAGAACGACGACCGCAGTTGGCGCAGCCGGCCGATCGCGCCGTCGGCGACGAGGTCGGCGACCTTGCGGGTCTGCGGGTGATGGCGATACATGAACGCCTCCATCAGCAGGCGGCCCGCCTGGTCGGCCGCGTCGAACGCGCGCTCGACGGCATCCGGGCGCCTATCGAGAGGTTTCTCGCAGAGGACGTGCTTCCCGGCTTCGAGCGCACGGATCGACCACTCGACGTGGAGCGAGTTGGGGAGCGAGATGTAGACGACCTCGACGTCGGGATCTGCGAGCAGCGCCTCGTAGGTCCCGAGCGCACGCTCGATCCCGTGCTCGCGGGCATACGCGTCGGCACGGCCCTGATCACGACTGGCGACGGCGATGACCGCCGCGCGCTCGGTCAGACGCACGCCTTCGAGG
Organism: Gaiellaceae bacterium; assembly: GCA_036394855.1. Classification (GTDB taxonomy): domain Bacteria; phylum Actinomycetota; class Thermoleophilia; order Gaiellales; family Gaiellaceae; genus 3-1-20CM-4-69-9. The sequence goes on along the minus strand of DASWEF010000120.1, from coordinate 3,642 downwards.
ATCGCGAGGTTGATCCGGGCCGTGGACATCAGGCCCCAGCGAACAGCCTCCATCTGCGCATCATCTACCCTCCGCACCGTGAAGCTGCAGGAGCTCGCTCGAGGTCTGTGGCGCTGGACGGCACCGCATCCTGAGTGGCAGCCGCCGAAGGACAGCGACACCCCGGCGGACTGGCCGCGCGACGTGGGCAGCGTCGCCTACGAGGCCGAGCAGGCCCTCGTCCTCGTCGACCCGCTCGTCGTGGACGGCGATTACGCGGCGCTCGACGAGCTCGCCCGCTCGAAGGCGCGAGTCGCGATCCTCACCACGCTGAAATGGCATCGCCGTAGCCGCGACGAGCTCGCGAAGCGCTACGACGCATCGACCTCACGCGCGCAGCGCGCCCTGCCGCGCGGCGTCGAGTCCATCGTGATTCGAGGCGCAGGTGAGACGATGTTCTGGATTGCCGAGCACTCTGCGCTCGTTCCGGGCGATCGCCTGCTCGGAGACCGGCCGCCCGGGCTGCGCCTCTGTCCACAATCCTGGCTCCGCTATCTTGACGGATTCACGCAGGACGACCTCCGCAACGCATTGCGCGAGCAGCTGCTCGAGTTGCCGATCGAGATGGTGCTCGTCTCGCACGGCGAGCCGGTGCTGCGCGACGGGCGGCAGGCACTCGAGCGTGCGCTTGCAGGATGAGCGCCGTCGCTTCCGTCGAGCGTGATCTGCGTGCGGCTGTCGCCGCCGAGGTCGTCCCCGCGAGCGCCGCCTACCTCTCCGACCAGACCGAGGCCCGCGGTCTGCGCGGTCAGGCCGACGCGGTTGCGCTCCCGCGGACGGCCGAAGAGGTAGCCGAGGTGGTGGCGTGGTGCTACGGACATAGTGTCCCGATCGTTCCGCGCGGGGGCGGCACCGGCTACGCCGCCGGAGCGGTGCCGCTCGACGGGGGTCTCGTCCTCTCGCTCGAGCGCCTCGACCGCGTCCGGTCCTTCGACCCACTGCTCTGGCGGATCCATGTCGAAGCGGGCTTGTGCACGGGCGAGCTGCGACGGATCGCTCGCGAGGGCGGTCTGCTCTTCCCGCCGGATCCCGGTGCGGCCGAGCAGTCGCAGATCGGCGGCAACATCTCCACGAACGCGGGCGGACCGCACGCCTTCAAGTACGGCGTCACCGGCGCCTGGGTGATGGGGCTCGAAGCCGTCGTCCCACCAGGCGAGCTGATCCAGCTCGGCGGGCCGCTGCGCAAGGACGTCGCCGGCTACGACCTCAAGAGTCTCCTGATCGGGTCCGAGGGCACGCTCGGCGTGATCACGGCGGCCTGGCTGCGGCTCACGCCCGCGCCTGAGGCGGTGTGGCCGGTGGTCGGCTTCTTCGACGGCGTGCGTGCGGGCTGTGCCGCGATCGAGCGGGTGATCGGAAGCGGGTTGCCGGCGGCGGCGCTCGAGTATCTCGACTCCGAGACGATGCGTTACGCGCACGCGACGTTCCCGGGCGACGTGCCGGACGGCGCGTTCGCCGTGCTCGCGGAGGCCGACGGCTCACACGACGAGGCGGCCCGCGTCCGCGCCGATCTGCTCGACGTGTTCGGCGAGGACGCACTCGGCGTCTACACGCCGAAGACGGCGCAGGAGATCGCGGCGCTCTGGCGCTGGCGCGACGGCGTGGCCTTGGTCGTCGACGCGCAGCGCGGAGGCAAGGCGAGCGAGGACATCGCCGTGCCGCTCGACCGCCTTGCGGAGGGAATCGAGGAATCACTCGAGATCGGCCGGAGGCTCGGCGTGGCGGCCTGCTCCTGGGGTCATGCGGGCGACGGCAACCTCCACACGACCTTCCTGCTCGCCTCCGGCGACGAGCGTGAGAGCGCTCTGGCCCCGCGTCTTTCCGAGGAGCTGTTCGAGCTCGCACTCCGGCTGGGCGGCACGATCTCGGGCGAGCACGGCGTTGGGTTCGTGAAGCGCAACTGGCTCGCCCGGCAGCTCGGCCCGCGGGCGTTCGAGCTGCACGGCGCGGTCAAGCGCGCCTTTGACCCGCTGAATCTCCTCAACCCCGGGAAGAAGATCTGATCCGGAAGCTCGTCGTCGCGAACCGCGGCGAGATTGCGCTGCGCGTGTTCCGCGCCTGCCGCGAGCTCGGGATCGCGAGCGTCGCCGTCGTCGCTCCCGACGACAAGGGCTCACTGCACGCACGTTCCGCCGACGAGACCGTCGAGATCGCGAGCTACCTCTTCTCGGAGGAGCACATCCGAGCCGCGAAGCAGACGGGCGCCGACGCGATCCATCCGGGCTACGGGTTCCTGGCGGAGAACCCGGACTTCGCAGAGGCCGTGGGCGCGGCCGAGCTGACCTGGGTGGGACCGCCGCCCGAGGCGTTGCGCGCGGGCGGGGACAAGCTCGAAGCGAAGCGCATCACGCGGGCTGCAGGCGTTCCGGTTGTGCCGACCGGAGAGCCGGACGAGCTCGGCTTCCCGCTCGTCGTCAAGGCCGCGGCCGGCGGCGGCGGACGCGGGATGCGGGTCGTCCGCGAGGCCGGCGAGCTCGAGGAGGCGCTCGCAGCCGCGCGCCGCGAGGCGAAGGCGGCCTTCGGGGACGAGCGGGTGTTCTGCGAGCGCTACCTCGAGCGCCCGCGCCACGTCGAGGTGCAGTTACTCGGCGACACGCACGGGACCGTCGCTGCGCTCGGGGAGCGCGAGTGCTCGATTCAACGGCGTCACCAGAAAGTTCTCGAGGAGTCGCCGTCGGCAGCCGTCGATGAGCCACTCCGGACAGCGATGAGCGACGCCGCGGTCGCGTTCGCGCGCGCGATCGGCTATCAAAGCGCGGGCACGGCCGAGTTCATGCTCGACGGACGCGACTTCTGGTTCCTCGAGCTCAACGGCCGGATCCAGGTCGAGCATCCCGTAACGGAGCTGATCACCGGCATCGACCTCGTTCAGTCGCAGCTGCGAATCGCAGCGGGCGAGGCACTCGACCTCCGGCCGGATCCGCGCGGTCACGCCGTGGAGGTTCGCCTGTACGCCGAAGACCCGCGGACGTTCTTCCCCCAGACCGGGCGCATCGCGCGCCTGCGTCTACCCGACGGGATTCGAGTCGACGCCGGAGTCGAGGAGGGCGACGAGGTCGGCCTGGCTTACGATCCCATGATCGCGAAGCTGATCGCCCACGGCACCACGCGTGACGACGCCTTCGACCGTCTTGGGGACGCGCTGAAGGAAACGGAGGTCGAGGGCGTGACGACCAACCTCCCGTTCCTCCGCTGGCTCATCGCGCATCCGCTCGTGCGCGCCGGGGAGACGACGACGGCCTTCCTCACCGAGCACCCGCCGCTCTCGCCGAGGCCGGTGCGCGCACCCGAATTGCCGTGGCGAACCCCCTTCCGCCTCAACCTGCCGTCGCCCACGCCGGCCGCGCCCCCCGACGTCGACGCGCTCGCGAGTGACCACGGAGGGCCGGCAGGGGAACACAGCGCGGTCACCGCCCCGATGCCGGGCACGGTCATCCGACTGCTCGTCGCCGAAGGCGACTCGGTCCGCGCGCGCCAACCGCTCGTCGTGCTCGAGGCGATGAAGATGGAGACGCCGCTGACGTCACCGTACGACGCGGTCGTGCGCACCGTGCACGTTGCCGAAGGTGACAGAGTCGCAGGCGGCGCTGTCCTGCTCGAACT
>DASWEF010000119.1:0-12830 GCA_036394855.1 Gaiellaceae bacterium | reverse complement strand
CCACACCTGCGGGTTCTCGCCGCCGAGCCCGAACCGGTCCAGCGCGACACCTGTGAGGTGCCCTTGCGTTCCCTCCGCGAGCACCGTGACGCGCGCGACGACGTCGGCGCCGGGCTCGAAGTTGCCCAGCTCCTGACCTTCCCGGCCGCGACCCTTGTCGCCCGTGCGCACGCCGCGAACCCGTCCGTCCGCGACGAGCAGCTTGGTCGCGGACGTCTCCGGCAGGATCATCGCCCCGCCACCTTCAGCCTGGTCGGTGAGCCAGCGACCCAGGTGGGAGAGTGAGGCGACGACGTTCCCCTCGTTCTTCATCGTCGGCGGCGCGGGAATGCGCAGGGCCCGCTTCTCCGTCAGGAAGTACACGGACTCGTGCTCGACCGGGCCGTAGAACGGCATCTCGTCGAGCCGCTTCCGTCCCCTGAAGAGCCGGCGGAGCGCGCGCGGATTCACGACCGCACCCGAGAGAAGGTGCGAGCCGGGCTGCTTCCCCTTCTCGAGCACCGCGACGGGGACGTCGCCGAGTCGCTCCCGGATCTCCGGAGCCTCCTCGAGCAGCTGGCCGAGGCGAATCGCGCACGCGAGCCCCGCGGGGCCGGCGCCGACGATCAGGACGCCGACCTCGATCCGCTCGTCCTCGGGGTCGCTGGGCGCGGCGATGTAGTCCGCGGCCCGAAAAGGCGGCGGGAAGTCGCTCGGTCTCGTCACGATGCTTTGCGCTGCTTGACGAGCTCGGTCAGCTTCGGGACGACGTCGTGCACGTCTCCGACGACGCCCAGGTCGGAGAACTCGAAGATCGGCGCGTTCGGGTCCTTGTTGACCGCGACGATCACGCCGGAGCTCTGCATGCCGACCTTGTGCTGGATCGCGCCCGAGATGCCGCAGGCGATGTACAGCTTCGGCGCGACCGTCTTTCCGGTCTGGCCCACCTGGGTCGAATAGGGGTACCAGCCTGCGTCGACGACGGCGCGGGTCGCACCGACTGCGCCGCCGAGCGCCTTGGCGAGCTCCTCGACGAGCGTGAAGTTCTCCGGGCCGCCGAGGCCGCGCCCACCGGCGACGATCACCTGCGCGTCCTCGATCGAGGGACCCTCGCTCTCCTCATGCGCCTGGTCGATCATGCGTGCGCCGCTGGAGAAGTCCTCGAGCGCGACCTGGATCTCCTCGACCTCGGCGGAACCACCGGTTGCGCTCGGATCGAAGGATCCGGGTCGGAAGAGCGCGAGCCGGACTTCCGAGGTCCAGCCGACGTCGACGTAGACCGAATCCTGCAGCGCCGGACGCTTGCCGACGAGCTTGCCGTCCTCCCGCACGATGTCGGTCAGGTCCCAGTTGATGCCGGCGTCGAGTCGCGCCGCCAGGCCTGCGGCCACGTCCGCGGCGAGCACCGAGTTCGCGAAGAGCATGGTGTCGAAGCCCTTGTCGCGAACGAGCTGCGCGAGGACGTCGACGCGTGGCTGCGACAGCGGCGCCTCGAGCTGCGCGTCTTCCGCGACGTACACCTTCGCGGCGCCGAACTTGCCGGCTTCGTCCGCGAGCGCACGCACTCCCGTCCCGGCAACGACACCTGCGACCTCGGCCTCGCCGAGTGACGCCGCCTTCGAGAGCACGCCGAGCGAGCCCTTGAGCAGCTCGTTGCCGTGGTGCTCGAGGAAGACGAGCGTGCTCATCACACGAGCCGCTTCTCGGCGAGGAAGTCGAGGATCGCCTGCGCGGCGTTGCCGTCGTCTTCGATTTTTCGCGAGTCGCCGCGCGCGGGCGGATCGTTGAGCGCGTAGACCTCGGTGCGAGAGCCGGCTTCACCAGCGCGGTCGCTCTCGACGCCGAGATCGGCCAGCGACAGCGCCTCCTGCGGCTTGGACTTCGCGCCCATGATCCCCTTGAGCGACGGGTAGCGCGGCTCGTTGATCGCGTCCGACACGGCCACCACCGCCGGCAGCGGCGCTTCGATGACGTCGTAGCCGAACTCCGTCTGGCGCTTGACCGTGAGCTTGCCGTCAGCGTGTTCGACCTCCGCGGCCTGCGAGGCGACGGGCAGGCGCAGCCGGTCCGCGACGGCGGCCCAGAGGACGGCCCCGTCGGAGTCACCGGCCTGCTGACCGAACAGGATCAGATCCGCGCTCTCTCGCTCGAGCGCCTTCGCAAGCGCGTAGCTGGTCGCGACGAGATCGGCGCCGGCGGCGCCTTCGTCGCTGACCAGCACGGCGCGGTCCGCTCCCATGGCGAGCGCCTTGCGCAGCGCATCCTGCGCCTTCGCCGGGCCCATCGAGACGAGTACGACCTCCCCCTCCCCGGTCGACTCCTTCAGCCGCAGCGCCTCCTCGACGGCATGGGAGTCGAAGGGGTTCAGGGCGCCCTCGCCGGAGCGGTCGAGCCGCTTGGTTTCCGGGTCGATGCGGCGGCTTCCTTCGGGGACCTGCTTGACGCAGACGGCGATCTTCATCCGCGGAGGACTCTACTCAGGGTGACGCGGGCCGAGGTGATTGCTACTGTCACGCCCTTCGGACGCCGAACCGGAGCGCCCGTCCTCTTCATGAGACGCAACCGGACGACAGCCCGAGGAGTCATCTGCCTCGCCGCAATGCTCGGCGTCGCCGCCGGGACGGCTGTCGCATTCGCTGCGAGCAAGGTGCCGGAGCACATCATCTTCCCCGTCGTCGGCCAGGTGCAGTACGTGGACGACTTCGGCGCGCCGCGACCGGGTGGCCGGCACCAGGGCAACGACCTGATGGCCGCGAAGAAATCGGCGGCGGTTGCACCCGAGTCGGGCAAGGTGAAGTACTGGGCGACCTCCCGCGCGGCCGGCTGCATGCTCTACCTCTACGGCGACAGCGGGACGACCTACTACTACATCCACCTGAACAACGACCTCACGATGCGCAACGACAACCGGGGTAAGTGCGTCAAAGGCGTTGCCTACACAGTGGCAAACGGCGCTCGCGTGGCGGCGGGTCAGCAGATCGCCTACGTCGGAGATTCAGGCGACGCGAACGGCGGCAACTCGCACCTGCACTTCGAAGTGCATCCCGGAGGAGGGCGGGCCGTGAGTCCGTATCCGTATCTGCAGAAGGCGTACAAGCTGCTCTTCGCGGCGAAGGCCGGGACGCCGTTCGCGCTCACGCTCACCGGCACCGTCGTGTCCGCAACGATCGGACGAGTCGTCGTCAACGTCTCGACGTCGCAAGCGTGGCCGTCCGGCCTCGTGCTGACGAAGCTCAACCGGTCGATCGTCGTAACCGTCCCCGCGACGACGATCGTGCAGACCCTCGGCTCGACCGGAGTCGCGCGGACGATCGCAAACGTCACGCTGGCACAGAACGGCGACAAGGTCGTCGTGTGGACGCAGCCGGCGCCGGCGTCGCTGAAGGCGCAGCGCGGGGACGACGGCGTCCTCAGCGCAGCGCTGATCCAGCTCGGCTAGTCACTACCGCCCTTTGAAGAGCGGCTCGCGCTTCTCGACGAACGCCGTCATTCCCTCTTTCGCGTCCTCGCTCGCGAACAGCTCGCCGAACGTGTCTGCCTCGGCGTCCAGGTTGCTCGCGTGGTCCCCACCGAGGGCGCGGTTCGCGAGGTCCTTCATCAGCCGCAGGGAGACCGGGCTCTTCGAGGACAGCAGCACGGCCGTCTCCCGGGCCTTGTCGAGCACGGGGTCGTGAACGCCGTTCACGAGCCCAATGCGCAGCGCCTCCTCCGCAGCGACGATCCGGCCGGTGAAGATCAGCTCCTTTGCGATCCCGAGTCCGCACACGCGCGCGAGACGCTGTGTGCCTCCCCAGCCGGGAATGATCCCGAGATTCACCTCCGGCTGGCCGAGCTTGGCGCCGCTCGCCGCATAGCGAATGTCGCACGCGAGCGCCAGTTCACAGCCGCCTCCGAGCGCGAAGCCGTTGAGGGCCGCGATCGTCGGCTTCGGCATCGTCTCGAGCAGCCGACCCGTCTCGTGTCCGAGCGCTCCCCAGTGTTTCGCCTCGTCGACGCCGAGCCCGCTCATGTACTTGATGTCCGCCCCGGCGACGAAGGCCTTCTCGCCGGCGCCGGTGAGGATCACCGCGCGCGTCTCATCCTCGCCGGCAAGCTCGCGCAAGCGGTCGCGCAGCTCCGTGAGCGTGGCGACGTCGAGTGCGTTCATCGCCTCCTGCCGGTCGATCGTGACGACGGCGACGGCGTCTTCGCGCTCGACGTGGATCAAACCGGAACTTTGCCCTTGAGGAACTCGACGATTTCGCTCGTCGGCGCACCCGGCGTGAAGACTTCGGCGACCCCCTGCTGCTTCAACTCCTCGGAGTCTTCTTTGGGGATCGTGCCGCCGACGACCACGAGGACGTCCTCCGCCCCGTTCTCCTTCAGGCCCTCGAGGATGCGGGGGACCAGCGTCATGTGCGCGCCCGAGAGGATCGAGATCCCGACCGCGTCAGCGTCCTCCTGGATTGCCGTCTCGACGATCTGCTCGGGCGTCTGGTGCAGCCCCGTGTAGATCACCTCCATGCCCGCGTCGCGCAAGGCCCGCGCGATGATCTTCGCGCCCCGGTCGTGCCCGTCGAGTCCCGGCTTGGCGATGACGACTCGGATCTTGCGCGCCACGGGTATGAGTGTAGGAGACAGCGACGTCTAGGGCTGGAGTCGAACGAACGTGAGCGTCCACGCCGCTCTTTGCTCGAGGGTTCCCGTCTCCGGCGGGGCGGAAGTCTTCGTCCGCGACGCGGAAGCGGTCAACGTGATGCGCGCGATCCGGCTCCTGGAGAGCGCCGACGTCGAGATGCGTAACGGGCCCGGAATCGGGCCCAGTGGCGCGCGAACGACGTCCCCGGGCTCGCGTGGACAGTTGATCGCACGAAGACGGACGTTGCGGACCGGTCGCAGCGTGATCGATCCGCGCCTCGTGCCGAGCAGGCTTACCCTTGCCGCCGCGAAGGATCGCCTGCTCTTCACGCAATCCTGGATCATGTGCGTCTCCAGCTCGCCGCAGATCTCGTCGATGGTGTTGGCGCCCGTGACCGTGACGGTTCCTCCGAGACTGCGGACCTCGGCCGGAAGAACCCGGCCGTCGACGACGCGAACGACGGTCTGCTTCTTGGAGCGAAACCGGACCGACCGGAATCCCTCCGAGCGCAGCGAACGCTTGCACTCCGCCGACATGGTCGGCGCGCTCGTGTGATCCCATTCCTGGTGCGCGGTTCCGGCCACGGACAGCCCGAACAGCGTCGGCGCGGGCGCAGCCCGCGCGCCGGCGGCCGCGAAGCACACGACCCCTACGAGCGCTAGAAGACCGGCGTCTCTCGCCAGACGCCCCAGACGTCGCGAAGGGCGTCGCACATCTCTCCCATGGTCACGTACAGCTTGGAAGCCTCGATGATCGGACGCATCAGGTTCCGGTCCTCGCGGGCCGCATCCTCCTTCAGTCGTGCCAGCGCCGACTCTACTGCGTTGGAGTCGCGGCGCGCCCGCAGAGCCTGCACGCGGCTGATCTGCTTCCCCTCCAACGACGGGTCGATGCGCAGGATCTCCAGCGGTTCCTCGTTCTCGAGCTCATAGCGATTGACGCCGACGATGATCCGCTGTCGCTGCTCGACCTCGTGCTGGTAACGGAATGACGCGTCCGCGATCTCGCGCTGGAAGAAGTTCTCCTTGATCGCCGGGATCACGCCGCCGAGCTTCCGAATCCGATCGAAGTAGTCGTAGGCCTCCGCCTCCAGCCGGCTCGTCAGGTCTTCGAGATAGAAGGAGCCTCCGAGCGGATCGATCGTGTTGACCACTCCGGTCTCGTGCGCGATCACCTGCTGTGTCCGCAGCGCGAGGCGGACCGCATTCTCCGTGGGCAGGGCGAGCGCCTCGTCGAAGGAGTTCGTGTGCAACGACTGGGTACCGCCGAGCACCGCGGCAAGCGCCTCGAGCGCGGTCCGAATGATGTTCACCTCGGGCTGCTGCGCGGTCAGCGATACACCCGCCGTCTGCGTATGGAAACGCATGAGCCAGGAGCGAGGATTGCGCGCGCCGTAGCGTTCGCGCAGCTCGTGCGCCCAGATCCGCCGTGCCGCCCGGTACTTCGCGATCTCCTCGAAGAAGTCGAGGTGCGCGTTGAAGAAGAACGAAAGACGGGGTGCGAAATCATCCACGTCGAGCCCGCGCGCGACCGCGGCTTCGACGTATGCGAATCCGTCGGCGAGCGTGAACGCGAGCTCCTGTGCCGCCGTTGAGCCGGCCTCGCGGATGTGATACCCGGAGATCGAGATCGGATGCCAGAGCGGCATCTCCTGCGCGCAGAACTCGACCATGTCGATCACGAGCCGCATCGACGGCTCGGGCGGGAAGATCCACTCCTTCTGGGCGATGTACTCCTTGAGGATGTCGGTCTGGATCGTCCCGCGGAGCTTGTCGCGGGACACGCCCTGCTCCTCGCCGACGCAGAGATAGAAGGCCAACAGCATCGCCGCAGGCGAGTTGATCGTCATCGACGTCGAGACCTCGTCGAGCGGGATGCCGGCGAAGAGGGTCTCCATGTCGTCGAGCGAATCGATCGCAACCCCCTCCCGGCCGACCTCCCCGAGCGAACGCGCGTGGTCCGAGTCGTAGCCCATCAGCGTCGGCATGTCGAACGCCGTCGAGAGACCCGTCTGACCGTGCTCGAGCAGGTAGCGAAAGCGCGCATTGGTCTCCTCCGCCGTCCCGAACCCGGCGAACTGGCGCATCGTCCAGAGCTTGCCGCGGTACATCGACGGATAGACGCCGCGCGTGAACGGATAGACGCCCGGGTAGCCGAGGTCGCGCTCGTAGTCGACGTCGACGTTGTCGGGCGTATAGAGCGGCTCGTTCTCGAGCCCGGAGATCGTCGTGAAGAGCTCGCCTTCGCGCTCGGGCTTCGCCTCGTAGAGCTCACGCTTCCACTCGGCGGTCGAGCCGGACCGCGCGAGCGGATCCTCTGTGGTGGCCACCTAGTGCCCCTTCCAGAAGCCGGCATGTATTGCTGGGAGGGGCACCTAGCCGATTCTACGGGCGTGTTTCGGCCTCCTGCCGTCCGGCGTCTCTGCCGATATTCAGCCCCGTGAGAAAGATCGTTGCAGTTGTCATTTGTGGCCTCTTCGCCCTGCCGGCAGGCGTGTCTGCATCCCCCGGCCCGGCTGCTCTCCTGCGGAGCGCGGCTCGACTGTCCGGCCTCCCCGTTCGTGGGCCCGTCCCGGTGAGCAAGATCGCCGGCAGCCGCTACGACGCGCTGCTCGCTCGCGCGCTGAACCGCGAATATCCACGCAGGCTCCGGCAGAAGGACGCCCGCCTGTACGCCCTCCTCGGCCTGACGACGCGAACGGGTCTCGGACGCGCGCCGGCGTCACGCGCGTGGTACGACACGTCCGCTCACCGGCTCTTGCTGCGCCGCGCGCCGATGCCAGGCCGCGCGCTCATCATCAACGAGCTCGTGCGCGCGCTAGTGGACCAGAACTACGGACTCAGCCGACTAAAGGGACTTCGCACTCGGGACCGTGACCGTTGGCTCGCCGCCACGGCGATGGTCGACGGTGTCGCAGCACTCGCGTCGGGACGTCGTGCAACTCCGCTGCGCGGAACACCCCTCGACCGCTTCGACCACCTGGAGGAGTCAGCGGGGCTCGGGCCGGGCCGCGCCCTCGCGACGGAGCTGCGCTACCTCGGCGGACGAACCGCGCTCGCCTCGGCGTTGCGCACGTTCCCGCAGACGACCGAGCAGCTGCTCCACATCGACAAGTTCCTCGAGCGTGAGCGCGCGCTCCCCATCCGTCTCCCGAAGCGAGTCGGCAACGCAGACCTGAGCGTCTCCGAAACCTTCGGGGAGCTCGACGTTCGCAATCTCATGCAGGCCTTCGGCGTCCCCAACGCCGCGACGATCGCCGCGGGCTGGGGCGGCGGCCGGGCCGCGCTCTACGGCTTGGGGAAGGATGCCGTCGCCGCGCTCGTGCTGCGTTGGGACTCGCCCGAGGACGCCGGAAAGTGGCGAGCTGCGGCGTCGCATTATGTCGCGGCGGCGTTTCCCGGCGTCACCGTGCGTGACTGTCCTCCACTCGACCATTGCTGGTCGGGCGGTAGCGAGGTCTCGGCGGGCGTTCTGGGCGAGACGAGCGTGCTCGCGAGCGGACCCGGCTCCGAGGCCGTCGCGGCCGGGTTGCTGCGGGCTCTCTAACCCTCTACTCGACCTTTAGGCTCCACTCGCGGTGGACCGACCTCATTCGGGTCCCAGACAGACTCAAGAAGTTTTCGGTACCTCAGAGGGGTGACTCGAGCAGTTTTTTTGCCGCTTTCGAGTAGGGAATTGCTCAGGAACCGGGATGGCGAAGCCGATTCCTAGTCACGGAGCCACGCGCAATCGATGCGTGTGGATGGAGAACACATGGCGAGCTTCCCGGACCTGCGGCCTGGTTTCCGCTCGGCGAAAGCCGGGGGCAAGGCCGTGCGCAGGTTCCGGTCGCCTGTTCTCCTCGCGGTCTCCGCCGCGCTCCTTCTCACCGCCTTTCTCGCCGTCTCCGAGCTCGCCACTCTCCGCGGCGCAAAGGCACACGACGCATCGGCTTTCCTGACGAGGGAGCTGGGTCCGCCGCTGGACTCCGCCCCCCTCGTCAGGACGCCGGCGCGTGACCTCAAGGTCTCCTTGTCGGCCAGGGGCTTCGCCGTAAGGCGCGGCTCCCAGGCACTGGGCGTGACGCTCAAGGGGAAAGGTGCCGCTGAGGCGACGGGCTTCGCCCGTGGGGCGTCGACTCGCACCAGCTTCGGGCGAGCGGTCGTGACCGTCAGCCCGAAGAAGACTGAGCAATACCTCGTCGTCGACAGCCACCAAGGCAAACGAACGTGGCAGTGGCAGCTCGAGACGGACGGTCTGACGCCGAGGGTCGGGGACGACGGCTTCGTCGGCCTGATCGCAGGTCACCGGCTTACGGAGACCTTCGTGATCGCTCCGCCCGAGATCCTCGACTCCGAGGGCCGCAACATCTCTCCGCGCGGCCTGCACTGGGACCTCACCGGGCGCAAAGGGAATTGGTCGCTCGAGCTCACGCTCGATGACAACGGAATGCCGACGCCCTACATCATCGATCCGGCGTCGTACAACGTGGGCGCCGGCACGACGGGGCCGACGGCCGCCGCAGGGAGCATCGCGCTCAACGTCCCGGCCGGTGTCAAGCTCGGCGATCTCCTGATCGCCCACGTTGCCTGGGGTGCGGGTTCGACCACCACGACCTCGCAGCCTGGAGGCTGGACGCAGATCCTGACCACCCAGAACAGCGGCACCAACCTCGGCACGTCGCTCTGGTACAAGAACGCGAGCGCGGCGGACACCAGCGGCGGCACCTACACCTGGACGTTCTCCCCCAACGACGTGGCGACCGGCGGCATCGCCGCATACACGGGCATCGACAACTCGGCGCCGTTGCAGGTGACTCCGACGACCCTGACCCAGCCGGCGACAAACGACACGGGCGTCTACTACCCGTCCATCACGCCGACGGTGAACGGCGACCAGATCGTCTCGGTACTGGCGTGGAACCGCGCCTCGAGCGGCACGGATCTCACTGCTCCCGCCGGCATCAACGGGACGAACACGGAGCGGTGGGAAACGGCCAACAGCGGCGGGATTGCGTCCGAGCTCTCCGATTACACGCAGGGAACCGCGGCGACGGTGAACACGAACGGATCGAACAGCGCCAACCGGAAGAATGTCGTGCACATCACTTTCCGCGTCGCGCTGAAAGCCGACACCACGGCTCCGAACAGTGCCTTCGCGCTCACATCGGTGTCGCCCGCCGGCAGCGCCTACTACCCGGGCTCGGGAACCACGGTCTGGTACCGCGGTACCGATCCGAGCTGCGCGGCAGAGGTGCAGGTGGCGGGCCGCTGCTCTTTCAAGATCCAGAACACCGTCACGGACGCCGGCTCCGGGCCGGCCTCGAGCCAGTTCAACGCGCTGGGCGGCACGACGACCGGCTGGCTGTTCACGTCGGGCACGGTCACGATGCCTGCCGGCGGTCCGTACGTCTCGAACTTCTACTCGTGGGCGAGCGGCACGAGCTCGGCGCCTACCGAGAACATCGTCGGCGCCGACAACGGCGGGAACACCGACGGTGGGACAACGCTCACGCTGATGAACGACGTGACAGGGCCGACGGTTCCGGCGCCGACGGTGACGGCGGGGTATTACACGTCGTTGTCGGTGCCGGTCTCGCTGGGCTCGGTCACTGATCCGGGCGGCTCCGGCCCGAACGCGTCCTCATACGTGGTGCAGCGTGACGAGGCCACCCTCTCCAACAACGTCTGCGGCGCCTTTTCCGACAGCTGGTCGACGGTCACGCTCAGCGGCGGCAACGACACCACCGTCGTCACGGGCAAGTGCTACCGCTACCGCGAGCAGGCCGCCGACAACGTCCGCAACTCGACCAACTCCTCGGCCTCGAACACGGCCATGGTCGACACCACGGCGCCGAGCACGCCCACGCTCAGCTTCAGCAACCTGTCCGCCAACGCTTACTGGGACACCAGCAGCACCGTCTACTTCCGCCCCTCCGCCGGCGGCGCCTTCACCGTCACCGCCCTATCCAACGACGCCCAGAGCCTGATCGCCAGCTACACCTTCGACACCCTCAACTCCAACGCCGGCAGCAACTGGGGCGGCTCCCAGACCAGCGACCACTTCGACTACACCTTCGGCGCCTCCACCACCGCCCCCTCGACCGCACGCACCATCCACTCCACCAACAACGCCGGCACCAACTCCGCCGACGCCACCTACACGATCGCCGCCGATACCACCGGCCCGAGCGTGACCGCCCCGAGCGTGACCGCCGGGTACTACACGAGCGGTTCCGTGCCCGTGGGCGAGAACGGCGGCACCGACGGCGGCTCGGGCGTCGCGCCGGGCTCGAGCATGGTGCAGCGAGATGAAGCAACGCTCTCGGCCGGCGGTTGTGGATCCTTCAGCGGCAGCTGGACGACCGTCACGCTGTCCGCGGGAAACGACACAGGCGTCGCGAACGGCAAGTGCTACGAGTACCGGGAGCAGCTGACCGACAACGTCGGCAACGTGGGAACCTCGAGCGCGAGCGCGATCGCCAAGGTCGACAGCGCGGGCCCGTCGAACTCCTTCACCCTCACCTCGGTCTCCCCCGCCGGCTCCGCCTTCAAGAACGGGACAACGATCTACTACCGCGGCGTCGAGTCAGGCGGCGGCAGCTTCAAGATCAGGAACGCCCTCTCCGATCCGGAGTCGGGCGCAGCCTCGAGCGAGACGGCCGCGCTCGGAGGAACGGCGACCGGCTGGACGCACACCGGATCCACCGTGTCCACCCCTGCCGGCGGCCCCTTCGACTCGAACGACTTCACGTGGGCGCAGGGCACGATGACGTCCCCGACCGAGGTCGTGACAGGACGTGACGGAGCGGGGAACGCCACGGCGTCGGCAACGCTGACCTTCACCGACGACTCGAGCGCCCCGGCTGGTGGTGCGTTGACGGTCAACGGCACCGCGGCCTCGGGCGGCGGCAGCACCAGCTACGACTCGGACGGCGACTTCACGATCGGCACCCGCACCGACTACAGCGAAACACAGTCGGCGACCGAGTCCGGACTCGCCAACTCCACGCTCGTACGCACCAGCGCCACCTACAGCTCCGCCAACGTCTGCGGCGCCTTCGGCTCCCCCACCACCATCAGCGGCAACCCCGACCAGACCAGCCTCACAACCGGCTGCTACCGCTATACCCTCACCGGCACCGACAACGTCGGCAACACACTCTCGATCCAGACCACCGTCAAGGTCGACACGTCGGCGCCGGACAGCCCGTCGCTCTCGTTCTCGAACGTGGCCGGCGGCGCGTACTACTCGGGATCGGGCTCACAGCTCTTCTTCAGGCCGACGGCCTCCAGCGGCGGCTTCGACATCACCGCCGGCTCGAGCGACGGTGACACGGATATCTCCGGCTACACGTTCCCGAGCGCCGGCTCGATGGGGACGAACTGGAGCGGGTCGGGGTCCGGTGCGTCCCGCACGTATTCGTTCACGCCGACCGCGGGCGAGCCGGGCACACAGAATGTCTCGGCGACGAACAATGCCGGCGGCACGTCCAGCTCGAGCTTCACGGTCACGGCTGACTCGGCGGCAGCCACGACGACGATCCAGTGCAACGGCGCCGCCTGCCTCACCGGCACGTACTACACAAGCTCCCCGGTGACGGTGACACTCAGCGGAAACGACGGTACGGGCTCGGGCGTCCAGAAGATCCGGTACACGACCGACGGCACCGACCCGACGCCCGTGAATGGGTCGGACTACGCCGGCGCGCTGAGCATCAACTCGACGACGACCGTCAAGTTCCGCGCCTACGACAATCTCGGCAACGAGGAGGCCGTCGGCTCGCAGGAGATCCTGCTGGACGGTACGCCCCCGAACGTGTCGTTGACGCTGGCCGAGAATCCGGCGAGCGGCACGCAGCACGTGTCGGGAACGACGCTCTTCTACCGGCCGGGCGCTGCGGGCGGGACGTTCCGGGTTACGGCTGCTGCGGACGACCCGCAGACCGGCGTCACCTCCGTCGACTTCCCGGCGATCTCGAACGTGACCGGCGGCGGCTCGCAGACGAGCTCCCCGTACCGCGAGGACTACACCTGGAGCGCGTCGACGACCGACGCTGCTTCACACGACGTCGTCGCGACCAACGGTGCCGGTGCGACCACGAACGTCCCGTTCACGCTCGCTGCTGACTCGGCTGTTCCGACGGGTGAGTCGATCACGCTCACGGGTGCGGATGTGCCCTATTACGGTTCGGCGTCGGTCAGCTTCTCGCTCGGGGACGGCAACGACGGTTCGGGGTCCGGTTTGGACGTCT
>DASWEF010000118.1:0-18667 GCA_036394855.1 Gaiellaceae bacterium | reverse complement strand
ACGAACACCCGCGGCGACCGAACCGTACGTGCCGCCCCAGCTCAGGACGAGCGTGTCCGCGCCGTCGGGATCGTCGACCTCCAGCTCCGGGATGTCCTGTGCGATCCCGGCGACCTTCTGCGCACGCAGCCGCACCATCAGATCGTGATTGTCGGGGTCGTAGCTGACGTTGCCGGTCACGTCCTGCTTCTCGAGACCGCCGATGCGATGCTCGAGACCGGGGGTGCCGGGGACCGCCCAGGGCCGCGCGAGCGTCTCCTCGTCGCGGCGGTAGGGCTGGAAGTCATCGCCGTCCGGCTTCGCGAAGCCGGGATCGATCGGCGCGATCGCGTCGACGTCGGGAAGCAGCCAGGGCTCGGACCCGTTCGCGAGGTAGGCGTCGGAGAGCAGGAAGACGGGCGTGCGGTACTTGATCGCGATCCGCGCCGCCTCGAGCGCGGCGTCGAAGCAGTCCGACGGCGTCGCGGCGGCGATCACCGGCACGGGCGACTCCGAGTTGCGGCCGAACATGACGCTCAGCAGATCGGCCTGCTCCGGCTTCGTCGGCATCCCCGTGGACGGGCCGGCACGCTGGATGTCCACGATGATCAGCGGCAGCTCGAGCGTGATCCCGAGCCCGATCGTCTCCTGCTTCAGCACGATTCCCGGACCGCTCGACGTGGAGACGCCCAGCGAGCCGCCGAAGCTTGCCCCCAGAGCGGCGCCGACGGCGGCGATCTCGTCCTCCGCCTGGAACGTGCGGACGCCGAAGTTCTTGTGGCGCGCGAGCTCCTCCAGGACGGACGACGCGGGCGTGATCGGGTACGCGCCGAGGAAAAGCGGCAGCCCCGACTTCACCGACGCAGCCACCAGGCCGTAGGCGAGCGCCTGGTTCCCGGTGATGTTCCGGTAGAGGCCGGGACGCAGGGCCGCGGGCTTCACCTCGTACTGCACGGCGAACGATTCGGTCGTCTCGCCGAAGGCGTAGCCGGTCTGGAATGCCTTCACGTTCGCCTCCGCGATCTCCGGTCGCTTGGCGAACTTGCGGCGGAGGAACTCGATCGTGGCCTCGGTCGGCCGCCCGTAGAGCCAGGACATCAGCCCGAGCGCGAACATGTTCTTGGAGCGCTCGGCCTCGCGCTTCGTGATCCCCTCGATCTCCTTCAGCGCCTCGATCGTCATCGAGGTGAGCGGGATCGCGTGGACGTCGTACGCCTCCAGCGAGCCGTCCTCGAGCGGGTTGCCTTCGTAGCCCGCCTTCTGGAGGTTGCGGTCGGTGAACGCGTCCTTGTCGACGACCAGGATGCCGCTCGGCGGCAGGTCCTTGAGGTTCGTCTTCAGCGCGGCGGGGTTCATCGCCACGAGCACATTCGGCGCGTCGCCCGGGGTCAGGATGTCGTGGTCGGCGAAGTGGAGCTGGAAGCCGGAGACGCCCGGGAGGGAGCCCGCAGGTGCCCGAATTTCGGCCGGAAAGTCCGGGAAAGTGGCCAGATCGTTGCCGATCAGCGCCGTCTCGGAGGTGAAGCGCCCACCGGTCAGCTGCATGCCGTCGCCGGAGTCGCCGGCGAACCGGATCACGACCGATTCGAGCTGCTCGACGGGCTTGGAGGCCATGGTGGAAGTTGTAGCGCAGCCGCCGGGCCGTTGTGCTGCTGACTAAAGAAATCGGTCCGCGAGAGGATCGATAGGGAGATGGCCGACGCCGTGCTCGCACAGCTCGAGGAGCTCTACCGCGGCGAGTACCGGCGCTTCGTCCGCGTCGCGGCGGGGGTCCTCCGGGACGAGGAACGCGCCGTGGACGCGGTGCAGGAGGCATTCGCGGCCGCCGTCCAGAAGCGCGGGAAGTTCCGCGGTGAGGGGCCGCTCGAAGCCTGGGTCTGGCGGCTGGTGGTCAACGCGGCGCTGAAGGAGCGCGCGAGGGCCAGGCCGATCGCGCTCGCCGAGCCACCGGTCCCCGCGCCGGCCGAGAACCCGACGCCGATCGGAGAGGCGATCGCCCGGCTCCCCGAACGGGGCTACGACGCGCACGGCCTGGTCGTTCAACGCGCCGCTGTGCTATTCAAGCTGCCCAGCTCATGGCTCGACCGCTCACCGCTCGCCCTCGTCCAGCTCCAGCCCGACGGCGGCGAAGCTGTACAGCAGCAGATACGCGAAGCTGAGCGCGGCCGTGAAGAGGACGGTGACCGCGATGGCTTCCCGGTACGCGAACGGATCGCGTGCGACCGCGTGGGCGATTCGCGGGAGGACGCTCGGATGCTCGAGAGCGTCCCAGCTGTTCAGACGCAGGAAACGCCCGAGATAGATTCCGAGCGAGGCGAGCGCAATCGCGACGGCCGCGAAGCTCCAGCCGACTGCCGCGCCGAACCACTGCTTCACCACCGTCTGCATCAGATACAGCGAGGCGAAGCCGAGCAGCAGTCCCATCCACGCGAACGCGGCAATCGTGATGGCGTCGTACCAGTACGGCACGAGCGAACCACGCTCGAGGTGCACGAAGTCCGTTGCGATGTAAGGCGCGTTGGGGAAGAAGAGAAGCCAGAGCGCGCCAAGCGCCAGCAGACTGATACCCGCTCCCACACGACGCCAGCGGTCGTAGACGAAGACGGCCAGAGCGAACGGAATCCACGCGAGGAAGAGGTTCCAGATGAGATAGCGGAAGTTGGCGTTGCCGGTGTGCACGTTCCGCACCGCCACGAGTGCCACGCAGAAGAGCGATCCGGCGAAGAGGCCGAGGATGGTCACGAGACGGCGACGGCTTCGGCTTCCGTCCACGTCAGGCCTCCGCCAGCAGCGCCTGCACGTCGAGCGGCCTCGTGACCATCGCGATGCCCTTGCCGTCTTCCGCGCGCGGCCATTCCTCTTCCGAACGGTCGCGGTACAACTCGATCCCGTTCTGATCGGGATCACGGAGGTAGATCGCCTCGCTGACGCCGTGGTCGCTCGCGCCGCTAATCGGAATACCCGCATCGACGAGGGCTTTCAGCGCCTGCGCCAGCGCCTTGCGGTCCGGATATCGGATCGCGACGTGGTAGAGACCGGTCGTGCCGGGCGGCGGCGGCGAGCCGCCCTTCGACTCCCAGGTGTTCAGTCCAATGTGATGGTGGTAGCCGCCGGCCGAGATGAACGCAGCCTCCTCGCCGTACCGCTGCATGACGTCGAAGCCGAGGACGTCACGGTAGAATGCGAGCGCGCGCTCGATGTCGCTCACCTTCAGGTGAACGTGCCCGATGTCCACCCGCGGGTCGATCGCCATCCGTGCGCAACGCTACCGGCGCGACTCCGATCCCTGCCAGTGCCCAGAGGACGTAGCCCATCCACGGGTCGCCGATCACGTCCGTCTGAACCGCGAGCACGAGCGCGGCTCCGAACGCGCCGGCGATGCCGACTGCCGCCCACCACCGAGTCCGGCGTGCGGCCAGCGACAGCGCGACGAGGATCGACAGTCCCCACGCCGTCCAGAGCAGCGAGCCGAGCAGACCGGTCTCTGCGCCGATCTCGGTGTAGTTCGACTCGCCGGCCTTGATCGGCGTCTCGGTGCGCGAGGCCGTCTGGCCCGCGTTGCCGAGCCCGTAGCCCTGCGGATGGTGGACGACGGTGCGCACGCCTTCGCGGAGGCTGATCCAGTGGCTGTGGATCGACGGCTCGTCGATGTTGCCGGCGCCGCCGCTCGCGCCCGGCTTCTGGCGCGCGATGTTCCGCTGCTCGACGAGGTCCTGCTTCGTCCACTTCCCTTCGGGCGCGACGTGCGGGAAGACATGGACCCAGGCGACGCTGACCGCGATCGTCGCCGCCGCGACCGCAACCGGCCACCGCCGGCGCGCGACGAATGCGAGCACGACGAGCCCGGCAGCGAGCGCGAGCAGAGAGGATCGCGAGAACGTGAACAGGAGCCCGGCAGCCAGGACGGCGCTCAGCGCAACGAGCAGCCGAACGCGACGCAACAACGCCGCGCCGAGGAGCAATGCGACGACGAACATGTACGCACTCGCGAGCGGCCCGAGGAACACCGAGACGAGCCGCCGCAGGAAGTGATCCTCGGAGCCGGTGTTGTAGATGAAGTTTTCCGGCAGTCCGCCCGTGCCGTTGTAGTCGTAGCCGAGGTGCTTGTGGAAGTAGTCGACGACGGCCGAGTCGCGCCACCACGAGATCG
Organism: Gaiellaceae bacterium; assembly: GCA_036394855.1. Classification (GTDB taxonomy): domain Bacteria; phylum Actinomycetota; class Thermoleophilia; order Gaiellales; family Gaiellaceae; genus 3-1-20CM-4-69-9. The sequence continues at coordinate 14,538 of DASWEF010000118.1, read as the reverse complement.
GGATCAGGAAGTCGTCCAGCAGCCCGAGCACCGCGACGGCCGCCGCCGCTCCGACGAGTGTCCAGACGAGCGGGACGAGCTGCTCGCGGCGCAGGATCACCGAGCGCCCGAGGAAGTAGGCGCCGACCGGAATCAGGTCGTGCTTGAGCGCGAGCCCGATCGCGGACCGATCGGCGGAGCCGCCGAGCCAGTCCTGCGGGAGGACGGCGTACACACACACGAGCAACGCAAACGCGAGTGCGAGCACGTCGGCCGGTTGAACGCGGAATGCGAGCCGTCTCGCGCGAAGCACTTCGAAAGCGACCTGTGCGAGCGCCACCCCGAGCAGGATTTCCTTCCAGGCCTGGAGGGCGGTCAGAGCGCCCCCACGAACTCCGGCCCCGTACAGCGCCGCCATGACCGCGTTGTGCGCGGCCAGGCCGACGACCCACGCATACAGCGCGAGGACGGGTCTCCGCCAGACGAGGACCGCGGCCGGGACGAGCAGGAGCCCGTACACGGCGAGCGCGAGCCCTGAAGCCATCAGGCGAGACTAGACGGAGGCGGGGACGCGAGGCGTCCCCGCCCTATTCGGCCCACTTAGCTACCCCACGGATACATGCCGCACCTCCCCTTCCGCGAAGAGATCGGGAGTTTGGGGGTTATGTTGCCACGAGGAAGCGCCGATTGACTAGGTGCCGGCCGAAGAAGGCATTTGACTTATGTCCGAAACCTCTTGATGATCCGAAGCAGCGTGTCCGAGGGCAGTCCCACGGAAGGTGTCGGCGCACGGCTCAAGCGCCTGCGCCTCCAACGCGGTCTTTCACAACGGGACCTCTCGTCGCCTGGAGTTTCCTATGCCTACATCTCGCGGATCGAGGCTGGGGCCCGCACTCCCTCGGTCAAGGCACTCCGCAAGCTCTCGCAGAAGCTCCGTGTCTCGGTGGAGTACCTCGAGACAGGGCGCGACCTCCGCGAAGTCGATGACCGCGAGCTGCGTCTCGCGGACGCCGAGCTCGAGCTGCGACTCGCGGAGACAACCGCCGAGCCGGAGGAGAAGCTCAAGAAGATTCTCGACGAGTCGGTCGCGGCAGGAGACGTCGGCTCCGCGGTTCGTGCTCGCGTTGGCCTAGGTCTGGCCGCAGCGCAGCGTGGAAGTCACCTCGAGGCGGTCGAACGACTTGAAGCGGCTCTCGCGGACAACGGCCACGCGCCCCTTCCCCACATGCGGCCGGATCTGTACACCACGCTTGGCCAGTCGTACGCAGCGCTCGGCGCGCCCGATCGTTCCGTCGCGTTGTTCGAACGCTGCCTCGAACAGATCAAAGAGAGAGTCCCGGACGACTCCACGGCTTACATTCGCTACGCCGTCTTCCTCAGCTTCGCCCTGAGCGATGCAGGCGACTACGAGCGCGCCACCGAGGTCGTCCGCGACGCGCTCTCGCGCGCGGACGAAGAGACGGATCCGTACACGCGCGTTCGCCTCTACTGGTCGCTCGGACGTCTCAGCGCCATGGAAGGTCGTTCGACGGAGGCACTCGACTACATCCGCAACGCCATCGCACTGCTCAAGGCCACGGACGACAACCTGACCCTCGCACGCGCCTACCTGCTCGCCGCGGGCGTCGAACTGCGTGAGCGGGACGCCCAAGACGCCCGTCGGCACCTCGAGCTTGCCGAGCGCCTGCTCGGCATGAAGCCCGAGCTGGTCGACCGCGGGATGCTGAGGATCGGTCAGTCGCGCCTCGCCGAATTGGAAGGCGATGCGAACCGCGCGGTTGAGCTCGCCCGTGACGCCCTCGCCTTGCTCGGTGACTTCCACGGGGATACGCAGGGCGCGGCGGTGCACGCGCTCGCCCGAGGGCTGGCGGCGCAAGGTGACGTCACCGGTGCGATCGACGCGTACCGCCGCGCGGTTGACCTCCTGACGGTTCACGGCCGCCGCTCTGACGCAGGCGAGGCCGCCCTGGAGTGGGCCAATTTCCTACGTGAGCAGGGGCGCGAGGACGAGGCGGAGCCAATCCTCCGCCGCGCGTACGATCTCGGCGTGAACGCCGAGTCCGAAGCAGCGCGTAAGCGTTGACCCTCGAGCGGGTCGTTCGTCCCGCCGGCCCGTTCTCGCTCGCACTCTCCACGAAGCACGCGAGCGACGCGACGCGCTACCTCCGGGACGGCACGTTGACCACCACCATGCGCGTCGGTGAGCGCGTGGAGCTGGGATCGGCAGGCCAGACCGTGGACGGTCGAATCGTGCTGCGGGCGGAGAGCGAGGAGGGACTCGAGCGCCTGCGCTTCATCGTCCCCGTCGAGGCCGACCACACCGAGTTCCTGCGTCGCTTTGCGCGCGATCCGCTGATCGGCGAGGCGACCCGGCGCTTCCAGGGCATGCGGCAGCTGCGGCTGCCCACGGTGGCACAGACATTGCTGCGCGCTTTCTGCGGGCAGCTGATCGACTCGCGACGCGCGCGGGAGCTCGAGGTTCGGATCGTGCGGGCGACGACTCCGCGCGTCGAGGGAACGACTCTGCACGCGCCGCCCACCTGCGCGTCCTTCGGCCGCCATGCACCGGCGCGTTTGCGCCAGCTCGGCCTGCACGCGCGCCGAGCTTCGGCGCTCGTTCGGATCTGCCGCTCGGTCGACCTCGAACGACTGCACGGGCTGCCGACGGTACAGGCGGCGGCGTTCATCGAGCGCGAGCGCGGGCTCGGGCCCTGGTCGGCCGGCGTGGTCTGCCTCGAAGGGCTCGGCCGGTACGAACGCGGGCTCGTCGGCGATCTCACGCTGATCAAGCTCATGTCGCACCTGCGCGGCCGCTGGGTCGAGGGCCACGAGACTGCCGAGCTGCTGGCGCCGTATGGGGAGTGGGCCGGACTGGCCGGGCTGTACCTCGCCACGGCGTTCACGCACGGGCTGATTCCGCGGGCCGTGGAGCGGCCGGTGCGATTCCCACGCCCTGCGTACGCATGATCGAGCTCGTCGTCGGCGACATCACCGAGCAGGAGGTCGACGCGATCGTCAATGCGGCGAACCCGAGCCTCCTGGGCGGCGGCGGCGTCGACGGAGCGATCCATCGTGCAGGCGGCCCTGCGATCCTGGAGGAATGCCGTGGCTTGGCCGGCTGCGAGCCCGGAGACGCGAAGGCGACCACGGGTGGAAACCTGCCCGCGCGTCATGTCATCCACGCGGTCGGTCCGATCTGGCACGGGGGCGGCGAGGGTGAGGCGGAGCTGCTGGTGTCCTGCCATCGCCGCGCGATCGAGCTCGCCGAGGAGCTCGGCGCGACGTCGGTTGCGTTCCCGGCGATCTCGACCGGCGCGTACGGCTTTCCCGTCGAGCTCGCAGCGCCGGTGGCGATTGCGGCGACGAAAGAGGCCCTCGCGGGGCATCCGTCGGTCGAGGTGGCGCGCTTCGTCTTCCGCGACGAGCGTACGCTCGCCGCGTACGGCGCCGCCCTAGACTGACCCCCGATGGCCGCCAACCGGAGGATCGCCATTCTCGGCGCCGGGAAGATCGGCGAGTCGCTGCTCGCGGGTCTGCTCAGCTCTGGGTGGCGGAAGCCGGCGGACATCGTCGTCACGGGCCGGCGCGAAGAGCGCCTGCAGGAGGTGACGGAACGCCACGGGGTCGAGGCGACGCTCTCGAACGCGGAAGCCGTCGCGGAGGCGAGCCTGATCGTGATCGCCGTGAAGCCACAGGACTTCGACGTTCTGCTCGGCGAGGTGGGAGGGCTGATCACGCCAGAGCAAACGGTGTTGTCGGTGGCGGCGGCGATTCCGACCGCCCAGATCGAGGCGCGCCTGACGGCCGGCGTCCCGGTGGTGCGCGCGATGCCGAACGCGCCGGCGCTCGTCCACGAAGGCATCGCGGGAATCTGTGCGGGCGCGCACGCCGACGACGCGCACCTCGACCTCGCGGAGGAGGTGCTCACGCATCTCGGCGCGGTCGCGCGCGTGCCGGAGGAATACATGGATGCGGTGACGGCCGTCTCCGGATCGGGCCCGGCCTACTTCGCGTTGCTCGCGGAGGCGATGATCGAAGCGGGAATCCTGCTCGGGCTGGGACGCGAGACGTCGACGCAGCTCGTCGTCCAGACGATGCTCGGCACCGCGAAGCTGCTCCGCGACGAGAAGATGCATCCGGTCGAGCTGCGGGAGGCGGTCACCTCGCCGGGCGGAACGACGATCCGGGCGATCCGCGAGCTCGAGCAGGCCGGGGTGCGCGCGGCGTTCCTCAACGCCATCCAGGCCGCGATGGAAAGGTCGAAGGAGCTCGCAGCGGGCGAGCAGTGACCGACGTCGAGCTCGTCATCCTCGAGGACGACCGGGAAGTTGCGGCGGTCGTCGCCGAACGGCTCGCGCGTGCAGCACGCGAAGGCGGCCACGTCGTCCTGACGGGCGGAAAGACGCCCGAGCAGGCGTACAAGGAAGCGGCGAAGCGCGCACCCGATTGGCAGGCCGTCGAGCTCTGGTGGGGCGACGAGCGCTGCGTGCCGCCCGATCACGAGGACTCGAACTACGGAATGGCGAAACGTGCGCTCCTCGACCGGCTCGAGCGCGAGCCGCGGGCAGTCCACCGGATCAGAGGCGAGCTCGGCAAGGAGGAGGCTGCCGCCGAGTACGAGCGCGAGCTCGGCGACACGCAGTTCGATCTGCTGCTGCTCGGCGTCGGGCCCGACGGCCACGTCGCGTCCCTCTTCCCGAACGCACCGACGCTGCGACAGCGCAGGCGCGTCCTCCCGGCGGAGGCCGGCCTGGAGCCCTTCGTCGACCGGGTCAGCCTCAGCCTGCCCGTGCTTCGAAGCGCGCGGGAGATTCTCTTCGTGCTGTCCGGAGAGGCCAAGGCCGAGGCCGCGCAGCGCGCCTTTGCCGCCGAACCAAGCCCCGATACGCCGGCAAGCCTCGTCCGCGCTCGGGCCGGACGGACGACTGCAATCCTCGATCGCGCCGCTGCAGCCAAGCTTCCCGCTTGACAGGCCCCGCGCTATATGTAGACCCTTCCCAGGGGCAGACAGAAGGGCGGGCCTGGTTTTGCAGGACACGCTGGTACTCGACAAGCCAGAACAACTGAAGGCGCTCGGCCACCCGTTGCGGGTGCGCGTGCTGGAGATGCTCGGCCAGGAGGGGGACTGGCAGCTCACCAACCGCGAGCTCGCGCAACGGCTCGGCGTCGATCCGGGTCACCTCCACTTTCATGTCCGGATGCTCCTGAAGGCGGGCCTGATCGAGCTTGCCGATCCCAAGGGAGGCGGACGCGAGAAGCCGTACAGGTCGGTGGCGAAGGTCTTTCGCGTCGCGCCCGAGCTGCTCGCTGCCGGCGGCGCGAGCGATCTCCAGGCGGCGATGCTCGACCAGGTGCAGCGTGCGCACGGTCTCTACTCGTCCCAGGGCGTCTTCCGCAGCGCGCAGCTCGAGGTCAAGCTGACGATCGAGCGCGCGCTCGAGCTGATGGCGGCCTTTCTCGAGGCTGCGCGCGAGCTCGAGGACGAGAAGGCGGACAAGGTGGTGCTGACGATGTTCGCCCATCCACCGGCGCACCAGGACTAGGGATTAGGCCGGCAGGAGCGGCGAGCTCAGCTCCGCCGCCATGTCGCGGCATGCGGCGAGCGACTGGAGCACCATGACCGTGTCGGCGACCGGCAGATCTTCGAGGTACTCGTCGCGATTCTCGAACGACTCCAGCACCGACTCGATCGCCAGGACGTAGCCGGCGGTGTCCTGCGCGGCGATGAAGGCCAACGCGTCACCGACAGGTGCGGGAAAGTCCGGGTGCGTCCGCAGTCCGTCTGCAAGTACCCGTGCTTCCGCGTCGCGACCGAGCACGAGCAGGGCGAGGCAGCCGGCATAGCGTCCGATCGGCGTCTCCGCGTCCGCGGCTCCCTGCTCGAGCGTCCAGCGCGACTCGGATTCCGCGCCGGGCCAGTCCCCTGCGAAAACGCGAGCCTTGATCATTCCGATCGGACGTCCCCAGCTACCGGGTGGCGCGATGGCAAAGCTCTCGCGGTAGCGGTCGACGGCGCGGTCGAACCACTCGCGCGCGCGGTCGGCGTCCCCTGCCATCAGATACGCGAGCCCTGCGCCGCCGGCCGCGTTTCCCATGCGCGTCAGCTGGCGCTGGCGCGTGTCCTCATCCGCGGCCTCCGGCAGGCGAGCTTCACCGTCTCGGTAGCGGGCCTCCTCCCGCTTCGCCTGCTCCGGCCAGTCGGTCACGGGCGGAGATTATGCGCGCGTAGACTGAGCCGGGTGGAACGCCGGGAAGTCGTGTTCGTCGACGGCGTGCGCACCGCGTTCGGGCGCGCGGGGCCGAAGGGGATGTTCTGGAAGACGCGCGCCGACGACATGGCGGTCAAGGTCGTGCGGGAGCTCCTGCGCCGCAACCCGGCAATTCCCGCCGAGCGCATCGGCGACGTGATCTTCGCTGCCACCGCGCAGGTCGGAGACCAGGGACTGACTCTCGGGCGCGATGTTGCGTTGCTCGCCGGGATTCCGCAGTCGGTCCCCGGCTTCGCAGTCGACCGGATGTGCGCGGGCGCGCTGACGGCCGTGACGGCCGGCGCAGGGGAGATCGCGCTCGGTGCGTGCGAGATCGTGCTCGCGGGCGGCGTCGAGCACATGGGCCATCACCCGATGGCAGAGGAGGTCGACTTCAACCCTCGGTTCGTCTCCGAGCGGCTCGTGGATCCCTCCGCCGTGACGATGGGCGCGACGGCGGAGAACCTCCACGACCGCTTTCCGCAGATCACGAAGGACGACGCGGATGCCTTCGCCGTCCGTTCCCAGCGGCGCGCGGCGGCTGCCTGGGAGAACGGCGTCATGCGCGAGACCGTCGTCCCGATGACGGTCTTCACCGAGGAGGGATGGAAGGTCGCCCAGCGCGACGAGTTTCTCCGCCCCGACACGTCGCTGGAAGGATTGGCGGCGCTGCGCACGCCGTTTCGGGCAGGCGGGCGCGTAACCGCCGGGAACTCGGCCGGACTCACGGACGGCGCGACGGCATCCTTCCTCGCCGCCGAAGAGACGGCGGCGGAGCTCGGGCTCCAGCCGAAGATGCGCCTCGTCGCCTGCGCCTTCGCCGGAGTCGAGCCGGAGCTGATGGGGATCGGGCCGATCCCGGCCACGAAGCGCGTGCTCGAGCAGGCCGGACTCACGCTGGACGACGTCGGTCTTTTCGAGCTGAACGAGCCCTTCGCGGTGCAGGTGCTGACGTGGTGCGAGGGGCTGGGCGTCGATCCCGACGACGAACGGCTCAATCCCTACGGCGGCGCGATCGCCTGCGGGCATCCGCTCGCGGCGACAGGGGTGCGCCTGATGGCGCAGCTGGCGTACGGCTTCGGCGAGCGGCCCAACGTCCGCTACGGCCTGACCGCGCTGTGCGTCGGGATGGGGATGGGCGCCGCGCTGCTGTGGGAGAACCTTGGCGCCGGTCACTGAGTTCAAGCTCGCGCGCGCCGGCGACGTCGCGCTGGTTACGATCGACAACGGCGAGGACTGGACGAAGCCGACCTTCTTCGGCGAGGCCGCGCTCGAGTCGCTCGACCGCGTGCTCGGCGAGCTCGAGGAAGGCGACTTCCGTGCGGCGGTGATCACCGGGAAGCCGTTCTTCTTCGCCGCCGGCGCCGACATCACCGAGTTTCCCGGCATCACGCGTGAACGCGCGATCGAGGGTGCCCGCGCGGGACACGAGCTGTTCGGGCGTCTGCGTACGCTGCCGTTTCCGACCGTCGCTGCGATCAACGGCGCCTGCCTCGGCGGAGGCGTCGAGCTCGCGCTGCATTGCAGTGCGCGCACGATCGCCGGCACAGTTCGTCACTTCGCGTTCCCGGAGGTCTTCCTCGGTCTCTTCCCCGCCTGGGGCGGGACACAGCTGCTGCCGCGGCTTGCCGGTCCGGAGACCGCGATCAAGGTGATCGTCTCGAATCCGCTGCGCCAGAACCGGATGCTGGCCGCTGCCGAAGTCGCGCAGCTCGGCATCGCCGACCGGCTGCTCGAACCGGCGGAGTTCCTCGACGAGTCACTCGCGTTCGCGCACGAGCTCGGCGACCGAGGACTCGAGCGTGCGGAGCCGGACTGGTCGGAGGCGGAGACGATCTTCCGCCGCGCGCGGACGGCGGTCGACGACGCGGTGCACGGAGCGGCGCCCGCGCCCTACGCGGCGCTCGACCTGATCGAAGGTGCGCGAGAGTGGAGTGTTGAAGAGGGCTACCGCCGCGAGGAGGAGACGATCGGAGAGCTTCTGCCGGGTCCGCAGGCACAGGCATCCATCTATGCCTTCCAGCTCGTCGAGCAGCGCGCCAAGAGACACCCGGCGCGCCCGACGGCGGCGCCGCGGGACGTGCAGAAGATCGGGATCGTCGGCGCCGGCCTGATGGCACGCCAGATCGCGACGCTCCTCCTGCGCCGCCTCGAGCTCCCGCTCGTCATCCGCGACGTGAAGCAGGAGATCGTGGACGAGGCGCTGGCCGACATCCGCGCCGAGATCGATCGCCAGGTCGCGAAGGGGCGGTACGACGAGGGCAAGGGTCGCTTCCTCACCTCGCTCGTCTCCGGCGACACGAGCTACGACGGCTTTGCTAGCTGCGACCTCGTGCTGGAAGCGGTCTTCGAGGAGCTCGAGGTCAAGAAGGAGGTGCTCGCCGACCTGGAACAGGTCGTCGGCGACGCTTGCATCCTGGCGACGAACACCTCGGCGCTCTCGATCACGGACATGGCGGCCGATCTGCGGCGGCCGGAGCGCGTTGCCGGAATGCACTTCTTCAACCCGGTGGCACTGATGCCGCTGCTCGAGGTCGTGCGTGCGGCCGAAACGGACGAGGTTGCGCTCGCCACGGTGTGGACCGTCGGCGAGAAGCTGCGCAAGCGGCCGATCCTCGTGAACGACGCGCCCGGCTTCGTCGTCAATCGCATTTTGACGCGCATGACGCGGGTGATCATGGACGCGATCGAGCACGGCACGCCGGTCGAGGAAGTCGACGAGGCAGTCATGTCGCTCGGGATGCCGATGGCGCCTTCCGTCCTCCTCCAGATGGTCGGACCGCGTGTCGCGAACCACGTGCTCGAGCGCATGCACGACGCCTTCCCGGACCGCTTTCCGCTCTCGCCCGCGCTCGCCGCGATCGCAGACGGCGGCGACCCGGTCGTCGTGGAGGACGCGCCGCGCACGCGTGAGCAGGTCGTCGACGACGTCCTGGAAGCCGTCGCCGACGAGATCCACCGGTTGCTCGAGGAAGGCGTCGTCGCGGAAGCGGCCGACGTCGACACGGGCCTCCTGCTCGGCGCCGGCTGGCCGTTCTTCCTCGGCGGCATCACGAGGCACCTCGACCAGATCGGCATGTCGGAGCGGCTCTTCGGCCACCCCTTTGCCGAGCTGCGGGCCGGGGCGCCCGCGTAGGCTTCCGCCGTGGCGCACGACGACTGGCGGATACGGATCGAGCTCCCCGACGAGGAAGGCGCGCGCGGACTCCTCGAACGACTGGGCCTGGCGCGACGCGACGCGGAGGAGCTCGCCGAGGAGCTGCGCGAGCAGCGCCTCGCGGTGTCCCGGGACGGCGACACCGTCTTCGTCTACGCGGCCAGCGGGATGCAAGCCGAGCAGGCGAGCCGCATCGTCGAGCAGGAGCTGGAGGAGGAGGGACTGACACCGTCGCGGTTCGTCACCGAGCGGTGGCTTCGCGACGAGGAGCGCTGGAATGACGAGCCCGACCAGCTCGACGCCGAGGAGGACCTCCTCGACCGCGGCTATGCGCCCTGGGAGGTGCGCGTCGAGAGCGAGAGCCTGCGCGAGGCGCACGATCTCGCCGAGCGGCTGCGCGGCGAGGGCTACGACGTCTCGAGGACGTTCACGTACGTGATCGCCGGCACCGAGACCCGCGAGCAGGCGGTCGAGCTCGCCCGCCGCATCGAGGGCCGCGTCGAGCCGGGCGGAGAGCTGGTCTACGAGGTCCAGCCCCAGAACCCATTTGCCGTCTTCGGGGGACTCGGCACCTAGCCTTACGACCGATATACTGTTTGTACGACTCCCGCCTAGGGGATTCGCGGAGTCGCCCTTTCTTGACAGTTGCAGCGCCAGTACGCGCTGCGTTCATGCAGGAGATCACAGAGCAGCCGACCACAGCGTCGGAGGCAGCGGACGGTCTAGCGGCCGCCGCCCTCCGAGCCGAAGCCTGGGCGGGCGAGCCCTTCATCCGCGAGGGTGAGGATCCGGCCAGGGTGCTCGCGCCCGGAACCTCGCGGCGCCGCGCCCTCGACGACGCGCTCGCCGAGATCGAAGCCGGGCGGCGGATGCCGAGCCCGAGCTGGAAGGTGCAGTACGGCCTCATGCTCGGACTCGAGCGCGTGCTCGCAGAGGAGCGTCCGCATCTCGCCTCCGGGACCGAGCTTCGCCGCCACCAGGTCGACGCGCTCGCCGGCATGCTCACCGAGCTGATCGCCTCGCACGAGAGGGAGGCGCCGCCGAATGGGAACGGCAACGGGAACGGCGCCGTTGCCGAGGCCGTCGAGGAAGAGGACGAGCCGGTGGAGGACTCCACGGAGGATGTCCTCGAGGCAGAGCCCGAGGCCGAGGAGGAGGAGGGGTACATCGGCCCGGATCCCGGCGCGGTACGCCGGTACCGATTCCGCCACCCGACGGCGTCCGGCAAGACGATTGCCGCCGCCGGCTTCGTCGAGGCTGCGCGCACGCTCGGCGTCCTCATCCTCACGCATCGTCGCCTGCTCGTCTCGCAGTTCCAGCGCGACCTCACGACCGAGGGCTACGGCGACCGCTTCTCGCCGCCGATCGAGCCCGGCAAAGAACCGCTCCGCGGCGGCAACCCGCTGACGATCCAGACCTACGCATGGTTCGCACGCCACCAGGACTCGCTCTCACGAGACGCGTACCAGCTCGTGATCTGCGACGAGGCGCATACGGCGCTCGGCGAGAAGACGAGCAAGGCGATCCGCTCCTTCCCCGAGCCCATCTACATCGGGATGACCGCGACCGAGCAGCTGATCGCGAAGCAGGTCTCGGACGTCTTCCCCGCTTCCGTCGACGATCTTCCGCTGCAGGACGCCGCGCGCCGAGGACTCATCGCGCCGCTGCGCTGCCTGCGCGTTCCGCCGGTGGCGGCGATCAACCAGGTGCCGATCATCGGCGGCGATTTCGACCAGGAGATCCTGGCCAAGACCCTCGACCACCAGGCTCTGAACCAGGCCGCCGCCTCGCTCTACCGCGACCGCTTCGAGAACACGCCGGGGATCGTCTACGCCGCCGGCGTCGATCATGCGTACAACCTCGCCAAGGAGTTCCGCGCCGCCGGACTGAAGGCGGAAGCAGTCTCGGGGCGCACGCCCCCGGTGCGGCTCGCGGAGACGCTCGCCGCCTACGAGCGCGGAGAGATCAACGTCCTGATCAACGCCATGCTGCTCGCGGAAGGATGGAACTCCCCGCGCGCGACGGTCTGTTTCCACCTCGCGCCGACCGCATCGCGCCGCGTCTACCAGCAGCGGATCGGCCGGATCATGCGCACACATCCGCGCAAAGAGGCCGGCATCGTCGTTGACTTCGTGCCGAAGGCCGCGACGCACCACGAGCGCGTGGTCTCGCTCCACTCGCTGCTCGACGCGGACTTCTACCGCGAGGGCGCGCGGGTGACACCGGCACCGCGGCGGCGCGTGCAGCGACGCGCGCGACGCAGGCTGACGCCGGCACCGTGGCTCGTCCCGGTCACTCCGGACGTTCGGCGCCGCCTCGCAGTTATCACGCGTGAGTGGCAGCGGATCGACCCGAAGTATCTCGACGAGGACGAGCAGCGCTACTGGGCCACGATCGCAGGACGGCAGATCCGTTTCGACGAGCGCGCGGCATTCGTCGAGAAGCTGACCGCGCGCGGCGCCTCCAGGGCGTGCCTGGAGCAGTTCCTCGCCACGTGCGCCGCGGAGAACCCGAACCGCCGCCTGCGCATCATCGCCCTCTCCGATCGCGTCTCGATGACCGTCGAGCGGGCGGACTTCGACGATCTCGTCACGCTCGTCACGCAGGCGCCGACCTGGGAGAAGGACCGGATGGGCGGCGTCCGCGTCCTGCTCAGGGCGATTGCCGAAGGGAAGGCGAATGCGCCGGAACAGATCCTCGCGCGCTGGACCTGGCGTCTGGCACGCGCATCGCGCAAGCTCCAGGACCGGCGCGCAAGCGCGGAGTTTCCGGAGGCGAAGCGCCTCCTCGGCGCTCTTGCAAACTCTCGCGGACATCGGCACGAGGAGAACGCGGCCAAGCTCGTGAACGCCGCCCTCGAGCTGCCGCTTCCGGTGGGCGCGGCGCTGCTCGCCTCGGCGGAGGGCTACACGCCCAGGGCAACGCAGCTGATCGAGGCAGCACGTGAGCGACTCGGCACGCTGCCGGAGGTCGCCGGCGCACTCGCCGAGAACCTCCCACAGCCGAAGCTGACCTCCGGCCGCTCGCGTCGGCGGAAACGGCGCAAGCGGAAGAAGAGTCAGAGCCAGCGGCCGCAAGGGCAGCAAAAGCAGGAGCAGCAGACCGAGGGGGCGACCGTCGACCCGAGCTCGGACGGCAAACCCGCTCCCACGCCCGAGCCGGCCGCTGCTGAAACGCCGGGCTCCTAGCCGAGACTAGACAGGGTGCTCATCCTCGTCCCGATCGCATTCGCGGCGGGCGTCATCACTGCGTTCACCCCCTGCATCCTTCCGGTGCTGCCGATCGTGCTCGCGGGCGGCGGCACGGGCACTACGCGAAGGCCCTACGCAATCGCGGCCGGCCTTGTGACCACGTTCACCGCCTTCCTGCTCGCGGGCGCCTGGCTCTGGAGCCTCGCCGGGATCGACGCGAAGCACCAGATCCGGATCGGTGCCGTGCTCCTCCTTGCGCTCGCGGTGACGCTCGTCGTCCCGCAGGTCGGCCGGTGGGTCGAGCGGCCGTTTCTCTTCCTGACGCGTCGGCGCGCAGGAGACCTCGGCGGCGGCCTCCTGCTCGGCGCGAGCCTCGGGCTTGTCTTCATTCCGTGTGGCGGACCTGTTCTCGCAACGCTCACGGCCAACGCCGCCACCGACCGCGTCGGCGGCTGGATCGTCGCGATCGCAATCGCGTATGCGATCGGTGCAGCCCTCCCGATGCTGCTGATCGCCCACGGCAGCCGCCGTTTCACGGCGAGCTTCCGACAGCATGCGCAGACGATCCGGATCGCGGGCGGCGTCCTGATGGCCGCGGCCGCGGTCGTGATCTACCAGGGCTGGGCCGAAGATCTTCAGACGAAAGTCCCCGGCTATGCCAAGTGGGTGCAGGACGGGATCGAGGGAAACTCCGCCGCGAAGCACCGGCTGGACCGCCTGGCCGGAAAGGGCGAGCCGGTCTTCGTCGCCCGGGCCGAGCGTCTGGCTTCACGCCTTGGCAAGGTGCCGCTGAAGGACTACGGCCCGGCGCCCGGCGTCAGCGGCATCTCGGCCTGGATCAACACGGCGGGTCTCAGCCTGCCTGCGCTGCGCGGGAAGGTCGTCCTGGTCGACTTCTGGACCTACTCCTGCATCAACTGCCTGCGCACGCTCCCTCACCTCGAGGAATGGGACGCGCGGTACCGCTCGAAGGGCCTCGTCATCCTCGGCGTGCACTCCCCCGAGTTCGGCTTCGAGCACGACCTCGGCAACGTGCGCGCCGCCGTCAAACGACTGCACGTCCGCTACCCCGTCGCGCTCGACAACAAGTTCGAGACCTGGAACGCGTACGGGAACCAGTACTGGCCGGCAGATTACCTCATTGACCAGGCAGGTCATGTTCGCGACATTCACTTCGGCGAAGGCAACTACGACGAGACGGAGCGCGCCATCCGGCTCCTGCTCGAAGCAGGACGCGAATCCTTGCCGAGGCCGGTGCGCATGCCGGACCGGACGCCGACGGAGCAGCGGACGCCGGAGTCGTACCTCGGCTATTCGCGCATCGCGGGTTACGCGGGCTCGCCTCTGAAAAGCGATACGCCCGCGACCTACCGGTTCCCACCTGCACTCGCGCGCGACTCGTTCGCGTACTCGGGAATCTGGACGGTGGAGGCGGAGCGAATCGTCGCCGGCAACGACGCACGCCTGCGGCTGCAGTTCCATGCGCGCACGGTGCATCTCGTCCTCGGCGGACGCGGAGTCGTCGGCGTCACGCTGAACGGCGCAAAGCGTGCGGCCGTCCGCATCACGGGCGACCGGCTCTACACGCTTCTCGCGCAGAAGAGGGCGCGCGACGGTCGGATCGAGCTGTCGTTTACTCCCGGCCTGGCGGCGTACGCCTTTACGTTCGGGTAGCTAGGGCTGCTCGGACGGGCCGCGGCCGGATTCGCGCTCGGGCCCGCCGTTCCCGCGCTCGCGTTCGCGCAGAAAACGCGTGAGCTCCGCGGCGAGCGTCTCGCCCGAGGGGAGATCCGCCTCCGCATCGAGCTCCTCGGCCCGTTGCTCGAGCTCCGCCACGTAGGCGGCCGTCTCCTCGTCCGACGCGACAGCCTCGCTCACCTGCTCGCTATAGCGCTCCGTCGCCTCCTCGAGCTCGTCGGTGTCGATCGTCGTTCCGAGGATGTCGCCCAGACGCTGGCACAGC
>DASWEF010000117.1:0-40738 GCA_036394855.1 Gaiellaceae bacterium | reverse complement strand
AGCAGGAGGGCGAGCTTGCGGACAACATCAGGTTACTGTCCGAAACGGACGCCTGAATTCGTCAGCAAGTTTCCGCGGTCGCACGGGTCTCTCTCCTCGGAGCCTGGTGCGCTTCGCACTGTGGTGGCCGGCCACCGCCGGCTGGAGCAGCACCGGGCTCCGTTCAGCCGGCGAAACGCCCGACGAAGATCGTCACCTGCGAGCCGCCTGGGATAACCGAGTCCGGCCCCGGCTGCTCGTCGATCACACGGCCGTTCTGACTCTGATTGCTTGTCGGCCTGTTGAGGACGACGACGCGGAAGCCCGCCGCCCGCAGGTTGTCGGCCGCAGTCGCCTGATCCTGGCCGATCACGTTCGGCACGGTCGCCGACGGCTGCGGATTCGGGCCTGAGGAGACGTTCACGCGGACCCGTGAGCCGCGACGCAGGATCGTGCCCGGCCGCGGGAACTGCCCGACGATCCTGTTCACCGGCTGCCTCGACAGGACGTAGAGGACCGTGGGCCGCAGGCCCAGGGCGTTCAGGCGGCGAAGCGACCGGGTCTGGGCAAAGCCGATCACCCTTGGAACGCGCACGCGCGCCGGCGCCGCCGTCGTGACCGTCGCGGTCGTCGTAGCCGTCGTCGCGGTCGTGGTCGTCGTCGTCGTCGGGCCCGTCCCGGTCGAGACGTTCAGGATCACGGTCGTTCCCTTGTCGACTTCCTTTCCTGCCGACGGCTTCTGCGCAACGACGATTCCCACCGGCTTCGCCGAGGCCACGTTTCGGAGCTGCGGCCTGAGGCCGATCCTCGTGAGCGCCGACACGGCGGAGCCCTGCGTCTGGCCGACGACTTGGGGAACGATCACCGGCTTGACGCCGCTCGAGACGCTGAGCTTGACGGTGGTTCCCCTCACGGCCGTGACCCCCGCGACGGGCGACTGCTCGACGACGACGCCCTTCGGCCGCGACGACGCGACGCGTTTCACCTCGTTCCGGAAACCGGTACTCGTCAGCCGCCGTTGCGCCTTCGCGAGCGGAAGGCCGGTCACGTCCGGGACGGCGAGGCGGCCGGTCGAGATGGAGATCGTGACGGTCTGACCCTCGTCGAGCTGGGTGCCGGCACCGGGATCCTGCGCAAAGACGACGCCCGGCGGCCGGTCGCTCTGCCCGCTGCGCGGCAGTGCCTCGAGATCCTTGTCGCGGATGCGTTGCGTCGCCGACGGCGCCCGCAGGCCGATCGCGTTGGGCACCGTCGACTTGTCGTCCCCGCGCGTCAGCAACCACCACGCGAGCAGCCCGCCGATCACGAGCAGAAGCAGGAGCAGCAGCCAGAGCCACCAGTAGCGCTCGGGCGGCGGCCCTGCGGGCTCCACCACCTCCTCCTCGGCAGCGGTGGCCGACGGCAACAGCCGCCGGATCGCCTCGTCGATCCGCGCCGCGCGGCCGCGGCGACCCCGGCCACGGTCGATCCAGTTCAGCCACTCGATCTGCCGGTCGGCCGGCATGGATGCGAAACGATCGCGTGCCTCCGGCACGCGGTCCAACGCCGCCGCAACGTCGGCGGGCAGCTCGCGGCGTGACGCCATGGCGAGCTTGATGCCCCCCGCCGTCGATTTTGCAACCGGCACACTTCGTAGCCGTGCTCGCCCTCGCTCCGCCTCCACTCGTCTGCCTTGACCCCGGCCACGGCACGATTCCGGCGATCGGGCGCCAGACGGAGCCGATCGGGCCGGGCTCCTCGCAAAGGAAGATCAAGGACGGCGGCGGGGCGCCGGGAGAAGCCCCGGTCGTGCTCGCGATCGCGTGGAAGACCCGCGCGATTCTGCTGCGGGACGGCTACCGGGTCGCGATGACGCGAACGACTCCCACCTATGCGAGCGGCAACGTCGAACGCGCACGCTTCTGCAACGTCCGCCACGCGGTGCTGATGGTGCGCATCCACGCCGACGGCTCGGCCGATAGCTCGCAGCACGGCGTGAAGACGCTGTTTCCCGCGCTGCGCCGCGACTGGACCGACGACATCTACGCGAAGAGCCTTCGCGCGGCGCGTCTGGTGCAAACGGCAGTCGCCGGGACGACCCGTGCGCTGAACATCGGCCTGGTTCCCCGTTCCGACCTGACCGGCTTCAACTGGGCGAACGTTCCCGCGATCCTCGTCGAGTCCGGCTTCATGACGAATCCGGCCGAGGGCGGGCGCCTGCACACGCGCGCCTATCAGCTGAGGGTCGCGCGGGGGATCGCCGCCGGCGCCGAGGCGTTCGCGCGGGGCTAGCTGCAGTCCGCGCAGGCGCCGACGAGGACGACCTCGTGCTCTTCGACGGAATACCCGAGCCCGCCGGCGACGCGGTCGATCGCGCGCTCGAGCCGTGAGTCGCTGAACGCTTCGACCTTGCCGCAGTCGCGGCAGACGAGGTGGTGATGATGGTCGCCGTCGGCCGGTGCGGGCTCGTAGCGCGCGATCCCGTCCCCCGCGTCGACGCGCTTCACCAGCCGGAGCTCGGCGAGTGCCTCGAGAGCGCGGTAGACGGACGCGATGCCGACGGGACGCCGGGCCCTGCGGAGCTGGTCGAAGATCTCCTGCGCACTCAGGCAGCAATTCTGACGCCCGAGCAGCTCGACGACCGCCCGGCGCGCGCCGCCGCTGCGAAAGCCGGCAGCCTCGAGGGTTTCGAGCGCGTCACTCGTCCAGACCATGTTGCGAGTGTATCGTCCGGAGCGTGATTTCGAGAATTGTTCTCATTCTCGTCCTAACCGGCCTGCTCGCAGGCTGCGGCTCGAGCGGATCGAGCGGCAGGTCCGTGGTGGCGGCGTTCTACCCGCTCGCCTACGCGGCAGAGCGAATCGGCGGGCCGGCGTACCACGTCGAGAACCTCACTCCCCCCGGCGCCGAGCCCCATGACCTGGAGCTCACGCCGCGTGAGGTCGGCCGGATCGTGAACGCAGACGTCGTCCTCTACCTGAGTCACGGGTTCCAGCCGGCGGTGAGCAAGGCCGTGGACGAGGCGCACGGGCTGAAGGCGGACGTGCTCGCCGGACTGCCGCTGCACCGGAGCATCGGCGGCGAAGGAGGGCTCACCGCAGACCCGCACGTCTGGCTCGACCCGATCCTGTTCGCCCGCGTCGCGAAGAAGATCGGCGCGGCCCTGCATCGTCCCTCGACCGGACTCGTCAGAGAGCTGCGGCACCTTGACAGGGAGTATCGCGACGGGCTCCGCAGCTGCGAGCGGCGCGAGATCGTGACCAGTCATGCCGCGTTCGGATACCTCGCCGCGCGCTACGGCCTCCGGCAGATCGCGATCACCGGGGCCACGCCCGAGTCGGAACCATCGGCGCGGCAGCTCGGGCACGTCGTGAAGGTGGTGCGCCGGACGCACGCGACGACCGTCTTCTTCGAGACGCTCGTCTCGCCGCGCCTCGCGAGGACGGTTGCCCGAGAGGTTGGCGCACACACCGCGGTTCTCGATCCGATCGAGGGAGTGACACCGGACGAGCAGAAGCGCGGCGACGACTACTTCACGCTGATGCGGCGAAATCTCGAGGCCCTGCGAACGGCGCTGGCATGTCGCTAGCGCTCCGCATGGAGCGCGTCACGTTCGGCTATGGCCACGGGCCGCCGGTGCTGCGCGGGCTCGAGCTCGCGGTGCAGCGCGGGGAATTCGTCGCGATCGCGGGGCCCAACGGCGGCGGCAAGACGACGCTCGTCCGGCTCGTCGTCGGGCTCGAGCAGCCGACCTCAGGACGCATCGAGCTGCTCGCGCGCAAGGTCGGATACCTGCCGCAGCGTGCGCAGGCCGGAATCGACGCTCCCCTCACGGTGCGCGAGCTCGTCACGACCGGCCGTGCGTCGCGGACCCGTCTGATCGGACCACTCGGTGCCGCGGATCGCGAGACCGTGCGCGAGGCGATCGAGCGAGTCGGGCTCGTGCCCCAGGCCGACCGGCGGCTCTCCACGCTCTCGGGCGGCCAGCAGCAACGGGCGTTCATCGCCAAGGCCCTCGCCGCGGAACCCGAGCTGCTCGTCCTCGACGAGCCGACGACCGGCGTGGACGTCGAGGCGCAGGAGGCGATCGCCCTCTTGCTCCAGCGCCTCCGGCGCGAGCTCGAGATGACGATCCTGTACGTCTCGCACGAGTTCGGCGCGGTCGAGCGCTTCGTCGAGCGGATCGTGCTCGTTCGCGGAGAGATCGTCTTCGACGGCCCTCCGGAGTCCCTGCCGGCCGTCTGGCACGACCCTTCACACGTCCATGCTTGACCTGGAGTTCATGCGGCTCGCCTTCGGCGCCGGCATCGTGGTCGGATTGCTGGCGCCCGCGGTCGGGTTCTTCCTCGTCCAGCGCAGGCTGAGCCTGATCGGGGACGGGATCGGCCACGTCGCGTTCGCGGGCGTGGCGCTCGGCTATCTGCTCGACCTACCGCTCGTGCTCACGGCACTCGTCGTCTCGATCCTCGGCGCGCTGTCGATCGAAGGGCTGCGCGCGCGGAGACGGACGGCCGGGGACCAGGCGCTCGCGCTCGTCTTCTACACGGGGATCGCAGGCGGCGTTGTCCTGGTGTCGGCGGCCGGCGCGCTCAACGTGAACCTGTTCCAGTTCCTTTTCGGCTCGATCCTGACGGTGACGCGCGGCGATCTCGTCGTCATCGCCGCCCTGGGTGCAGGCGCGCTCGCGCTGATCGCCTTGCTCTACCGTCCGCTCGTCGCCGTCGTCGTGGACGAGGAAGGTGCGCGCGTGGCGGGACTGCCGGTCGCTCCGCTCAACGCGCTCACGGCCGCGCTCGCAGCCGTGACGATCGCGCTCTCGATGCGCGTCGTCGGCATCCTGCTGATCGCGGCGTTGATGGTCCTGCCCGTGATCGCGGCCGCTCGTATCGCGTGGAGCATGCGCTCGACGGTGGTGATCGCCATGGGCATCGGCCTCGCGTCGGTGCTGGCGGGAATCACGACCGCGTACTACGCGGACCTTCCTCCCGGTGGAACGACCGTGCTGGTGGCCGCAGCCGCGGTGCTCGCGGCCGAGGCGGTCTCGGTGCTGCGCGCCTAGGCGTTCTCTCCGCGCATGCGCTCGAGGGTCGCGCGACCGGCCTCGTGCACGGCGCGCCGGCGCGACTCGGGATCTTCGGGCGCAGGTTCGGCGCGGTCGACCGTGACCTCCGCGCCTTCGAACTCGTCGCGCTCCTCGACGATCGTGCGCGACTCCGCGAGCTTGCGCCGGAGCTCGTCGGCGCGGGGATCGGGAGCCGCATCCGGCTCGCGTCGGCGGCGGAGAAAGCCGAACAGCGCGAAACCTCCGAGCAGCCACGCCAAGGGGCGCTTCATCGCGGCGATGCTACACTGGCCGCCGCTTCCTGCCTCGTCATCGCGCCGCGTGTTCCCGAGCGGCGCCGGCCGGCGAGGCCGATTCAGACCAAGGGAAGGGAGGTCTCGGGGAACAGTGGTCGCATACGAAATCCTGCTCATGGTCGATCCCGAGCTGCCCGAAGGGCGGCAGGAGGAGATCGTCAAGCGCGCACGCGAGCTCGTGAAGAAGGCGGGCGGAAACTGGGTCGGCCACGACGTCTGGGGACGGCGCCGGCTCGCCTACGAGATCGGCCACAAGGCGGAGGGGACCTACCACCTCCTGAACTTCGACGTCGAGCCGGAGACGCTCGACGAGCTCTCGCGCATCCTGCGGATCACGGACGGCGTCATGCGCCACCTGGCCGTGCGCCGGATCGAAGGCGGCGTGCCGGGCCCGCCTCCGCCCGAGCCCGAGCGTGAGCCCGAGTCCGTCCCCGAGCCCGCCTATGCTGAAGCGAACATCCGTTCGCAAGAGGAGTAGAACACATGGCCAACATCAATCGCGTCGTGCTCGTCGGGAACCTGACGAAGGATCCGGAGCTCCGACACACTCCGAGCGGCACGCCGGTCTGCAAGCTCCGGCTCGCCGTCAACACGCGTCAGAAGGACGCGCAGGGAAACTGGGGCGACAAGCCCAACTACTTCGACGTCACCGTCTGGGGCAACCAGGGAGAGAGCTGCGCGCAGTATCTGTCCAAGGGCCGTCCCGTCGGCGTCGACGGCCGGCTCGACTGGCGTGAGTGGGAAGCGCAGGACGGCAGCAAGCGCCAGGCGGTCGAGATCATCGCCGACAGCGTCCAGTTCCTCGGCAGTCGCGAAGGCGGCGGCGGAGGCGACGGTGAGCGCCAGTTCGTCCCGGCCGCGGCGACCGCCGGCAACGAGGACTTCAGCGGCTCTGCAGACGACGACATTCCGTTCTGATGCCACCGCGCGGAGGAGAACGAGACAGAGACAGGCAGCCCGGCCGCAAGCGCCCGGGTGCCGCCGGCCCGATCCGGAAGCGCGGCTGCTACTTCTGCAAGGAGAAGGTCGAGGAGATCGACTACAAGAACGCGAACCAGCTGCGCCGCTACATCTCCGAGAAGGGAAAGATCCGCTCCCGCCGCATCACCGGCGCGTGCCGGCGGCACCAGCGGCAGGTCGCGGTCGCGATCAAGCGCGCGCGTGAGATGGCGCTCTTGCCGTACGTCGCGGACGGCCGCTAGGAAGGCCGATGGAAGTCATTCTCCGCAGGGACGTCGACAAGGTGGGCCTGCGCGGCGAGGTCGTGAACGTCGCGCGTGGCTACGCGCGGAACTTTCTGTTGCCGCGCGGACTCGCCGAAGAGGCGACCCCGTCACGCGTGGCCGAGCTGCAGAAGGTGGAGGGACGGCGCGCGAAGCACGAGGCGAAGACGTTCGAGGATGCGCAGGTCGTTGCCGATCGTCTCGGCCAGGTCGAGCTGCGGTTCGACGTCAAGGCCGGTCCGACGGGCTCGTTGTTCGGCTCCGTGACCCCAACCGACATCGCCGACGAGCTGTGGTCGCAGCATAAGGTCCGGGTCGACCGCCGCAAGATCGGCGTCGACACGATCAAGCGGATCGGCCGCTACCAGGTGCCGATCGAGCTGTTCCAGGACGTCACGGTCGAGGTGCGCACGCTCGTCGTGCCCGAAGGCGGCGAGCTCCCGCCCGAGGAGGAGCTCGAGGCCCTGGCCGCCGCGGAACAGGCGGAGCAGGCGCCGATCGAGGAAGAACCGCAGCCCGAGCTCGATCTCGACGAGCTCGATGCGGCAGCCGCCGCGCAGGAGGCCGAGCTGATCGCAGCCGGCGAGCTTCAACCCTCACGCGAGGACGCCGAAGGCGAGCTTCCCGAGGACGAGTTCGACCGCGCGGTCGACGCGGGCTCCGAGGAGCGCTAGCCGCCCCACATAGCGACGCTCAGACGAGGCGTCGCGCTCGTGATGAGGCGGGGCCCGTTTGGCCCAAGTGCATAGACGCCCGCGCCGAGACGGTACGTGCCTCCACAGACTCCGGACGGGAAATAGACGACCGGCAGCCGGTCTCTCGTCCAGCCGAGCGCGATCGACTCGTCCGCCGCACCGCCGATGCGGACCAGGCTCCGGCCCGTCCGCCCGCGGCGGTGAACCGTGGCAGGCCCCCGCCGAAAGTGTTCTCGGGGGCGAAACGGAATCCCTCGACTCGGCCGAGCGCGCGCCCTCGGAGATCGACGAATGTCACGGCGTGCCCCTGCGAGACAACCAGGCCCTGCGGCGGAAGCAACGGCAGGTGCTGAGGGTCGACCGAAGGCGCTGTGAGGGCCGCGGCGGCGGCGAGGACCCCGAAGGCGACCGTCATTCGACAATCGTGAACGTCTGAGGAAGCGGTGTCCAGGGAGCCTGTGGACAGCCTGGGGACAAGGATTCACACCGCCGTCCACCGGCTGTGGAATAGCCACGGAAGTTCCCGCACCGAGCGCCCGTTCTGTCCACAGCTCCGTCCGGTGGGTCTGCGAACATGTGTTCCTCTCTCCCTGCAAAGGGGCACTTTTGCCATGTTCAAAGCCGACTCGTCCAGACCTGGAATCCCCTCCGCGGCAGTGCTTAGCTCACGCGAAGTGACACCTGTCGCCCAGCTCGCCAAAGCCGCCCCGATCGCGCCGCCCCAGAACCTCGAGGCCGAAGAATCCGTCCTCGGGGCGATGCTGCTCTCCCCGGGCGCGATCGGGGCGGTGAGCGAAGTCCTGGACGCATCGGACTTCTACCGCGAGAGCCACGCGAAGATGTACCGCGCCGCCCTCGCGCTGTATGCGAAGGGCGAGCCCGTCGATGCGATCACGCTCGTCGACGAGCTTGAGGAGCGAGGCGAGCTCGAGAACGTCGGCGGTCGCGTGCGACTGCACGAGCTCGCGGCGCTCGTTCCCGCCACCGCGAATGCGGCCCACTACGCGCGGATCGTCCGCGAGATGGCGACGTTGCGCGGCCTGATCGCCGCGGGCCAGCAGATCGCGCAGCTCGGCTGGGAGCGGCCAGGCGAGACCCAGATCCTCGTCGACCGCGCCGAACAGGTCGTCTTCGAGCTTTCGCAGAGCCGCGTTTCGACCGAGTTCAGCCACATCGAGGAGCTGCTCAAGGAGAGCTTCGAGCGCATCACGGCGCTGTACGAATCCGGTGCCGATGTCACAGGGGTTCCCTCCGGCTTCCGTGACCTCGACCGGCTGACCTCGGGGTTCCAACCCGGAAACCTCGTGATCGTCGCCGCTCGGCCGAGCATGGGGAAGTCGGCACTCGGGCTCTGCATCGCGGCCAACCTCGCCTTACGGCACGAGACGCCCGTGGCGCTGTTCACCCTCGAGATGTCGAAGGCCGAGGTGACGCAGCGTTTCCTCTGCAGCGAGGCAAAGGTCGAGTCCCAGCGGTTGCGCACCGGCAAACTCGCGCAGGACGACTGGCCCCGCCTCGTCGCCGCCGGCGACAAGCTGATGAAGGCGCCGATCTACGTCGACGACACGGGCTCGATCACGATGATGGAAATCCGCTCGAAGGCTCGGCGGTTGAAAACCCGCGAGCCGAAGCTCGGGCTGATCATCGTCGACTACCTCCAACTAATGACGTCCGGGACGACCGCCGAGAACCGGGTGCAGGAGGTCTCGCAGATCTCGCGCAACCTCAAGGTGCTGGCGCGCGACCTCGACGTACCGATCCTCGCCATGTCGCAGCTCTCACGCGCGGTGGAGCAGCGTCACGACAAGCGGCCGATCCTGTCCGACCTGAGAGAGTCCGGATCGATAGAGCAGGACTCGGACCTCGTCATCTTCGTCTACCGCGACGAGTACTACAACGAGGACACGGATCAGCAGGGACTCGCGGAGATCATCCTCTCCAAGCACCGCAACGGCCCAACCGGGATCGAGCGGCTGTCCTTCCTCAAGCGCTACGCGAAGTTCGCGGATCTGGCGGCGACGTGATGGCCAGCTGGGCAGTCCTCACCGAGCAGACCGTCTGGATCTCGCCGCTCGCAACCGGGTTCACCGTCATCTGTGACCGTTGCGCAGAGCTGGGAGAGACGTTCCCATCGGTTCACGCAACGCTCTCGCTCGAGCACCTGCGCGGCACGATCGATTGCCCGCGCGGGCACCAGATTCGCGTCGAGCGCGACGGCCGCTAACTCCGCGGGGCGCCCGTGCGCATCGGCACCCCGAGGCGGGCCGCCGCGTACGGGATCGTCGCGCCCTGGAGCACCACCGAGAACGCGACGACGACGAAGACGATGCCGTAGATCCGATTCGCATGCTCGACCTCGCCGAGGACGGCGAACGACGCGAGCAGGATCGGCACCGCTCCCTTCAGCCCGCCCCACATCACGAAGAGCCGCTCCCCGTTCGACAGCCGCGCCGGGATCAGCAACGGCCCGACCGCGAGGGGTCGCGCCACGAGGGCCAGCACCACTGCCAGCACGAGCCCGTCCAGCCACCGGTGATTCTCCCCGAGCGCGGCCAGGTCGATCGTGAGGCCGAGCGCGATGAAGACCACGATCTCCGCGAGACTTGCCAGTGACGTGTGAAAGCGCTCGATCCCGCGCTTGGCCGGGATGTCGGCGTCACCGATGAGGATGCCCGCGATATAGACGGCCAGAAAGCCGGACCCGTGCGC
Organism: Gaiellaceae bacterium; assembly: GCA_036394855.1. Lineage (GTDB taxonomy): Bacteria > Actinomycetota > Thermoleophilia > Gaiellales > Gaiellaceae > 3-1-20CM-4-69-9. Next base: position 30,795 of record DASWEF010000117.1, on the reverse strand, counting down.
GACCGTCGCGAGGCCATAGATCACACCCGCAAATGCAAGCGTGCGCAACGGGTAGAGCGCCGGGTTCGGGAGGACGATCCTGCGCAGGACGAGCATGAGCAGGTAAGCGCCCGCAACGCCGACGATCGTCCCCACGCCGAGCTGGAGGAAGAACTCGCCGACCGCACCGGCGACCGAGCTCGGGTTCGTCTCGGCGAGACTGACCGCGGCGAGCATGAGCGCGATCCCGACCGGGTCGTTCGCGCCGGACTCGCCCTCGAGGATCGTGCCGGTGCGTCCGGCGATCTCCTTGCGGCCGAACACCGAGAACATCACCGCCGGATCGGTGGGCGCCAGCGCCGCGCCCAGGAGGCCGGCTGTCTCCCACCGGAAGTCGAGCAGGTAGCGCGCCGCAAGCGTCATCAGCCCCGCCGTCGCGAAGGTGCCGAGCAGGCCGAGCGACACGATCGGGACGGCGGACTCGCGAAACCGCCTCCAGCCCACGCGCATTCCGCCGTCGAAGAGGATCACGACCAGCGCGACCACCGCAATGCGCTCGACGTCGCGGATCGAGAGCGCGTCGCCGAGGCTGGACCAGACATCCGAGCCGAGTGCCGCCGCAAGCAGGAAGAGCCCGGCCGCGGGAACGCGCAGACGCTCGCTCAGCTTGTTTGCAAGCACGGCGACGGCGAACGCGCCCGAGACGAGCAGGACGATCGCACCGAAGTGCGTGACCTCGCGCATCGGCGGAGCGTAGCCGGACGCTCTGGCAGACTCTTCCGACGTGCCCGCAACAGTGATCGTCGGTGCTCAGTGGGGAGACGAGGGGAAGGGCAAGATCGTCGACCTCCTCGCCCTCGACTCCGATCTCGTCTGCCGTTACCAGGGCGGACCCAATGCGGGTCACACGATCGTGGTCGGGGAGGAGACGTACAAGATTCGCCAGATTCCGAGCGGAGTGATCCGCGGCAAGACCTGCGTGATCGGCGCCGGCTGCGTGGTCGATCCGCAGGTGTTCCTCACGGAAGTCGACGAGCTCGAGTCACGGGGACATTCGACTGCCGACGTGCACGTATCCGCCGAGGCTCACCTGATCATGCCCTGGCACGTTGCCATCGATCAGGCGTCCGAGCGGCGGCTGGGGAAGCTGCAGATCGGGACGACACGCCGCGGCATCGGGCCGTGCTACGCGGACAAGGCGGCCCGGCTCGGCATCCGCGTGCAGGATCTGCTCGACGCGAAGATCCTGCGGCAGAAGATCGAGGTCGCGCTGGCCGAGAAGAACGTCTGGCTGGAGCGCGTGTACGGCGTCGAGCCGCTCGAGCTGGAGGAGCTGGCGGAGCGGCTCGAGGGATTTGCGCAGCGGTTGCGACCGTATATCGCGGACACGTCGCTCCTCGTCGACCGTGCGCTGCACGAAGGCAGCGAGGTCTTGCTCGAAGGCGGCCAGGGAACGCTCCTCGATCTCGACCACGGCACGTATCCGTTCGTGACCTCGTCGAGCACCGTTGCGGCGAATGCGGCGACCGGGATCGGCATCGGCCCGAACCGGATCGACCGCGTGATCGGCGTGGCGAAGGCGTACGTGACTCGCGTCGGCGAGGGACCGTTCCCGACCGAGATCGAGGGCCCGGATCAGCAGCGTGTGTGCGAGCTCGGCGGAGAGGTCGGAACGGTCACCGGTCGCGTGCGCCGCTGCGGCTGGCTCGACCTCGTCGCTTTGCGCTACGCGGTGCGCTTGAACGGCATCACCTCGCTGGCCCTGACGAAGCTCGACGTCCTCTCGCACTTCTCTCAGGTTCCTGTCTGCGTCGCCTACCGCTTACGCGACGGCAGCGAGACGTACGAGTTCCCTGCGCACCAGAGCGATTTCCATCACTGCCGGCCCGTGTACGAGACCTTGCCGGGCTGGCAGGAGCCGATCACCGACGGCCTGCCGGACGCCGCCCGCGCGTACGTGGACTTCGTCGAGCAAGCGCTCGCCGTCGAGATCTCGCTGGTCGGAACGGGCGCCGAGCGCGGGCGCGTCGTCGCGCTTCGCTAGACCACTAGGAGAGTCGGAGCTCGTACAGCAGGCGGCACTGGCCCTGGCGGGGGGCGTCGCCGGGAACGCGTCGAAAACCATGCGCCTCGTAGAGGCGGCGGGCCGCTTCCATGCGCTCGCTCGTGTCCAGCCTGACCAGCCTCGCGTCGTGCGAGCGCGCCCAGTCGAGCGCGGTGGCAAGGAGTCGTCTTCCGACTCCGCGGCCGCGCACTCCCGGCCGCAGGTACATGCGCTTCAGCTCGAGCTCGTGGTCGCCGAGGTCCCGAAGCGCGACCGAGCCGACGACCTCGTCTCCGCTGACTGCGACCCAGAGCGCCGTGTAGATGCGCGGCTCCTCGAGATCCGGGTCGATCTCCGGGTCGGGCTCGAAACCGAACTCCCGCAGCGTGTCGGCTACGAGCGCGCGAAATCCTTCCAAATGCTCGGGGCGGAAAGGCACGATGCGGAGCTGCAGGCGTTCGAGATCCGCGGTCTCGTTGACGTTGGCCAGCGCCTCGGGCGGGAGCTCGACGACGCTAACGTCCAGCTCGACCAGCGCGTCGCGCAAGGACAATCGTCCCGCTTCGACGGAGCGCTCGAGCACCGGCAGCGTCGAGCGGCGGTACGCACCGGGAAGCGGGCCGGTCTGTGGAACGGCGGCGTCTTTGCAGTGCGCCGCTAGCTCGCGCAGATGGTCCGCGCGAACGAGCGGGACGTCCACCGGCAGGACGACGCAGAGATCGTGGCGCGCTGCCCGCAGCCCCGCGACGAGGCCCGCGAGCGGAGCGCGCACGTCGGTGCCGTCCTCGACGACCTCGTAGGGCAGACCGAGCGCGTCTCCGCGCTTCCCCGTCGCAAGCCGTTCGTCGCACAATTCGCCGAGCGTTCGCCACGCGCGTGCCGCGAGTGTCTCGCCGTCGAGTTCGGCAAGTGCCTTCGGCGACCCGAACCGGCGGCTTGCGCCGCCGACGAGGAGGATCCCGGTCAGACCTCCAGACGCCAAGGCTCGGTGTAGACGTTCGCGGTGCCGCCGCGCACGAAGCCGCACAGGGTGACGCCACGATCCTGTGCCAGCTCGACGGCGAGACTCGAGGGGGCGCCGACTGCGACGAGCAGAGGACAACCGGCGACGGCGGCCTTCTGGACGAGCTCGAAGGACAGGCGCCCGCTGACGCAGAGGATGGATCTCGTCAGCGGCAGGAGACCGGCGCCGTGCGCCCAGCCGATCACCTTGTCCATCGCGTTGTGCCGGCCGACGTCCTCGCGCACGCAGAGGAGCGTGCCCTCCTTGTCGAAGAGCCCGGTTGCATGGAGACCTCCCGTCACCTCGAAGGTCGCCTGCTCTTCCCGCAGCCGATCCGGCAGGGTCTCGATGACCGCGAGCGAGACGTGCAGGTCGCTGTCGACAGGAGGAGCAGCGACCGCGACCGCTTCGAGCGCGCCTTTGCCGCAGACGCCGCAGGACGACGACGTGTAGAAGTTGCGCCGGATCGTCTCGAGCTCGAAGGTGCCTGCGACCTCGACCTCGACCGTGTTCGCGGCGAGGTCGGCCGGGACGTGCGCGGCCAGCGCCGGGATCCCTTCGGAGATGCAGAACCCGAGCGCGAGCTCTTCGTCATGCCCGGGCGTGCGCATCGTGACCGCGACGGGGCTGCCGGCGATGCGGATCTCGAGCGGCTCCTCGACGGCAAGACGGTCGTCCTCAGAGCGGCCGGCGGGAAGCCGCACCACCGACGTCAGAGCCGCCGCGTAGGGCGGCGCCTGGACGCTGCGCTCCTCCCGCGCCATCGTTCTCCTAGCCTAGCCCGATCGATGCTGCGCTACGGCGCGCTGCGCTCGGCAAGCAGATACTCGTAGACCGAGCGGTACCCGTTGACGGCGGCCGCGACGTCCCCCGGCGAGACATCGTCGGAGCGTTCGTCGAGCAAACGGGTGATCTCACGTGCGGAGAGAAACTCCGCGACGATCTCGCGGTCGTCGCCCTCCTGGGCGACGGGATCGTCGATCGCGTAGCCGCGTTCCTCCAGCATCTGCTGGACGAGCGCATCGAGCTCGGGCAGGGTCTCCGCCGGCGCGTCGGCCATCGGCTCCTCGAGCGCCTGCCATCGGCTTTCCCACTCGTGTCTGTCGAGCCCTGGCTCCAGCATCGCCTCTTTCCTTCGCCGCCCGCGCGGCTTTCAAACCCGTCGACGGCGCTGGTTAGAGTCCTCGTGTGAAGGTGCTCCTGGTCGGTTCGGGTGGGCGCGAGCATGCGCTCGCCTGGAAGCTGAGCCAGGCACCGGATCTCGACGAGCTGCACGCGGCGCCTGGCAACCCGGGTATCGCAACCCTCGGCCGTTGCCATCCCGTGCGCGCCGAGGACGGGGAGGGCCTGCTCGCGCTGGCGCGGTCGCTGGAGGCCGATCTCGTCGTCATCGGGCCTGAGACGCCGCTCGTGGCAGGGGTAGCGGACGAGCTCCGTCACGCGGGCGTCGCGGTCTTCGGGCCGAGCGCTGCGGCGGCCCGGATCGAAGGGTCGAAGGCATTTGCGAAAGACGTGATGCGCGCCGCAGGTGTCGCGACGTCGGAGACGATGTCGATCGCACGGCCGCCGTGCGTGGTCAAGGTCGACGGCCTGGCTGCCGGCAAAGGCGTCTTCGTCTGCCGGACGCAGGAGGAGCTCGACGCCGGCCTCCGCGCCGTCTCCGCGCACGGCGATGCAGTCGTGATCGAGGAGCTGCTCGAAGGCGAAGAGGTCTCGTTGTTCGCGCTCAGCGACGGCACGCGCGCACTCGCGCTCGGCGCAGCGCAGGATTTCAAGCGGATCGGGGACGGCGACGTCGGCCCGAACACGGGCGGCATGGGCTCGTATTCGCCGGTGCCGTGGCTCGGCGACGTCGAAAAGCTCGTCGAGACCATCCACCAGCCGGTCCTCGACGAGCTGGCGAGACGCGGCACGCCCTTCCTCGGCTGCCTGTATGCGGGGACGATGATCACGGACGACGGGCCGCGGGTGTTCGAGTTCAACTGCCGCTTCGGAGATCCCGAGACGCAGGTGCTGATGCCGCGACTCAAAGGGGATCTGCTCCCGGCGCTCGCCGCAGCGGCGCGCGGCGACCTCTCTCGCATCGATCTGACGACGGCCGACAGGGCGGCGGTTACGGTCGTCCTCGCCGCACCGGACTATCCGGCGCGGAGCGACTACGTCGGCGTGCCGATCGAAGGCGTCACGGAGGCGGAGCACGCCGGGGCGCTCGTCTTCCATGCTGGAACGGCGCGGCACGGCGACGACCTCGTGACGAACGGCGGGCGGATCCTCGACGTCACCGGCGTGGGTGATTCGGTCTCCGATGCCCGGGAGGCGGCCTACGCGGCCGTGCAGCTGATCTCGTTCGCGGGGGCCCAGTACCGGACCGACATCGCTGCAGCCGTCGCCCATGTCTAGCCCGCTCGTCGGCGTCGTCGTCGGCTCGGAGTCGGACCGCGAGCGCATGCAGCCGGCGCTCGACGAGCTCGAAGCCCGGGGCATCGCTCACGAGTTCGAGGTGCGCTCGGCCCACCGACAGCCGGACGCAGTCGCGGAGTACGGACGGACGGCACGCGAACGTGGGCTCCGGGTGCTCATCGCCGGCGCCGGACTCGCCGCCGCGCTGCCCGGGGTCCTCGCTGCGCACACGGACCTCCCCGTGATCGGCGTGCCGCTGCGATCGTCGAAGAGCGTCCTGGACGGGCTCGACGCGCTCCTCTCGATCGCGCAGATGCCTCCCGGCGTTCCGGTGGCATGCGTCGGCGTCGACAGCGCGAAGAACGCGGCCGTGCTGGCGGCACGAATTCTCGGGCCGTCCGCCTGACCGCTCTCTACAATCGAAGCAGTGATCTCGCGCTACTCCCGCCCGGCCATGACCAAGATCTGGTCGGAGGAGCGCAAGCTCGCGCAGTGGCTCGAGGTGGAGCTGGCGGCGCTCGACGGCTGGGCCGAGATCGGCGCCATTCCGGCCGGGGACGTAGCCGAGATCCGCGCGCGCGCGGCGCCGCCGTCCCCGCGGCGCGTCGCGGAGATCGAGCGGGTCACGGATCACGACGTCGCCGCCTTCGTCGACGCGGTCGCCGAGCAGCTCGGTCCGGAGGGACGCTGGCTGCACTACGGGCTGACGTCATCGGACGTCGTCGACACCGCGCTCTCGTTGCAGATCCAGGACGCCGGCCGCCTGATCGGCGAAGGGATCGACCGTGCGTTCGCGGCGGTCGTCGCCCGGGCGGAGGAGCACCGGGGCACGATCTGCATCGGCCGCTCGCACGGCATTCACGCCGAGCCCACGACCTTCGGCTGGAAGCTCGCCGGCTGGGCGTTCGAGCTCGACCGTACGCGGGCGCGCGTGGCCCGCGCCGTCGAGGGGAATCGCGTCGGCCAGCTCTCGGGCACGGTCGGCACCTACGCCCAGATCGAGCCCGAGGTGGAGCGGATCGCCTGTGAACGCCTGGGTCTCGAGCCGGATCCGCTCTCGACGCAGGTCATTGCCCGCGACCGGCACGCGGAGCTGCTCTCCGCGCTCGCGCTGGCGGCGACGTCACTGGAGCGCTTCGCCACCGAGATCCGGCATCTCGCGCGGACCGAGGTCCGTGAGGTCGAGGAGCCGTTCGGCAAAGGGATGAAGGGGTCGTCGGCCATGCCACACAAGCGCAACCCGAAGGTCGCCGAGCGCATCTGCGGCCTCGCACGAATCGCGCGGGCGAACGCGCTCGTCGGGCTCGAGAACGTGCCGCTGTGGCACGAACGCGACATCTCGCAGTCCTCCGCCGAGCGCGTCGTGATCCCGGACTCCTTCCTCGCGCTCGATTACATGCTCGACCGGTTCTGCTGGATCGTCGAAGGCCTCGTCGTTCACGGCGAGCGGATGCGGCGGAATCTCGACGCGAGCCACCGTCTCTTCTTCAGTCATCGTCTCCTGCTCGCGCTGGTCGACTCGGGGTTGTCGCGCGACGATGCCTATCGCGCCGTCCAGGGTCACGCGATGCGCGCCTGGGACGAGGAGACCGACTTCGTGGAGCTCGTCCGAGGCGATCCCGAGATCGCCGGTCGGGTCGATCTCGACGCGGTCTTCGACCTCGAGGCGACCGTGCGCCACGCTGACACCGTCTTCGACCGCCTACATGCCCTCGTCGAGAAGGAGGAACCCATCCATGTCTGAGGCCGCGCTCCACGTCGGCAGCGGCAAGGTTCGTGAGCTCTATGCACTGGACGAGAAGCGCTTGCTGCTCGTCGCCAGCGATCGCATCTCGACCTTCGACGTCGTCCTGCCGAACGAGATCACGGACCGAGGCCGTGTCCTCACCGGCCTCTCCGGATTCTGGTTCACGCGCACACGGCATATCTGCCCGAACCACCTGCTCCGGCTGCGACCCGACGGGCGCACGACGGAATGCCGGCGGCTCGAGATGCTGCCGATCGAGTGCGTCGTGCGCGGCTATCTCGCCGGATCGGGATGGAAGGACTACAAAGCGACCGGAGCGGTTTCCGGGCACACGCTCCCGGCGGGACTCGTCGAGTCGGCGGAGTTGCCCGAGCCGCTCTTCACGCCGGCCACGAAGGCTGCGACCGGACACGACGAGAACATCGACCGCGAGCAGGCGGCCGAGCTGGTCGGAGCCGAGCGGCTCGCCGAGGTCGAGCGCGTCTCGATCGCGCTGTATCGCTTCGGCGCCGAGCATGCGCGTCAGCGCGGGATCCTCATCGCGGACACGAAGTTCGAGTTCGGTCTCGACGAGGACGACCGTCTTGTCCTCGCGGACGAGGCACTGACTCCGGACTCGTCGCGGTTCTGGCCGGCCGACGAGTACCGCCCCGGCGGCCTCCAGCCGTCGTTCGACAAGCAGTTTGCGCGCGACTACTGCGAGTCGCTCGACTGGGACAAGACCGATCCGGGCCCAGAGCTTCCCGACGAGGTCGTGGAGGGAACGCGGACGCGCTACATCGAGGCGTTCGAGCGTCTCACCGGCATCGCTTTCGACGACTACCTCGCCGATCCGGACGTCGTGCTGCGATGAAGGCGACGGTGCTCGTCCGGCCGAAGCAGGGCATCCTCGACCCCGAAGGGCAGGCGGTCGAGTCTTCGCTCCGTCAACTCGGATTTTCCGTCGGGCAGGCCCGCGTCGGCAGGGTCGTCGACCTCGAGGTGGAGTCGGCCGATCCGTCGGCGGCCCGCGCCGAGATCGAGCGGATGTGCGAGCAGCTGCTGGCCAACCCGCTGATCGAGAGCTACGAGATCGAGCTCGCGGAGGAACAGGGATGACAAGCCCGCAGCCCAGGATCGGCGTCCTCCAGGTTCCCGGCGTGTGCGACGACCGGGACGCGCTCTGGGCGCTCGCTGCGCTGGACGCGGAGGCGCTGTTCCTCTGGCACACGGAGACCGAGCTGCCGGACCTCGACGCGGTCGTTCTTCCGGGCGGCTTCTCGTACGGCGACTACCTGCGTTGCGGCGCGATCGCACGCTTCGCCCCTGCGATGGAGGCGGTCGCGGAGTTCTCGGCGACGGGCGGGCTCGTGCTCGGGATCTGCAACGGCTTCCAGATCCTCTGCGAGGCGGGCCTTCTGCCGGGCGTGCTACGCCGGAACGAGTCTCTCTCGTTCGTCTGCCGCGACATCCCGCTGGTGGTGGAGCGCACCGATACGCCGTTCACGACGCGCTGCTCGGAGGGACAGCGCCTCGTGATTCCGGTGAAGCACGGCGAGGGCTGCTGGTACGCCGACGACGCGCTTTACGAGGAGCTCGAGGCTCGGCAGCAGATCGTGCTCCGGTATGCAGAGCCGGTCAACGGTTCTCGAAATGACGTTGCGGGTGTCGTCAACGAACGCGGAAACGTGATGGGGCTGATGCCGCATCCCGAGCACGCTGTCGACCCGCTGCTCGGCTCGGCCGACGGTGCGCTGATCCTTTCGTCGCTCGTCGAGTCCGCCCGCGAGCGAGCCCTGGCCGCCGTCTAGGCATCGCCTCCCAGCAGCGCCTCCGCAAGGCCTGGATGCTCGGCGAGCGCCACGCGTAGGCGTTCGAGATCGCGCAGCCGCAGGGTGACCGGCCCGCGGCGCGCGGTTCCACGCGTTGTGTACGCGAACCGAACGAGCCGCTCGCCTTTCTCCGTCTCGAGCAACTGCACGACCGAGGCGAAGCGCTTCTCGCCCGCCCGCTGCGGCAGGGTCAGCTGCTCGACGGTCTGCGCCGCGCCCCAGGGAGTCGCGCTCCTCTTTGTCTGCGATGCTCTGGTCGTCGCCATGTCAGGCAACGTACTGGGAAAACTGTCACACGTGTGGCACGCCTCCGTGCCAAGAATGTGACGAAAGATCAGGCCGTCTCGTCGAGGACGGTGAAGAGCGTCAGCTGCATCCCGTCCGGAGCCCGCAATCGAACGTTTCGGTGCGACCAAGGGGTGACGACCGGATCCGCCAGCAACTCCGCACCACCGGCCTCGAGCGCGTGGGCCGTCTCAACCGAGTCCGAGACCTCGAGCGCGATCCGTACCGGCCCGGCAACGCGGTCCCCCACCTCGACCTGATCGACCAGCTCCGCCTGCGCAACGGAGAGGAGCTCCAGCGTGGCCCGCCCGGCCTCGAGAATCGCCCCGCTTCCGGTCGGGTTGTCCCACGACTCGATCACCGGCAAGCCAAGAACGTCGCGGTAGAACGCGAGCACGCGCTCGTAGTCCTCGACCGTCAACGCCAGCCTGAGCTCGCGTACGGGGCCGCGGCTCATCTCCCGCGCTACTTCCCGGAGCGGTCGATGAGCTCGATCCGGTACTGATCGGGGTCGCGCACGAAGCAGATTCGCGCGCCGCCCTCACGGACGCGGTACGGCTCGCGCTCCGGCTCGATCCCCTGCTCCTGCAAACGCGCAATTGTCGCGTCGATGTCGTCGACCGTCAGCGCGATGTGCCCGTAGCCGGTCCCGATCTCGTACGAGCCGACGCCGAAGTTGTACGTCAACTCGAGGCGGTCACCGTCCCCGGGAAGACCCATGAAGACGTTGATCGCCTCCTCGCGGATCGGCATCCGTCGCCGTTCCTCGAAGCCGAGCGCCTCGTAGAACGCGACCGAGCGGTCGATGTCGGTGATGCGGTAGCAGGTGTGGATCAGCTCCACGGTGCCGGGAGCCTAACTTTCGCCCACCCCGATCGCGGTGAGGAACACGAGGACAACCGTCGTGACGGCCAGGAGGCCATGCAGGCCCACGACGGCAACCGGAAAGTGCTGCTCGGCCGGCAAGGCCGGCGGGCCGCCCGGGCCGGTCGCGGCCACCTGTGCGACGGTGGCCCGACGCTGACGAAGCCAGATTGCGAACATCGTGAATCCAAGCGCGGCAACGACGCCCAGACCTGCGAATGCGATCCATGCGAGAGCGTCGCTGTCGGTGACGACGTAGATGACCCAGACCACGAGACCGCCGCCCGCGAGCAGGAAGTGGCTGAGGATCAACGGCGGCTTGATCCGGTTGCCCGCATCGCGCTGCTGCTGCATCCCGCCATGCGAGAGCCAGACCGCGAGCAGCACGAAGCCTCCGCCCGCCGTCACGATCCAAGAGATCAACGCCGCCCATTCCATCGTTGCCTCCTCCAGTCGTGTGGGGCCGCCACCCGCCGGCGGCTCTATTCCCCACCGGCGACAATGGTGACACTACGTCGACGAGACCGGTTCGGATCGCCCGACCCGCTCATCCGGCTCTCACGGCGTCTCTCCCACCGGCGCACGGCGGGGGATCCGCAGGGTCCCGGTGCCGAGCGCCACGCCGGCGAGGATGAGCGCAAGCCCGCCGAGCGCCACCGCCGTGATCGCCTCGTCGAGGAAGACCGCGCCGTACCCGAGCGCCAGCGCCGGCACGAGGTAGGTGACCAGGACGGCGTAGGACGCGCCGGCCCTCGCGATGAGCGCGAAATAGAGGAGGTAGGCGACCGACAATCCGAGCGAGCCGAGTGCGACGACGGATCCGATCGCCTTCCAGCCCGGCATCTGATCCGGCAGCTGCGCGATGCCGATCGGCAGGGTGGTCAGAGTCGCAACGGCGAGCGTGCCGAACGAGGTCACGATCGGCGGCGCCTGCAGCAAGCGGAGGCCCGCATAGAGCGCCGCTCCCGCGTAACACAACGCGGTGAGCAGCACGGCCAGCGCCGAGAGGACGTCGCCGCTCGGCTGCGCTCCGACGAGCAGCACAACCCCGAGGAAGCCGATCACGACGCCCACCAGCCTCCCGCCGGTCACGCGATCGCCACGGCTGAACCCGAGCGCGAGCAGCGCCGTGAACAGCGGCGTGGACGCCTGCAGGACGGCGGCCAGCCCCGAGTCGAGCCGCTTCTCGCTCCACGCGAGCAGCCAGAAGGGCAGGGACGCGTTGAAGATCGCCAGCACGACGAGCGGGAGCGCGAACCGCCGCAGCTCGGCGAGCATTCGCCGCCAACCCAGGACGAACGGCACTGCGGGCAGGAGCACGACGGCGCCGACGAGGACTCGTCCGAGCACGACGTCGGCGGGCGAGAGTTCCCGGACGGCGACCCTGATGAACATGAAGGAGGATCCCCAGATCGCGGCCAGCGCGATCAGCATCACGAGATGACGGCGGTTCACAGGACCGGAAACGTAGCCGGGACCCGTCTGGCTTCCCGGCTACACTCGAACCCTTGACGCAGGTCGCGCCGGAACAGCCGCTCCACCGTGCCCTGGGGCTGAGCGACGGGGAGCTGGACCGGATCCGAGCGCTGCTCGGTCGCGACCCGAACGACTTCGAGCTGGCCGTCTTCTCCCTGCTCTGGTCCGAACATTGCGGTTACAAGCACTCGGCTCTCCTGCTCAAGCGGCTTCCCTCCCAGGGGAAACGCGTCCTGCTCGGCCCGGGTGAGAACGCCGGGGTGATCGACCTCGGCGAGGGACAGGCGGTGGCCTTCAAGGTCGAATCGCACAACCACCCCTCGGCGGTCGAGCCCTTCCAGGGCGCCGCGACAGGGGTCGGCGGGATCCTGCGGGACATCGTCGCCATGGGGGCGCGGCCGATCGCGCTCCTCGACGGCCTCCGCTTCGGCGATTCGGGCTGGCAGTTCCGGCGGGCCGTCTCCGGGATCGGCGCGTACGGAAATGCGGTCGGCGTGCCGACCGTCGGGGGCGAGGCCGTCTTCGACGAGGCGTACCGGGACAACTGCCTCGTGAACGCGATGTGCGTCGGACTCCTCCCGGCCGACCGGGTCACACGAGCCCGTGCGACCGCAACGGGGGCGCACGTCGTCCTCTACGGGGCGACGACCGGCCGCGACGGGATCGGCGGCGCCTCAGTCCTCGCGAGCGCCGAGCTGGGCGAGGACGATCCGGACAAGCGCCCGTCGGTGCAGATCGGCGACCCCTTCACCGGCAAGAAGCTGATCGAGTCGTCACTCGAGCTCGTCGAGGGGGGGCTCGTCGAGTCGCTGCAGGACTGCGGCGCCGCCGGCCTGGCGTCGGCGCTCGCCGAGATGGCGCGGGACGGCGCAGGCATCGACGTCCACCTCGACCGGGTGCCGCTGCGCGAGACCGAGATGGAGCCGTGGGAGATCATGATCTCCGAGTCGCAGGAGCGGATGGTCGCCGTCGTCCGGCCGCAGATGCTCGCCGCGGTGCAGCGCGTGTGCGCCAAGTGGGAGCTCCCGTGCACCGCGATCGGCGATGTCACCGACATGGGCGAGCTGCGTGCGTTCTGCGACGGGGAGCTCGTGGGCGCGATTCCGGCCGCGCTCCTCACCGACGAGTGCCCGTGCTACGAGGTAGCGCGCGAGCCCCATTCGCTCGAGTACGTCGAGCCTTCGCCCGAGAATCGCGACTCGAAGGAGTGGATCTACGAGCAGTACGACCAGCTCGTAGGGTCGCGCACCGTTCGCCGCCCCGGCCTCGACGCGGCAGTCCTGCGGCTGCGGCCGTCGCTGCGCGGGATCGCCGTCTCGCTCCAGGGCCCGCCGCCCGGCGAGCGCGATCCGTTTCGCGCGGGCATCCTCGCGGTGCTGGGTGCAGCGCGGAACGTCGCGTGCGCAGGCGGCGAGCCGCTCGCGCTCACCGACTGCCTCAACTTCGGGAACCCGGAGAAGCTCGAGATCGCCTGGGAGCTCGAGCAGGCGATCGAGGGCATCGCGCAGGCGGCCGAGGCGCTCGGGATTCCCGTCGTCTCGGGAAACGTCTCGCTCTACAACGACACCGACCGTAGATCGATCCCGCCGACGCCGGTCGCCGGCTGTGTCGGGCTCGTCCCCGACGTGCGCTTCGTGCCGGGCGCCTGGCGCGAGGGCGACGTCGTTCTCGTCGCGACGGCGCCGGGCGAGCTGGATCTTGCGGCCGAGGCCGCGCTCGTCCGCTACGTCTGGAAGGCTGCGCCGGTGCTGACGCTCGCACACGACGTCTCCGACGGCGGCATCGAGGAGGCGCTGCGAGAGGCCTCCGAGTACAGCGGTCGCGAAGCGGAGGTGGAGGTGCCGGACGACGCCCCGGGCGGTCAGGTTCTCCTCGCCTGCGCACGCGCCGACGTCAAGCGCCTCGGCACTAGAGGTCTGCAAAGAATCGGCGTGGTGCGCTGATGTGCGGCCTCTTCGGAGTCCGGTCGCCGGAGCGCGACGTCGCGCGGCTGACATACTTCGGCCTCTTCGCGCTCCAGCATCGCGGGCAGGAGTCGGCGGGAATCGCGGTGTCGGACGGCGGGCGCCTGACGACGCTGCGCGACATGGGTCTCGTCACCCAGGTCTTCGACGAGCAGAAGCTGCGCGGCCTGCACGGCGAGCTGGCGATCGGCCACACGCGCTACTCGACGACCGGATCGTCGCAGTGGTGGAACGCCCAGCCGCTCGTCCAGCACGGCAGCGCCCGGACGATGGCGCTCGGGCACAACGGCAACCTGACGAACGCCGCCGAGCTCCGCGCCGAATTGGCGGAGCAGGGCCATCGACTCGCGACGACCGCGGACAGCGAGGTGATCGCGGCGCTGATCGCGAACGACGCGGCTCCGCTGGCCGACGCGGTCGCCGCCGCAATGGCCAAGCTCGACGGCGCGTTCTCGGTGGTGGCGCTCTCGGAGGGCAAGCTGATCGCCTTTCGCGATCCGCGCGGGATGCGTCCGCTCTGCCTGGGCAGGCTCGACGGGGACTGGGTCGTCGCCTCCGAGACCTGCGCGCTCGACCTCGTCGGTGCCGAGCTCGAGCGCGAGGTGCGACCCGGCGAGCTGATGATCATCGACGAGCGCGTCGAGGCGCACCAGGCGGTTCCGCAGGACGGCGGCGGTGCCCTCTGTATGTTCGAGTTCTTCTACCTCGCACGTCCCGACTCGCGCCTGTCCGGCGTGGAGGTACACGGCGCGCGCGTCCGGATGGGCGAGCGCCTCGCCGAGGAGTCGCCCGTCGAGGCCGACCTCGTCCTTCCGATCCCGGACTCGGGCACGCCGGCTGCGATCGGGTTCTCGCGTGCGATGAACATCCCCTTCAGCGAAGGGCTGATCAAGAACCGCTACGTCGGCCGAACGTTCATCCAGCCCGACCAGGGGTTACGCGAGCAGGGGGTCAAGCTCAAGTTCAACCCGCTCGCGGAGGTGGCCGGGAAACGCGTCGTCGTCGTCGACGACTCAATCGTCCGGGGCAACACGACGCGGCAGATCGTCCAGATGCTGTTCGACGCGGGTGCCTCGGAGGTCCACCTGCGCATCTCGTCGCCGCCGGTGATCGGGCAGTGCTTCTACGGCATCGACTTCGCCGATCCGGAGGAGCTGATCGCGGCCAGGAAGACGGTCGAGGAGGTGCGGGAGCACATCGGCGCGACGACCCTTGCGTACCTCTCCCTCGAGGGACTGCAGGCCTCGACGCGGCGACCGGAGTCGCAGTTCTGCCGTGCCTGCCTCACGCGGGACTACCCGACGGCAATCCCGCGCGAGGCGAAGAAGCTGCAGTTCGAGACTGTCTGACGGAAGCGCCAGATAGGTTCCGACGCAGTCGACCTAGCTCGTTGGTTTAGACGGACGCGCGGGCAAAGCCCGCGCGTCCTCTCTGCGGCGCCGCCAAGTCGGCGCCTTAGCGTTCGAGCACGCGGGACGCCTTGGCGATGCCGCGGGAGACCAGATACGCAAACGTGATCGCGGTGAACGCGGTCACGAACGTCGGCGCGTTCACGCTGTCGGCCGCGAGCGCGATGATGGCGACGAGGATCGTCGCGAGCACGTAGACGACCAACTCGGCGTTGCCCGGGGTCGGCATCAACGCCGCCAGGTTGAAGTTGACGCTGGGCCCCGGGCCCCGATAGCCCCCTCCGGGCTGCTGGGGCGTCGTGGGCTGCTCAGGCGGGGTCGTCGACATCAGGCTCCTTTCTTCAGGCCGCAACGAGGCCTGGGACATGGACGATCTCGAGTTTCAAGCCGTCGGGATCGTAAAAGAAGACGGCGTAGTACCCGGGGAGATACGTGTACTCCTGCGGCTCGCTCTCGATCTCGACCGCCTGAGTCCGCACCCAGACGGCCCGTTCGTCGACCAGCGCACGCGAGTCGGCCTCGAACGCGAGGTGATGGAGCCCGACCCGGTAGCGGTCGTACGGCTCCGACTCCGACTGCGCCTCGCGCAGGCCGATCGACGTCCCGGGACCCCCGATGTACCAGATCGTCTCGCCGCGCTCGCCCTCCACCTGGCTGACGCGGTGGTAGCCGAGCGGACCCAGCAGCTCGGTGTAGAAAGGCAGGCTGCGCTCGATCGAGGAGACGACGAGATCGACGTGATGGACGCCCGTTGAGCGCACGATCGGCGCTTCCGGGTTCAGCGCGGCGGGGCCATCTCCTCTGCGCGCCCGTAACGGACCGCCCGTCGGACCGTCCGCGGGTCCAGGCCCCGTTCCAACAGCTGTTGCCGAAGCTCCCCCTCCCCCGCCATCCGCAGGAAGAGCCACGCCAGCGCGACGAGCGTGACGATCGACCCCTCGATCATCATCACCGCCCCGGCAATCCCCTGGTCCTCGAGCGGCGAGAGTCCCCACAGGCGGTTCTGGTGCTCGTAGACGACGTAGAAGACGCTTCCGGACCAGAAGAACACGTTCCCGAGCACGGTCTCGACCGCGCGCACGACGGCGATGTAGCCGAGCTTCGCGCCCGTCCCGAACCACTCGGGGGCAGGCAGCGTTTCCAGCACGGGCAGCCACATGATCGTTCCGCCGGTGAAGAAGGAGAAGTGCTCCAGCGCGTGCACCGAGTCGTGCCGGACGGCGGCGTCGTACAGGTAGGGCAGGTGCCAGACGTAGAGGCCGAGCGCCCAGAGCGGCAGCGCGACCAGAGGGTGCGCGAGGAAGCGCAAGCGGTGGAGGAGGCTGAGCGCCGGACGGAGGATCGGGCCCGTGAGCCCGGCCAGCAGGGCAAGAGGCGCGAGGTCGCCGAGCAGGACGTGCTGGACCATGTGGAACGAGAACATCTGCCCGCCGAGCGCGTGCACCGGCGAGACGAGAGCGACGAGCAGCGCCGCGATCCCCAGCGCGAACAGCGCGATTCTCCAACGTGGCACCGCATTGCCGCGTGCGCGCAGCGTCAGCACGCGTCGGCCGTACAGTGCTGCGACGAGCAGCGTCGGCACGACCTGGAGCGGATCGAACGTCCAGCTCGTGTCGGGTGCCAGATGCGCGATCACGGCACTAGTCTGCCTTGGTGCACCTCTTCCATTACCACTTGGTGACGGCCAAGGTGCGGGAGGTCGAGGCGCGGTACCTCGGCAAGCTCGGCTTCACGCTCGTCGCGCGGCACGGCCGGATCGGCGAGGACCCCACTTCCTTCGAGTCCGGTTACGGGTGGGAGGATCTCGACCGGATGGGCTTCAAGCTCCGCCTCTCGGAGCTCGAGCGCGGCGCCGTCAACGTCGTCGTGCAGCCGGGCCAGTGGGACGTCCCGCGCGTCGACCATCTCGGGTTCGCCTTGGACGAGGACGACTTCGTCGCGACGCTTGCGCGCGCGGAGCTTCGCGACCTCCGCGTCCAGGAGCACGGCGGCCGGCGCACGTTCGTCTCCACGAACGCGGGGTACCGCCTCGAGCTCCATCCTCCACGCGAGTGGCTCGACGATCTCCTCGCAAGCGCGTCGGAGCTCAAGCTGGCCGAGCTGCACATGCGTGCGGACGATCCCGAGCTGAAGGCGTCGACACTCGGAGAGCTGCTCGAAGCGCCGTACACCAAGGACACCGTCACGATCGGAGACACGCTCGTGCGTTTCGTTCCCGACGGTCCACAGGGGCGCCCGCAACTGCACGCAGAGCTGTTCGTCTGAGACGTCGCGCATCACGACACTGTCCAAAACTGCGAATTGACGCGACCCGTCCGCCGCTCGATTCTTCAGCAGTCCGAAGATCGAGAAAGGATGGTGCAAGTGGGATCGAGTCTTCAACGGCGGCGCGCGCTCGCAGCGACGTTCGTCGCTGCGTTCGCTCTGACCCTCGTGCCGACGGCCGGCGCGGAGTCGCAGATCTACTGGTGGCAGCACAACATGGCGCCGGGCGAGCAGGGATTCAGCCGGACGACGGCGCACAATCACACCTACAACGAGCTCTACTTCGGCCCGAACGCGGGCTGGAGGAGCGAGGTGTGGGAAGTCACACCCGCGGGATACAGGCACTTCGACAAGTACTGCGTCGGCAACTGCTTCAACTCCCACCCGGGCTATTACTACGACTACCCGTACTGCGCAAACCGCGACGGCAGCACGCACTTCGTCAACGACTGCATGGATCGGTGGTGAAGATGAGGAGTCGGAAGCTCTCACTCGTCGTTCTGATCGTTCTCGGTTGCGGCGTCACCGCCGCGGTGCTCTCGCAGATCGGGCTCGGCGGCAGCGACAAGGTGCAAATCGGAACCGGAAAGGTCTCGGCGCTCACCCGTGCCGAGCGCGCGTCCGACGCGCTTCCGGCCAGCGTTCTGTCCTATCCGTTTGCGGCTCACAACTTCGCGAGTCCGACCGGCGCGGGTGCCCGGCTCGTGAAGAACGATGGATCGCTCGAGCTGTACGCCGTTCCCGGGCAGGCCGGAATGGTGTGCCTGATCGAGGTGGACGAGCTCGCCGGGACTGCAGGCGGGGCCTGCGCCGATCGTCGTGTCCTGCTCACCGGCAGCATCTACATGGCGGACCGGCAGGAGGACGGATCGCGGCAGGTCGTCGGCCTCGTCGGCGACGGCCACACCTATGCCGAGGCAAACGGCAGGCGAACGCCCGTCGAGAACAACGTCTTCGTCCTGCGCGGCGTCGAGGGCAGCCAGGTCAGGATCGGGTCGGCGACGGCCGACCAGACCGTCGACCTCGGCGACTGAGCTCGAATCGGAGCCCCGACCGGATTTCGCGGCCGGTCGGGGCTCTAGAATTCGGTCCCTGACGAGCCAGCCAAAGACGTACGAGGGTGCCGGCGTCTCGCTCGCCACGGCCGAGTCGATCGTCGAACGCCTCCGGGCGGCGGTCGAGGCGACGGGCGCGTCGGCGTTCGGCGGCTTCGCCGGGCTGTACCCGCTCGACGACCGCCGGTTCCTGGCGGCGTCGATGGACAGCGTCGGCTCGAAGCTGATGCTCGCCCGGCGCGCCGGCAAGCTGCGTTGGGCCGGAATGGATCTCGCGGCGCACTGCATCAACGACGTGCTCTGCACCGGCGCCGATCCCCTCTTCCTCCTCGACTACGTCGCCGCCAATCACATCGACGAGGAGCAGGTCGCCGAGCTCGTGGAGGGCGCGGCCGACGTCTGCCGCCAGGCCGGTTGCGTGCTCGTCGGAGGCGAGACCGCGGAGCTGCCCGGGATCTATCAGGAGGAGGAGATCGACTTCGCAGGGACCTGCGTCGGGCTCGTCGACCGAGAGCGCCTGATCGACGGGTCGAGGTGCAAGTCCGGAGACGTCGTGGTCGGCTTTCCGTCGAGCGGGTTGCACACGAACGGCTTCTCGCTCGTCCGGGCGCTTCTGGGCGACCGGGACTTCGACGCCGAGCTGCTGCTTGCACCACACCGCCTCTACGTCGACGAGGTGCGTGACCTTCGCGTGCGTGCCGACGTGCGCGCCCTCGCGCATGTGACGGGCGGTGGCATTCTCGGCAACCTCTCCCGCGTCCTGCCAGACGGGGTCGAGGCCAGGATCGACTGGGATTCGTGGGAGCGTCCCCGCGTGTTCGGCTGGCTCGCCGAGCAGGGTGTCGAAGAGGAAGAGCTGCGTCGCGTCTTCAACGCCGGCATCGGCCTGTGCGCCGTCGTTCCGGTGGCGCCTTCCGCCGCGCTCGTGATCGGAGAGCTCGCATGATCGGCGTGCTCGTCTCGGGGAACGGAACGAATCTGCAGGCGCTGGTCGACGCCGGGCTGCCCATTGCCGCGGTCGCATCGAATCGGGCGGGCATCCCCGCCCTCGAGCGCGCCGAAGCCGCCGGGATCCCGTGTCGGGTCTTCGAGCTCGACCGTTACCCCGAGCGCGAGGCGCGCGACCGTGAGCTGGCGGACTGGCTCGAGCTGCGGGGCGTCGACCTCGTCGTGCTCGCGGGTTACATGCACCTGCTCACCGCGCCGTTCCTCGATCGCTTCCCCGACCGGATCGTCAACGTGCACCCTTCGTTGCTCCCCGAGTTCCCCGGCGTCCGAGCAATCGACGACGCGCTCGCTGCCGGAGTCGACACGACCGGCGTCACGGTCCATTACGTTGACCAGGGCCTCGACACGGGTCCGGTCATCCGCCAAGAGCCCGTCGCGGTCGAGCCACGGGACACGCTCCTCGAGCGCATCCATGCCGTCGAGCACCGCATTCTTCCCGAGGTGGTCAGGCAACTGTGCGCGCACTGATCTCCGTGTACGACAAGACCGGGCTGCAGGAGTTCGCCCGCGGCCTGGTCGAGGCCGGCTTCGAGCTGGTCGCCAGCGGCGGCACGGCCGACTTCCTCGAGACAGAGGTCGGCCTGGACGTCGAGCGGGTCGAGGAGCTGACGGGCGTCGCGGAGATGCTCGGCGGTCGCGTGAAGACGCTCCATCCGCGCATCCACGCGGCCATCCTCGCCCGGCGCGACCACGCGGAGGACATTGCGACTCTCGACGAGCAGGACATCCGACCCTTCGACCTCGTCTGTGTGAATCTCTACCCGTTCAGCGAGGTCGCCGGGCGCTACGGCGTGCGTGAAGAGGACGCCGTCGAGATGATCGACATCGGCGGTCCGGCGATGCTGCGCGGGGCGGCGAAGAGCTTCGTGCACGTCGCGCCGGTCTGCCGCCCGGAGCGTTACGAGTCGATCGTCTCGGAGCTTCGTGAGTCGGGTGATCTCTCGATCGAGACCCGGCGTGCCCTCGCGGCCGAGGCCTTCGCCACGACGGCCGCCTACGAGACCGCGATCGCCCGCTGGTTCGGGGACGTCGAGGCCTTCCCGGACACGCTCGTCACGGCGTTCAACAAGGTGACGGATCTTCGCTACGGCGAGAACCCGCATCAGCGCGGCGCGTACTACGCGGAGCAGGGCGCCCGCGTCCATCTCCTCTCCCGCGTCGACCAGCTCCACGGGAAGGAGCTGTCGCTCATCAACCTGCTCGACCTGTCGGCGGCGCGCCTCCTCCTGCGTGAGTTCGCCCTGCCGGCCTGTGCGATCGTCAAGCACGCAAATCCCTGCGGAGTGGCGGTGGCGGGGACGATCGAGGAGGCGTACGAGCGTGCGCTCGCCTGTGACCCTGTGTCCGCGTTCGGGATGGTCTGCGCAGTCAACCGGCCCGTATCCGCAGGACTCGGCGAAGCGCTTGCGGAGCGATTCATCGACGTCCTGTTCGCGCCGGACTACGACGCACGGGCGCTGGACGCACTACGGCAGAAGGAGGCGACCAGGATCCTGCTCGACCGCGAACGCCGCGGGTTTCCGCGCGGCGAGCGCGACTTCAAGCGGGTCCTCGGCGGCCTGCTCGTCCAGGACCGGGACTGGGACGTCGACGACCGCGAGGGAATGGAAGTCGCCTGCGGAGAGCCCGACGAGGCGTGCTGGGGCGACCTCATCTTCGCGTGGCGTGTCTGCAAGCACGTGGGCTCGAATGCGATCGTGCTCGCGAAGGAGCTCGCCACGATCGGCATCGGCGGCGGGCAGACGAGCCGCGTCGACGCCGTGCGACTTGCGCTCGAGAAGGCGCACGAGCACGGGCACGACGTGCACGGCGCAGTGCTCGCGTCGGACGCGTTCTTCCCGTTTCCCGACGGGCCCCGGGCCGCGCTCGACGCGGGCGTGACGGCGATCATCCAGCCCGGCGGCTCGCGGCGCGACGACGAGGTGATCGAGGCCGTGCGAGCGGCCGGCGCAACGATGGTCCTCACGGGGCGCCGCCACTTCCGTCACTAGCGAGGTACAGCGCTTCACGGTAGTCTCGTATGCATGGAGCCTGAGCGTGGCTGGTCGCTTGAGGCGTTAGTTGCCGAGACCCGGGCAACCGTGGGACACCTTGCCGAAGATATGTCGGGACTACGCCAAGACGTTCGGCGCCTCGATGACCGCCTCTTCCAGTTGATGGTCCTGACGCTGGCGACGCTTGCGACCGTGCTTGCCTCGCTCGTCGCGACAATTCTTTCCTAGAGCTCTTCCGGCGGCGCCATCCTGTAGAAGAACGGGCCCAATCCGCCCTGGTTCATCCCGAAGAAGAGCTTGATCGCCTCCTCCTGCGCGTGCGCATTCTCCAGATCGCCTGCGTAGACAGGCTCGTAGCCGGCGTCCCGGATCAGCTGCTCGACGGTCTCGCGCGCCTCCTCGTCTCCGGACCAGATGTTGCTCGGCGTAGATTTCGCCTGGCCGAGCTTGTCGTAGACCCGGGCGAAGTTGAGGTTGAAGGACTTCGCCGTCGGGCCGTTCGTCTTCGACTTCACGAACTCGGCATTCGACTCAAAGCCCGGCGGCGGCCCCTGTCCGATCAGGTTCGTCGCATCGATGACGGTTTTGCCCTCGAGCCCCTCGACCTTGTCCAGCGCGTCGGCGACCGCGCCACCCGGAACCGCGACGAGCACGGCTTCGGCGTCCGTGACGTCTCCGCCGTCCTTGCCGATCCTGGTCACCTCGTGACCCGCCTGCTCCCACAGGTCTCCAAGCCCGCCGCCCACGTTTCCTCTCCCCACCACTGCGATCTTCATCTCGCTCCTTTCAACCTGGGAATGCCGCTTTCAGAAAGCCATTCCTGCCGGACTAAGCTTCCCCGCGATGGCGCGGGAATACCCCACCGTCCTGGAGCTCGTCGGCGATACGCCGATCGTCCGCCTCGACTCGATCGGACGCGGCGTCGAGCCCCGCCTGCTCGCCAAGCTCGAGTATCTGAACCCCGGCGGCTCCGTGAAGGACCGGATCGGCCTCGCGATGATCGAGAAGGCCGAGCAGGAAGGGAAGCTCAAGCCGGGCGGCACGATCGTCGAGCCCACTTCCGGCAACACCGGCGTCGGCCTCGCCATCGCCGCGGCCCACAAGGGCTACCGCTGCATCTTCGTTATGCCCGACAAGATGAGTCAGGAGAAGATCTCGATGCTCCGCGCGTACGGCGCCGAGGTCGTCATCTGCCCCACCGCGGTCGAGCCGGACTCCCCCGAGTCCTACTACTCCGTCTCGGATCGGCTGGCAGAGGAGATTCCCGGCGGGTTCAAACCCGACCAGTACTCCAACATGTCGAATCCCGAAGCGCATTTCCGCGTCACGGGTCCCGAGATCTGGGATCAGACGGACGGCGAGATCGACGCGATCGTCATCTCCGTCGGGACCGGCGGCACGATCACCGGCGTCGGCCGCTACTTCAAGGAGCGCAAGCCGGAGGTCCTGATCGTCGGTGCCGATCCCGAGGGCTCCGTCTTCACGGCGAAGAACGAGCGCGACGTCCATCCCTACCTGGTCGAAGGGATCGGCAAGGACACCTGGCCGCGGACGCTCGATCCGGACGTCGTCGACGAGTGGGTGCGCGTCTCCGACCGTGACTCGTTCCTCGTCGCACGACGGCTCGCGCGCGAGGAAGGTCTGCTCGTCGGCGGCTCCGGCGGGACGACGGTGTGGGCGGCGCTGAAGGCCGCAGAGCGCTACGGCCCCGAGGCGACGATCCTCACGATGCTGCCGGATTCGGGCCGCTCGTACATGTCGAAGTTCTACGACGACAACTGGATGCTCGAGCACGGTTTCGTCGAGCGCCGCGCTCCTGCGCCAACCGTCTCGGAGCTGCTGCGGTCCAAGCGGCTCGAAGAGACCGAGGTCCCGACGCTCGTCACGATCGCGCCGCACCAGAAGGTCGGAGAGGCGATCGACGTGATGCAGCGCTATTCCATCTCACAGCTTCCGGTAGTGCGCGACGGCGAGCTCAGCTCGCTCGCGGACGTGATCGGATCGCTCCAGGACCGCGACCTGCTCGACCGCGTGTTCAAGAATCCCGACGCTCTGCACGAGGACGTCGCGGCTGCGATGCAGCCGCCGCTCGCGGCCGTCGAGGCCGATCAGACGCTCGACGAGGTCTTCGCCACGCTGACGGGGCGGACGAACGCCGTCGTCGTCGCGAGCGATGGGAAGCCTGTCGGCGTGCTGACTCGTTCCGATCTCCTGGAGTACCTCGCGCACCAGCGCGGGGATGCCGGCAGCGGCTAATGGCCGGTTAGCGCGATCACCGCGAACCCGACGAAGGTGAAGACGAGCGGAGCCGCGAGGATGAAGAGGCTGGCCGCCGCCAGGCGTCCGCCCACGGCACCGCGCTCCGCGAGTCCGATCCCCTGCAACGCGCAGACGAACGCGGCCACCCACGCCACCATCCCGAGCAGCCCGCCGAAGACGGCCAGGTTCATCTGGTCGCCGGCCAGGTAGGGGACCGCCCACCCGAGCGGCCACGTCACGAGGGCGAGCCTGAATGCGAGCGTCGCGCGGGTGTTCGGCGCACGGATCGGTTCGTCGACCGCCAGCGGACGTTCGTCCTCCGCCCTCGCCGTGCCGAGGGTGCGTGCGATGCCGGAGAGGCGCTCGATCCGCCGCGAGAGCGTGGGATGCGTCGGAAACAACACGAACGGGTCGAGGTCGAAGCCCTCGGACACGCGCTTCGCAGGCATCACGAGGAACGGGTTCAAGCCAGCGGTGGCCCGCAGATCGGTCTGCGGGATGGCGGCGATCCGGTCGGAGATCTTCTGCAACGCGCTCATCAGCGACTCCGGACGGCCGGTCAGCAGGGCCGCGCCGCGGTCGGCGACGAGCTCCCGGTAGCGCGAGAGGCTCATGAGGAGGAGGGTCGCCAGCGCGTCTGCGCCCCACGCAAGGACGACCAGGGGCGCGAAGTAGAGAAGCAGGAGCCAGACGGCGGGATTCTTCAACGGCAGCCGCGCGAACCCGACCACGAGCGCGCGGAGCAGGCGTGCCGGAAAGCTCACGATCGCCATTACGAAGGCGTCGCGATTCGCGACGTGCGCAAGCTCGTGAGCAAGCACCGCCTCGAGCTCATCCGTGTCGAGACGATCCAGTAGCCCACGCGTGACCACGACGACGTCGTCCCCGAGCGCCCGGCCGATCGTGAACGCATTCGGAACGTCGACCTCGAGGATGGCGATCGCCGGCGTCGGCAGATCGGCCATTCCAGAGAGACGCTCGATCGCAACGCGAAGCTCGGGAGCCTCTCCCTCCCCGAGCGGCTCGGTCCCGGAAGCAAGCCCGAGGCGGCTCGCGAAGAGCGGCCGCATGAGCAGGAAGAGCAGCAACCCGAAGCCGAGGACCGCGATCGCCCGAGTCCCGCCCGCGATCCAGACCCAGCCGAAAACCCAGACGGCAAGCGGCAGGTACATCAGTCCGAGGCCGGCCAGGCTGAGGGCGATCCGGATCGAGAGACCTGTGTCGCGGGGGTATCGACGGTTCGTCACGGGCGGCTCCTAACGCAGTCGTCGCATCGGCATCTCGATCGGAGACCTGAAGCTCACAGCTACCATCGCCTGGTGGCGAGAGAACCGCTCCAACGTTTGCTCGAGCGCGCGTTCCCGGATGCGACCGAGCTCCGGGTCGACGACCGCACGGGCGGCGGCGACCACTTCCAGGTGACGGTGGCGGCGCCGCGCTTCAAGGGTCTCTCGCTCCTCGACCAGCACCGCCTCGTCAACGAAGCACTCGCCGAGCCCTTGCGGAACGGCACCATCCACGAGCTGCGAATCAAGACGAAAGGAAGCGAATGACCGAGCTGCGCGAGCGCATCCAGGACGTGATCCGGAACGAACCGGTAGCACTTTTCATGAAAGGAACGCCGCAGTTCGTCATGTGCGGCAACTCCGACCGGGCCCTGCGGGCCCTGCGCGAGGCGGGCGCACCCGTAGCGGCTGTAGACGTCCTCCCGGACCCGGCGATTCGCCAGGAGCTCTCCGCGGTCTCCGGGTGGCCGACGATCCCGCAGGTCTTCGTGAAAGGCGAGCTGATCGGGGGCGCAGACATCACCGAGGAGCTCTCTGCGAGCGGAGAGTTGACCCGCGTGCTCGAGGAGAAGCTCGGTCCCGGTTACCGCGAGTCGGCCGAGGAGCGCACCGTCTCCCTCCTCACGCCCGCGTAGCGGAATCCGATCGGCCGGATCGCGCCCGCCTGGATCAACCCCTCCTCGAGCGATTCGCTGGCCGGCCCGCCGAGCCAGCGGTAGAAGTACGGCCGCCACTCGAACCGGCGCTCTTCATACCGCGCGTCGAGCTCGCGGCGGATCGTCTCGTACGGGTGGAGATCGATATGTCTCGAGCGCCACTCCGCGAGATCCGCCGGGCCCTTGGGGTCGCGCCCCGCCGCGACGAGGAGCCGGTGCTGGCTCTCGTACCAGTCGACCGTGGGCCCGTCCATGTGGTTCCAGGCGAATTCGTCGAGGACGAGCAGGGGCGCGAGCCTCGAGAGCTTGTCGAGCGCAGGACCGATGGGGTGGACATGGTGGAGAACGCGTCCCGCGACGACGGCGTCGAACGGGCCGGGATCGTCGAGCTCCTCCAGCGTGACCTGCCGGTAGAGCGGTCCTTGGGGAGCATCGGGGTCGATCGCGAGCACCTCGTATCCCGCCGCTGCAAGCGACGGCGCGACACCGCCCTCGTAGCCGCAGCCGACCTCGAGCACCCGCCGCGGCGGTTCTGGTAACTGAGAAAGTGCGAACTCCGTGAAGTCCACGACCGTCAGCCTCGCACAGGCCCGCCGGATCGCGGTGCGCGCGCAGCTCCTGGACGGGAGCGCCGAAAACGTCCTCGACGTCGTCCGCAGGCTCGGCTTCCTCCAGATCGATCCGATCGCAACCGTCGCGACGCCGCAGCACCTCGTGCTCTGGAGCCGGCTCGGGCAGTTCGACACCGCGGAGCTCGACCGTCTCCTGTGGCAGGAACGCAAGCTGTTCGAGCACGGAGCATTCATCCGGCCGATCGAGGACTACCCGCTGATCCTTGCGCGGATGCGACGCAAGCGCACCGGCAAGTACGCCTGGGAGCGTCGCGGCGCTGAGTTCCTCCAGAGGAACGCGCGTTTCCGCAGGTACGTGCTGCGCGAGCTGGAGCGCCGCGGGCCGCTCCTGTCGCGCGAGCTCGTCGACACATCTGTCCGCACGTGGAAGTCGCACGGCTGGCACGGAAATCGCAACGTCACCGTGATGCTCGAGCTCCTCGAAGATCGCGGCGCGGTCGCGATCGTGGGGAGGCGCGGCGGACACCGGCTCTGGGATCTCCCGGAACGGTGGTTCCCACGGGTCGATCCGCCTCCGCTCGACGAAGCCGAGCGTGTGCTGGCCGAGAAGCGCCGGCGTGCGCTCGGCGTACGGCTCGCGCGCGACGGAAACTGGGAGGTACACCCGGGAGCAGAGGACGGTCCCGTCCCGAAGCGAACGACGTTCCTCTCGCCGTTCGACCGGCTGGTCCACGACCGCGACCGCGCGGAAGCGCTGTTCGGATTCCGGTACCGGCTGGAGATGTACGTGCCGAAGGCGAAGCGCGAGTACGGCTACTACGTGCTGCCGATCCTGCGCGGCGACCGCCTGATCGGGCGAATCGAGCCGGTCTTCGACCGCAAGAACCGGGTGCTTCGCGTGAACTGCGCCTGGTGGGAGCCGGGTGCGAGGCCGATCTCGCTCGAGCGCCCGTTACTCGAGCTCGCGAGCTTCCTCGGCGCCGGTAGCATCGAAGCTTGATGGACTTCGAGACGCGCGCGATCCACGAGGGCCAGGAGCCGGATCCCGCGACGGGCGCGGTGACGGTGCCGATCTACCAGACCTCCACCTACGTGCAGGAGGCGGTCGGCGAGCACAAGGGCTACGACTACTCCCGCACCGCCAACCCGACGCGCACGGCGCTCCAGCTCTGCCTCGCCTCGCTCGAGTCGGCCGAGCACGGGTTCGCCTTCGCGTCCGGCCTGGGCGCGGTCACGACGCTCATGCACCTGGCCTCGCCGGGCGAGCGCGTCGTCGCGGTCAACGACGTCTACGGCGGGGTGTACCGGATGTTCTCCCAGGTCTACGAGCCGAAGGGCTACGAGTTCACGTGGCTGCCGGCGGCCGAGATCGGAGCGGGCTTGGCCGATCATCTCGACGAACGCACGCGCATCGTCTGGCTCGAGACGCCGACGAACCCGCTGCTGAACGTGATCGACATCTCTGCCGCGGCGGAGGCGGCGCATGCGGCGGGTGCGATGGTCGTCGTCGACAACACCTTCGCCACTCCATACCTGCAGCGCCCGCTCGAGCTCGGTGCGGACATCGTGCTCCATTCGACGACGAAGTACCTCGGCGGACACTCCGACGTCGTCGGCGGCTTTGCCGCGACCAACGATCCGACGATTGCGGAGCGCCTCCTCTTCCTGCAGAAGTCCCTCGGTGCCGTCCCCGGCCCCTTCGACTCCTGGCTGGTGCTGCGGGGGATCAAGACGCTTGCGGTTCGCATGCGCGCGCATTGCGCGAACGCGCACGCCGTCGCGCTCTGGCTCGCGCGGCAGCCGCGTGTGGAGAAAGTTCTGTATCCCGGTCTGCCGACACATCCCGGCCACGAGATCGCCGCGCGGCAGATGCGCGACTTCGGAGGGATGATCTCGTTCCTCGTCGAGTCGGAAGACGAGGCCGTCGCGCTCGTGGCGCGCACGAAGATCTTCCAGCTGGCGGAATCCCTCGGCGGCGTCGAGAGCCTGATCGAGCACCCGGCACGGATGACGCACGCGTCGACGGCGGACGCGCCGTTCGCAGCGCCCGGGAATCTGATCCGCCTCTCGGTCGGCCTCGAGTCCCCGGACGATCTCGTCGCCGATCTGGAAGCTGCGCTCGTTCGCTCGGCGGCCGGCGCCGGCGCGTAGCGCTCGCAGGCGCCGCTGACCGCTTGAGAGGATCCGGGCCCACGTGGACCTGGACCCGATCGATCTGCATCATCAGGGCGCGGAGCGCGTCATCGGCTCCTACCTGCTCGAGACGGCGGCAGGACCGGCGCTGTTCGACTGCGGACCTTCCTCCTGCGTCGACCGGCTGAAGGAGGGTCTCGGCGAGCGCGGTCTCGAGCTCGCCGATCTGCGCCACCTCCTGCTCTCTCACATCCATCTCGACCATGCGGGTGCAGCCGGCGTGCTCGTGCGCGAGCATCCAGCGCTCCAGGTGCACGTGTCAGAGATCGGCGCGCCGCACCTCGTCGACCCGTCCCGTCTCGAAGCCAGCGCGCGCCGGCTCTACGGCGACACGTTCGACGCCCTCTGGGGAGAGCTCGCACCCGTCCCGGAGCAGAACGTCCACGTCGTCGGCGGGCGCGTCCTCGGCCTGGAATGCTTCCCCACGCCCGGCCACGCGAGCCATCACGTCTCCTACTTCGACGAAGACGGGACGCTCTATGCCGGCGACGCAGCGGGGGTCCGGATACCGCCCCATCGCATCGTGCTGCCGCCCACGCCGCCTCCCGATTTCGATCTCCAGACCTGGAACCGGACCATCGACGAGATCGAGAGGCGCACACCGCAGCGGCTCGCTCTCATCCACTTCGCCGTCGCGGACGATCCCGAAAGGCACCTCGCCGAGCTGCGTGTCCGGCTCGAGGACTGGGTCGCGCGGACCGACGGCGATGTAACGGAACCCGACTTCAGCGAGTCGGTTCGGGTTGACCTGCGCGAGGCCGGCGAGAGCGCCGTGGACGCCTACGAGCGAGCCATGCCCTTCTGGCAGTCCTATGCCGGGCTGAAGCGGTACTGGGAGAAGCGCCGTGAGGTCTAGCTTCCGTCCCCTTCGCGAGCGCAACTTCCGCCTGCTGGCCGGCGCGCGGACGATCTCCTTCTTCGGGACGAACCTCGCGCCGATCGCCGTCGCGTTCGCCGTGCTCGACCTGACCGGTTCGGCGACCGACGTCGGCATCGCCTTCGCCTGCTGGACCCTGGCGCAGATCTCGACGCTGCTCGTCGGTGGCGTGGTCGCGGATCGCTTGCCTCGCCGGCTCGTGATGCTGAGCTCGGACCGTGTGAACTTCGCGATCCGCGCGACGATGGGGCTGCTCCTCGTCAGCGGCCACGCACGCGTCTGGGAGCTCTTCGTCCTCCAGGCGCTCGGCGGCGTAGCGACCGCGTTCTATTCGCCCGCGTCCACCGGATTCGTGCCGGAGACCGTCCGGCCGGCGATGTTGCAACAGGCCAACGCGATCATGAGCATCTCCCGCTACCTCGCCTTTCCCCTGGGCGCGGCGACCGGCGGCGCGATCGTGGCGACGATCGGGAGCGGCTACGCGCTGCTCGTCGACGCGGCGACCTACGCGACGAGTGCGTTTCTGCTCAGCCGTATCCGCCTCCCGGGCCGACCACGGACGGCGGCGGCGCCGAACTTCGTTCGCGAGCTGCGGGAGGGCTGGCAGGCGTTCATCGAGCACACCTGGGTCTGGCTGCTGACCGGATGGATCTCGCTGTATTTCCTGATCACGTACGCGCCGTTCTTCGTCCTCGGGCCTTACATCGCGAAGAACTCGCTCGGGGGCGCGACGGCCTGGGCGATCATCGTCACGGGAGAAGCGATCGGTTCGCTCGCGGGAGGCCTCGTGGGCATCCGCCTTCGCCCGCGCCGAGCCATGACCTCGATCGGGGCCTTGTTCACCATGACCGCGGTGCAGTGTGTACTGCTCGCGGCCCACGCACCGGCGCTCGCAATTGGGGCAGCGGCTGTGCTGGCCGGGTTCGCGTTCTCCTACGGCACGGTCATCTGGGACACGGCGCTCCAGCAAGCAGTCGAACCGGGGAAGCTCGCGCGCGTCAGCGCGTACAACTGGATGGGCGCGATGGTGTTCTTGCCGGCCGGGTACGCGATTGCCGGCCCCGTCGCGAGCGTCATCGGGATGTCGACGTCACTCTGGATCGGTGCCAGCTGGGTCGTCGTGACGACCCTGATCGTCATCTCGGTGCGGGACGTGAGGGAGTTCCGCCTCGAGCCGATTCAGGAAGAGCTCGCAATCGCGGCCTCATAGGCCGCGACATAGTCGCGAACCATGCGCTGCGGCGAGAACTCCTCCTCGACGTAGCGCCGTAGCTCGAGCGGATCGAGGTCGTCCGCAGCCTCGAGCGCGGCGGCCATCTCCCTGTAGTTGTCGACGATGATCCCGCTCCGGCCGTGCTCGATCACCTCCGGCACGGCGCCCCAGCGCGTGGCGATGACCGGTGTCCCGCACGCCATCGACTCGATCATCACCAGCCCGAACGGCTCTTCCCATTCGATCGGAAACAGCGTCGCCCGGGCGTTCTGCAGCAGCTCGACCTTCTCGCCATGTGTCACCTCGCCGAGGTACTCGATCCCGTTCCCCAGGTGCGGCTGGACGAGCTCCTCGAAGTACTCGCGTTCCTTCGGCTCGCGGCGCTTGCCCGCGATCTTGAGCGGCATCCCTGTCTCCATCGCGACCGCGATCGCG
>DASWEF010000116.1:0-17943 GCA_036394855.1 Gaiellaceae bacterium | reverse complement strand
AGAACGTATGAGCGCAGCGTAGGGTTTCGCTCGTGCACGCCTGGCCGGAATCCGTCGAGGCAGTTGCTGCGTATCTGCGCGCGGCGGGAGCGGAGGCGCGGCTCGAGGAGTTCGAGGCTGTGACCGGGACTGCGTCCGAGGCGGCGCGCGCAGTCGGCAGTGACCCCGCCGACATCGTCAAGTCCCTGATCTTCGTTTGCGACGGGCGACCGGTGCTCGCTCTCGTCCCCGGCGACCGTCGCGCAGATCCCGCCAAGGTCGCACGCGCCGCCGGTGCCGCCGAGGCGCGCATCGCGGGCGGCGACGAGGTGCGCTCGATCACGGGCTTCGAGCCGGGAGCGGTGGCGCCGTTTCCGCTCCCGCGTGTCGATCGGGTCCTCGGCGAGCGCTCGTTGCTCTCGCGCCGCGCCGTGTGGATCGGCGCCGGCTCGGCACGGCATCTGGCGGTCCTCCCGTCGCCGGAGCTCTTTCGCCTGACCAGGGCGGCGCCGGCCGACCTCGTGCTCGACCTCTAGACTTTTCCCGGAGAGGCGGCAGCTCGAAAGGAGACCTGGATGCAGGCAACCGAGAAGATCTGGATGAACGGCGAGCTCGTCGACTGGGACGACGCGAAGATCCACGTCGGCGCGCACGGACTCCACTACGGCAGCGGCGTCTTCGAGGGGATTCGCTGCTACGAGACGCCGGGCGGCCCTGCCGTCTTCCGCCTCACCGATCATCTCGTACGCCTGCACAACTCCGCGCGCCTCCTGTACATGCAGCTCCCCTACTCGGTGGAGGAGCTGCGCGCCGCGTCGCTCGAGCTCGTCGGCGTCAACGGGCTCCCGTCCTGCTACGTGCGGCCGATCGCCTTCTACGGCTTCGGCGAGCTCGGCGTCTCCGCACAGGGCAACCCGGTCGACGTCGTGATCATGTCGTGGCCGTGGGGCGCGTATCTCGGCGACGAAGGGCTTCGGAACGGAATCCGGGTCAAGATCTCGTCGTGGCAGCGCGTCGGCCCGAACGTCATTCCGCACGTCGCCAAGGCAACCGGCATCTACATCAACTCGATGCTCGCGGTCACGGAGGCGAACAAGGCCGGGTACGACGAGGCGATCCTGCTCACGGCGGACGGCTTCATCGCCGACGGCTCGGGCGAAAATATCTTCGTCGCCCGGGACGGCATCATCTACACGCCCGATCTCGCGAGCGGGATCCTGCCGGGGATCACCCGCGACACAGTGATCCAGATTGCGCAGGATCTTGGCTACACCGTCGTGCAGAAGCAGCTGATCCGCAGCGACCTCCATCTCGCCGACGAGGTGTTCATGTGCGGCACGGCGGCGGAGGTGACGCCGATCCGTGAGGTCGACGACCATGAGATCGGCGTGGGGGAGGTCACGCTCGCGGTGCAGAAGGCATACCTGGACACCGTCAAGGGCGAGAGCGACCGGTGGGCGCAGTGGCGCGAGCCGGTCGAGAACTTCGCGCGCGCACAGGCGTGAGTATCTCGTGTCGCTCGGGCGACGCCGGCGGCGCGGGGCCGGAGGGGACAGTATGAGTAATACGGCCCCGGAGAGCACCGTGCCGTCGGCGTCGTCAGGCGGCGACGGAGCCGGGCTCCGCCCGGCGGGAGCCGACGCCGGCGAGCGGCGCGAGAGTATCTCGACGAGGCGCGTCGCGCTCAGCGCGCCGTGGATCGACGATCGGGACGAGGAGCTCGTCCTCGAGACGCTGCGGTCCGGGCAGCTGTCGCTTGGGCCGAGGGGACCGCGCTTCGAGGAGCTGCTCGCCGAGGCGGTCGGAGCGCGTTACTGCGCTGCGGTCTCATCCGGCACGGCGGGGCTGCACCTCTGCATGCGGCTGGCCGGCATCGAGCCGGGCGACGAGGTAATCACTTCTCCCTATTCGTTCGTCGCGTCAGCGAACTGTGCGATCTACGAAGGTGCCAAGCCGGTCTTCGCCGACATCGATCCCCTGACGTACAACCTCGATCCGGACGCCGTCGCCGCAGCCGTCACGTCCCGCACGAAGGCGATCGTGGCCGTCGACATCTTCGGCTACCCGTGCGAGCTCGACCCGCTCCTCGCGCTGTGCAGCCACTACGGCCTGCGCCTGGTCGAAGACGCCTGCGAGGCGTTTGGGGCGCGCTACAAGGGGCGCCCGCTCGGTTCCCACGGTCATCCGGCCGTCTTCGCCTTCTATCCGAACAAACAAGTGACGACGGGCGAAGGCGGCGCCGTGACGACGAACGACGAAGACGAGTACGGGCTGCTCGTCTCGCTGCGCAACCAGGGGCGTCTGGACACCCGCTCGTGGCTGATGCACGGCCGGCTGGGCTACAACTACCGCCTCGACGACATCTCCGCGGCGCTCGGAATCGGCCAGCTGGAGAAGCTCGACCGCGTCCTCGAGGCACGGCGCGCGGTCGCACAGCGTTACGGCGAGCTGCTCGCGGACGTCGATGTCGAGAAGCCCTTGCCGGACGACGACGAGCACGAGCGTTCGTGGTTCGTCTACGTCGTGAAGCTGCCCGCGGACGTCGACCGAGACGGCGTGATCGGGCGGCTCGCCGAGCACGGCGTCGCGAGCGCGCCTTACCTGCCCTCGATCCACCTGCAGGACTACATGCGCGAGCGTTACGGCTTCCGCGAGGGGATGCTGCCCGTCAGCGAGGACTGCTCGCGGCGCACGCTGGCGCTCCCCTTCCACGCGCGGCTCGATCCGGCCGATCAGGAATACGTCGTGGACGCGTTGCGCACCGCGCTGCAGTGAAGCTCTCCTCGCTCGCTGCTGCAGAGGCGTTCACGACGGCGGACGGTTCCACGATCCGCGAGCTCTGGAAGACGGATGCGCAGTCGCTTGCAGAGGCGTCGCTCGAGGCGGGACAGGCGACGCAGCGTCATTACCACCGCGCCAGCGAGGAGATCTACTTCCTGCTCGAAGGGCACGGGCGCATGGAGCTCGACGGCGAGGAGCGCGAGGTCAGTCCCGGCGACGCCGTGGTGATCCCACCGGGGGCGTGGCACCAGATCGCCGCCTCGGCGCCGCTGCGTTTCCTCTGCTGCTGCGCGCCGCCCTACGCGCACGACGACACGTTCTTCGATTAGGCCCGTCGGACATAATCGCGCGATGGCCGACGGCGCCCGGATGATCTTTCTCGGTTTCGGCAAGTACGCCCGCGCCGACAAGATCTACGCCCTCGAGCCCCTGCGCGGCGACGAGCGTGGCGGAGGCCGGCGCACCAGGGTCTGGGTGGAAGGCGTCCCAGAGCCGATCGTCGCCTCACGGACGGAACGGACGATCCTCTCCGAGATGGGGCAGGAGGCGGCGGCGAACGTCGCGGTCGTCGACGACGCGATCGCGCTCGCGCGGCGCGTGGTCGAGGGGCAGGAGCAAGGCCGGCTCGACCTTGCCGACTTGACCCGCCGCGCCCGCCGCCTGCTCGAGGCGACCACCTCGCCGGACGACGGCGAGAAGCTCTTCTGAGCAGGGACGCTCGCCCTCCCGACGAGCTCCCGCCGGGCGTCGACAGCCCCGGTACGCGCGGACGCCTGGCGCGCCTGGCGATCGACCTCTCGCCCCTTCGCGGCTATCCGGCGTTCCGCTGGTTCTGGCTCGGGCAGGCGGCGAAGGATTTCGGCAGCGGCGTCACGCAGGTTGCGCTGCTGTACCAGATCTACCAGCTGACCGGCTCGGTTCTCGCCACCGCCGCGCTTTCGTTCGTGGAGCTCGTCCCGCTGGTGACGCTCACGCTCGTTGGCGGCGCGCTCGCGGACGCGCTCGACCGGCGCCGCCTGCTTATCGTCACGCAGCTCGGGATGTTCGTCGTCGGGATCGGGCTGCTCGTCAACGCCGCCGTCCCGCACCCGCAGGCGTGGGCGTGCTTCGTGCTGGCGTTCTTCTCCGCGTCGTTCTTCTGCCTCGGGATCGGCGGCATGCGCTCGATCACCCCGCGGCTCGTGCCGCCGGAAAAGATCCCGGCGACGATGGTGCTCGAGGGCATCTCGGGCTCGTTTGCGTCCGTCGCCGGCCCGGCCTTCGGCGGACTGCTGATCGGCGCCGTCGGTCTCACCACGACGTACGCCCTCGATCTCGCGACCTTCGCGGCGGGAATCGCGGGGATTGTCGCGCTGCCTTCGATCGCACCCGTCGCGGACGCAGAGCGGCCGAGCCTCCGCTCGATCGCGGAGGGCTTCCGCTACGTTCGCCGGCAGCCGGTCGTGCTCGGCTTCATGCTCGTCGACGTGAACGCGATGGTCTTCGGGATGCCGATGGCGCTGTTCCCCGCGATCGCGACGCACAAGTACGGCAACGCGAGCCTCGTCGGTTATCTGTACGCGGCGCCGTACGCAGGCGCGCTCGTCTCGTCGATCGTCTCCGGGTGGATACCGCACGTGCGCCGCCAGGGGCTCGCGGTCGTGATCGCGGCCTCGGCGTGGGGTGTCGCGATCGCCGCGTTCGGCTTCGCCGACACGCTCTGGCTCGGTCTCGTTCTGCTCGCGCTCGCAGGGGCGGCGGACGACATCAGCGCCATCTTCCGCTCGACGATCATGCTCAGCGCCACGCCGGAGGCACTGCGCGGCCGGTTGACCGGGATCGAGTTCATGCAGGTAGCGAGTGCACCGACGCTGGGCAATGTCGAAGCCGGCGTGGTGGCGTCGCTGACGAGTCTGCGCTTCTCGATCGTCTCGGGCGGTCTCGCCTGCGTGGCGGGATCGCTGCTCGTCGCGCTGGCGTTTCCTGCGCTGCTCCGCTATGACGCCAAACGCGACAAGCTGGCGTGACCCGACTCCGACGGGACTTCTTCGCGCGCGACGTCCACGACGTCGCGCGCGAGCTGATCGGAGCGACGCTGCTCGTCGGCGGCGTGGGCGGGACGATCGTCGAGGTCGAGGCGTATCACCACGAGGATCCCGCCGCACACGGCTACGGCGGCCGCACTGAACGGAATGCGACGATGTTCGGCCCGGCCGGCCGCGTGTACGTCTACCGCTCCTACGGCATCCACTGGTGCATGAACTTCGTCTGCGCGGACGTCGGCGAGGCGGACGCCGTCCTGCTCCGTGCTCTCGAGCCGACGCACGGCCTCGAGGAGATGCGCGCACGGCGCGGGCTGGAGAACGAGCGGCTGCTGTGCGCCGGACCCGGCCGCGTCTGCCAGGCACTCGGCGTCACACGCGAGCACGACGGCCTGCCCGTCGACCGCGCCCCATTCGCGCTCTCTGCGCGTCAGGAAGAGGCGGAGATCGTCACCGGCCCGAGGGTCGGGATCACGAAAGCTGCCGAGCTGCCCTGGCGCTACGGGCTCGCAGGGTCGCCGTTCCTCAGCCGTTCGTTCCGACGACGAGGCTGACCTTCATGTGCGGCGTGCCTGCGACGCCCCCAGACGGGGACTGCGAGACGACTCGTCCGGCGGGGCCGTCGGCGAAGCGGGTAACGATGCCGTTCAAGCGAACCTTCCGCAGCCTCTGTCGCGCGTGCCGGAGGTCGAGTCCGAGCACGTTCGGCACGGCTCCCCAGACCGCTCTCGGCAGCACGAGCGTGACCTTGTCGTAGGAGGACAGCCGCCCGTGCGAGGGGAACTGCGCGAGCACGATGTCCAGCCGCTGCAGCGGCTTCGCCGGCTTGTACACGATGTTCGGCGTCAGCGGCTGCTGCGCCAGCCTCGCCCGCGCCAGGGCGATCGGCTTGCCGATCACCGTCGGTACCTCGACCTCGTTCGGCCTGCAGTTGGCGCGGGCGCTCGGTGCGTCTCCCGAGAAGAACTCCAGCGTGGCGGACTCGCGGCAGTTGCCGTTGTCCAGCCGAAGCTTGCCGTCGCGCCACACCACGGGAATCGGCGTGCCGTACATCGACGGCGGCTGCGGGAAGAACTGCACCTCGTCGCCGCCGGGGACCTGCTTCAGCGCAGCCTCCATGAAGCTCTTCCAGATCAACGCCGGATAGGTTCCGCCGGCGACCGGGTCGCCGTGGAACTCCGTCAACATCGGCACCAGCTTGTTCGGGTAGCCGACCCAGACCGCGGTGACGAGTTGCGGCGTGTAACCGACGAACCACGCGTCCCCGTAGTTCTCGGTCGTGCCCGTTTTCCCGGCCGAGGGCCGGTCCGACAGCGCCGCGCGCCGGCCGGTGCCCTCGCGTACGACCCCCTGCAGGATGTAGTTGACGATCGCGTCGGCGGCGGGCGACAGCTCGCGCTTGCCCTCCGGGACGTTGCATGTCACGTGCGGCTTGTCACACGAGATGTCTTTGGCATCCTTGTCTCCGACCGCGACGATCGCGCGTGGATGGTTGCCCGTGATCGAGCCGTCGACGCGATGCCCGCCGTTGGCGAACGACGAGAACGCGCGCGCCATCTCCAACGGATTCACGCCCTGGGCGCCCAGCCCGATCGAGAAGTACGACTTCAGCGGGCTCGTGATCCCCAGGTCGTGTGCGGTCTTGACGACGTTCGGCGGCCCGACGAGCCGGGTCAGCTGCGCGTAGACGGTGTTGTCGGAGTGGATCGTCGCCTGCTCGAGGTTGATCGTTCCCAGGTCGTCGCCTTCGTAATTGGAAACCGACCAGAGCGTGCCGCCGGCGTAGAGAACCGTCGGTGAATGCGAAACCAGCGTCGATGCGGGCGCGATTCCCTCGCGCAGCGCCGTCGCGAGCACGAACGGCTTGAACGACGAGCCGGCCTGCCGCTGTCCCTGCACGGCGAGGTTGAACTGCGACTTGCGGAAGTTGTCGCCGCCGATCATCGCCAGGACGCGGCCGTCGCGCGGATCCATCGCCACGAGGGCCGCGGACGGTCCGTTCGGGTTGGTGAGCCATTTGTTGATCGCTGCCCGCGCCGTGCGCTGGAGCTCGAGGTCGATCGATGTACGGACACGCAGGCCGTCGCCGAACGTCCGGGCACCGTATTGCTCGATCAGCAACTGCTTGACGTAGTTCGTGAAATACGGCGCGTTCGTGCTCTGCGTCGCAGGCAGGCGGACGTCCTGCGGCTTCGGCAGCGGCGCTCGATTGGCCGCCTCGAACTGCCCGAGCGTGAGGTGGTTCTGCGACAGCATGTTCCGGAGCACGAGTTCGCGCCGCGCCCGCGCTTCTTCCGGATGCGCAACCGGATCGTAGAGGGAGGGATCGGCGGGAATTCCGGCGAGCAGCGCCGCCTGGGCAATCGTCAGCTTCGAGGCTCCGTGATGGAAGTAGGTCTGCGCAGCCGTCTGCACGCCGTAGGCGCCGTTCCCGAAGTAGATCGTGTTCAGGTAGGCCGTCAGGATCCGCTTCTTCTTCCACTTGCGCTCGAGCTGCCACGCGAGCGCTGCCTCGCGGAGCTTGCGCGCGATCGTCCGCTGGTGCTGGTCGACGGAGTTCTTGACGAACTGCTGCGTGATCGTCGAGCCGCCCTGCACGACCCCCTTGTGGCTGATGTCGGCCCACACCGCGCGGGCGATGCCGTGGATGTCGACGCCGCGGTGCTGCCAGAAGCGCCGGTCTTCCGTGTCGACGATCGCGTACTTCATCCACGGCGAGATCTCGGTCCAGTCGACCAGCACGCGCGCCTCCGAGCCCCGGAGCACGGCGAGCACCGTGCGTCCGTCACCGGCGTAGATGTAGCCGTTGACCTCTTGCGCCTGACCGCGTGCCGGATCGAGCTTCGGGATCCCGCTCGCGATCGCCGTCACCAACCCGAACGAGAACGCCGTCGTCCCGAGCAGGAGGAGGAGCAGGATCAGGACGAAGAGGCGGAGCTTCCGGATCCGGCGCCCGTTCCGGCTCGCGTCGTCGCGTTTGCGGCGGAGCACGAGGCCAGATCGTAGCCTTGGAGCGCTAGATCGGCGGCGTCGAAAGCACTGCCTGACCCTGCGGGGAATCGACGCCGCCGTCCTTCTCGACGGTGACGGCGACCTTTGCGCCCTTCGGAACAGACCGCTCCAGCTCGAGGACGGACATGTCGCCGCCGCCCTCGAAGGTTCCGGCGCGGCGGGGCATCCCGTCCTGGATCACCCAGGCCTCATACGTTCTTCCGGAGGGCGCACGCTCGAGCCGCTGCACGACCAAAGCCGCTTGGCCTGACGTGTCGATGACCAGCGACCCGGGAGCCCCCTGCAGGGCCACCCGCCGAGCAGCAGGATCGGAGAGGATCTCGGCGACCCGGTTCGCCCGGTCGCGCGCGTCGCGCGTCGACTCCAGCTGGCGTGACAGCGACGCCGCCCAGACTCCGAAGCCGATCGCCAGGCACGCAGCCGCGGCCAGGACGACCTTCGTCGCGGTCATCCGCTGGGGATGCAGCGGCACGACGTTCGCCCGCTCTGCGCGCGCGCTGTCGAGGATGCGATCCCGGAGCGTGGCCGGGGGCGCCGGCGACTCGACGACATAGGCGAGCGCCGCAGCGGCGCCGCCGAGCTCAGCCAGCTCCTGCTGGCAGCGCGCACAGTGCGCGAGGTGCTCCTCGTACTCGCGCGCCTCGTCGGCGTCGAGTGCGTCGAGCGCGTAGGCCGCTGTCAGGTCGTGGACGGTGAGGGCTTCCATGATTCCTCTGTGTCGCCGAGCAGCTCGCGCAGGCGCGTGAGGCCGGTGAACATCCGCGATTTGATGGTACCGACGGGTTGCCCGAGCTTTTCCGCGAGCT
The DNA here is from genome assembly GCA_036394855.1 of Gaiellaceae bacterium. Lineage (GTDB taxonomy): Bacteria > Actinomycetota > Thermoleophilia > Gaiellales > Gaiellaceae > 3-1-20CM-4-69-9. The sequence continues at coordinate 9,344 of DASWEF010000116.1, read as the reverse complement.
CGGTCTGGGTGAAGCCCCCGTAGTACGCGAGCTCGAGCGCCTCGCGTTGGGGGTCGGGAAGCTGCTTCAGAGCGGCCTGGACGCGCTCGCGCTCGAACCGCAGCCAGGCGTCGTCGTCGGCGCCGACCGTCGTCGGCTCGGGCGCGAGCTCGAGCGAGTCGGCGCGGCGCCGCTCCTCGCGGCGGACGATGTCGACCGAGCGGCGGTGGACGAGCGTCAGGATCCAGGTCGAGGCCTTGGCGCGCTCGGGGACGAAGCGTGGCGCCGAACGCCAGATCGTGAGGAAGCCTTCCTGCACCGCGTCCTCGGCGAGCGCCTCGTCGCGCAGCATCCGCAGCGCGAGCCCGTAGGCGACGCGGCCGTACCGGTCGTACAGCTCCGCGAGCGCCACCTCGTCGGATCGTGCGACGAGCGCGACGAGCGCCTCGTCGGAGAGATGCGCAAGGTCGCGGGCCACCGCGCGCGAGCGTATAGCAGTCCGCCGGCGATTCACACCTCACGTTCGCCGGAGACCCGTGTCCGGTTCGCATGAACCGGCTCACGCGCGAGAGCGAATGAGGCGCGTTACTGACCCCCAAGAACAGGAGACACTGCGATGCGCAAGCTCGCGCTGATCCCGTTGCTGGTGGGCGCCGCCCTCGCCGCGCTCTTCGTCGCGCATGTCGGCGGACCCGGGGCGGGCAACGCCTCCAGCCATCGGGAAGCACCGCTGATCTCGGAGGATCCATCGGCGGACAACACAGACCTGTACGCGTTCCGTTCGCCGGACAAGCCGGACACGGTCACGATCATCTCCAACTTCATCCCGGGCGAGGATCCCGCCGCGGGTCCGAACTGGTACGTCTTCTCGCCGACCGCTCGCTACGACATCTATGTCGACCGAAACGGTGACGCGAAGCCGGACGTCACGTACTACTTCCAGTTCAAGAACGGGGCGCCCGTCGCGTTCCTCGGCAACACCGCGCAGACCTACACGGTGACCAAGGTCGAGAACGGCAAGTCGACGGTCGTCGGCCAGGGGCTGACGACGCCGCCGAACAACATCGGTCCCAAGACGTTCGCCGGCAAGTCCTACCGTGAGCTCGCCGCGGCAGGCGTCCACGATCTGTCGGACGGCTCGAAAGTGTTCGCCGGACAACGTGACGACGCGTTCTACGGCGACGTCGGCGCGGTGTTCGACCTCGTCGCGATCCGCAACGGCACCGGAGCGACCGGCGGCGGCAAGGACTTCCTCGCCGGCTACGCCGTGCACGCGATCGCGCTGCAGATCCCGATCTCGCAGCTCGACAACGGCGGCAACCACACGATCGGCGTGTGGTCGGCGGCTGACCGTCAGAGGGTTGACGTCTCGCTGAAGAAGACGGGCAAGGGTAAGCAGGCGAAGGCGAGCCTCGTCAAGAAGACGCGCTGGGTGCAGGTCTCGCGGCTCGCGAATCCGCTCGTCAACGAGCTCCTGATCCCGACGCAGCTGAAGGACAAGTGGAACGGAACCCAACCGAAGGACGACAAGCAGTTCGAGCAGTACTACACGTCGCCGATCCTGGCGGGTTTGCTCAACCAGCTGTATCCGTCGTTCGGCCCGTTCCCCGCGGCCAACCGCAGCGACCTCGTTGCGGTGCTGCTGACCGGCCTCAAGACGCCGGCGCTCAACTTCACCGGCGACAGCGAGGCCGACATGCTGCGCCTCAACCTCTCGATCCCGCCGACTGCGCCCGCGAACGTCAAGCGGATGGGCGTGCTCGGCGGCGACCTGGCCGGCTATCCGAACGGCCGCCGGCTCGAGGACGACATCGTCGACATCTCGGAGCGTGCGGTCGCCGGCACCCTCGTCGGCCATGACCTGCCGCTGGGAGACGGCGTCGACGCGAACGACGTCCCGAACCTGACGTCGTTCCCGTACGAGCCCGATCCGTTCTCGGGCTTCGAGAATACGAAGGGCAAGACCTTCCCGACGCATCCGTAACCGGGCGTTCGAGCGGGGCGGCCATGACGCCGCCCCGCCTGCGCCCCCGATCGAACCGGACGGCGTCGCCGGACGAATCACGACGACATCGGACCCGGGGGAAGAAAGGGAGTCGGCCTTATGCATGCAGATGCTCTGAACCGAAAGCCGGCGCTACTCCTCTTCGCCGTCTTCGCAGGCACGATCGTCCTCGTGCTCGCGCTGCGCGGCGGTGGAGGGCCTGCACCGGCGCTCGCATCGAGCCATTCGGAGGCCCCGCTGATCAGCGAGGACCCGAGGGCGGACAACACGGACCTGTACGCGTTCGTGAGCCCGGATCGTCCCGACGCGGTGACGATCATCGCCAACTACATCCCGCTCGAGGCGCCGGCCGGAGGGCCGAACTTCGCGCGCTTCGACGACAGCGTCCTCTACGAAGTGCACGTCGACTCGACCGGCGACTCGCAGGAGGACCTCACGTATCAGTTCCGCTTCACGACCCAGACGCGGAACCCGAACACGTTCCTCTACAACACGGGGCCGATCACGTCGCTCGACGACTCGGACCTGAACAATCCGCAGACGTACACCGTCACGCTGGTCCACCACGGGCCGGGCAACTCGGAACATGCGGAAGTGCTCGCGGAGAACGTGCCGACACCACCGGTGAACGTCGGCCCGCGGTCGACCCCGGGCTACGCAGCGCTCGCAGCCGCGGCCGTGAAGGAGATCGGCGGCACGAAAGTGTTCGCCGGCCAGCGGGACGATCCGTTCTACGTCGACCTCGGCTCGGTGTTCGACCTGGCGGGGCTGCGGCCGTTCAACAATGCGCACCTGATCCCGCTGCCGGTGGCGGCGGGGCGTGACGCTGTCGCCCGCTACAACACGCACTCGATCGCGATCCAGGTGCCGATCGACCAGCTCGTCCCGGTGGTGAACACGAGCAAGACGATCGGGATCTACGCGAGCGCCAGCAGGCAGAAGGAGCGCATCCTGCGGCCGGACGGCTCCGCCGACCACACCGGAGGCTGGGTGCAGGTCTCACGGCTCGGCGAGCCGCTGATCAACGAGGTCGTGATCCCGCAGGGGATGAAGGACCAGTGGAACCGGTCCGAGCCGGACAACGATGCGCAGTTCGTAGGCTTCTACACCGATCCCGAGGTCTCGAAGCTCGTCAACCTGCTCTATCCGTCGCTCCCGGATGCACGGACGACCGGGCGCACGGATCTGGTCGCGATCCTGCTCACGGGCGTCCCAGGCCTGAACTTCACCGGCCCGGTGCAGGCCGACCTGCTGCGGCTGAACACGGCGATCGCCCCGACGGCCGCGGTCGGCGCCGGGAACCGCCTCGGCGTGCTCGCAGGCGACCTCGCCGGTTTCCCGAACGGGCGCCGGCTCGAGGACGACGTGGTCGACATCGACGTGCGCGCGTTCGCGGACGGCTACGGCCCGGTGCTCGGCGGACCGCCCTTCAACCTGCCGAACCTGAGCCCGAACAACGTCCTCGGCGACGGAGTGGACGCGAACGACAAGCCGTTCACGACGTCGTTCCCGTACGTGGCCACTCCGCATCAGGGCTACGAGGTGCCCTAGCACCGATGACGAGGGCAAGGATCACACTGGCAGCGGCGACGGTCTTCGCCGCCGCTGCCGCCCTCCTCTTCGGGGGCGTCTTCCGCGATTCGTCGCGTGCGGAGCCCGCCGCGGCACCGGCCGCCGTTGCGGGTGACGCGCTCCAGACCGGGTTCTCGCCCGGGAACACGGTGCAACTCGTCGACGATCTGCAGTCGCGGCTCCGCGTTTCTCCGCAGGATGGGCGCTCGCTCGACCTGCTCGGTCTCGCGTACCAGCAACGGGCGCGCGAGACCGGTGACCCGACGTATTACGCGAAGGCCGACGCCGTCCTCCGCAGGGCACTCGCCCTGGACGTGCAGGACCTGCTCGCGACCAGCGGCCTTGGCTCACTCGCGCTCTCGCGCCATAGCTTCCGCGAGGCGCTCGCCCTCGGCCGCCGCGCGCACAAGCTCTCGCCGAGCACGGCGCGGAACTACGGGGTGATCGGCGACGCGCTTCTCGAGCTCGGCCGGTACCGCGACGCGTTCGCGGCCTTCGACACGATGAGCTCCCTCAAGCCGAGCCTTGCCTCCTACGCGCGGGTTGCGCACGCGCGCGAGTTGCTCGGCGACTCCCGCGGGGCGACCGAGGCGATGAAGCTCGCGCTCGACGCCGCGATCGGCCAGCCCGAGGCGACGGCATGGACACACGTGCAGCTCGGGAAGCTCTACTGGAGCCGCGGCCGGCTCGGCGCCGCGGCGCATGAGTACCGCGCCGCGCTCGCGTCGTTCCCCGGCTACGTCTATGCCCTCGACACGCTCGCGCAGGTCGAGGCGGCGCGCGGCCGCTTCGAGCGGGCGATCGCGCTCGAGCGGCGGGCGGTCGACGAGATTCCCCTCCCGCAGTTCGTCGCGCAGCTGGGCGATCTCTACCGCGCCACCGGCAAGACGGGCCTTGCCCGGAGGCAGTACGCCACCATCGGCGCGATCGAGCAGCTCTTGCGGGCCAACGGGGTGAAGACCGATCTCGAGACCGCGCTGTTCGACGCCGACCACGGCCGCGCCTCGGTCGGCCTCGCCCGCCGCGCGCGCGCCGACCGCCCTTCGATCGACGGCGACGACGTGCTCGCCTGGACGCTGGCGCGCGACGAACGCTGCGGCGACGCGCTTCCGTGGTCGAAGCGGGCACTCCGCCTCGGCACGCAGGATGCGCTGAAGCTCTTCCACCGCGCGTGGATCGAGAACTGCCTCGGCCGGCGTGACGCGGCGCAAGCGTTCGCACGCCGCGCCCTCGCGCTCAACCCGCACTTCTCGCTCCTCTGGAGCGACGACGCCCGGAGGCTCGCACGGTGAAAAGACTCCTGATCGCGCTCTCGCTGTTCTTCGTGCTGGCGCCGCCGGCAGGGGCGCACCCGCTCGGCAACTTCACGGTCAACCGCTTCTCGCGCGTCGTGGTCGCCGGCGACCGTGTGTACGTCCGCTACGTCCTCGACCTGGCGGAGATCCCCACCTTCCAGGACCGCGGCACGCTCGCGACGGCGTACGTGAAGCGGATCACGCGCGGCGTGCAACTGACAGTCGACGGGCGCCGCGCCGCCCTGGTGCCAGTTGGGCACGCGCTCGCGCATCCGGCCGGCGCGGGCGGCCTCGAGACGACGCGCCTGGAGCTGATCCTGCGCGGGCCGCGGATCGACGACAGTGCGCGGATCGACTACCGTGACTCGACCTACGCCGGCCGCATCGGCTGGAAGGAGATCGCCGTCGGCGATGTGCCGAGCCCCTCACGCGAGCTGCGGACGTATCCGAACGACCTTCTGTCGAGCCCGCTCGACGTCACGCACGTCGCGGCGACGCTGGCCGCGAACGACGCCGCCCCACCGATGCTCTTGTCGGGGCCGCTGCTGCAGGCGCCCGACCGCGTCGCAGACTCCGGGTTTGCGGCGCTCGTCGACGACGAGCTCTCACCGGGTGTCGTGCTCCTAGCGCTGCTCCTGGCCATGTTCTGGGGAGCGGCGCACGCGCTCTCGCCCGGGCACGGCAAGGCGATCGTCGCGGGCTATCTCGTCGGGACGCGGGGCACCGCGCGTCACGCCGCCCTGCTCGGACTCACCGTCACGATCACGCACACGATCGGCGTCTTCGGGCTCGGCCTCGTCACGCTCGCACTGTCACAATTCGTCGTGCCCGACCAGCTGTACCCGTGGCTGAATCTCGCGTCGGCGCTGCTCGTGGTCGCCGTCGGGCTCGCCGTACTGCGGGCGCGGTTCGCGCACGCGCGTGCGCACCGCCACGGTCACGACCATCACCATCACCACGACCACGACCACGGCTACGAGGGCGGCCTGCGCGGCCTGATCGCCACCGGCATCTCCGGCGGGATCCTTCCCTGCCCGACCGCACTGGTCGTGCTGCTCGCCGCGATCTCGCTCCACCGCGTCGGCTACGGCCTGCTGCTGATCGTCGCCTTCAGCGTCGGTCTCGCGGCCGCGATCACGGGCATCGGGCTCGTCGCGGTCAGCGCCAAGTCCTTCTTCTCGCGCAAGAGCTTCGAAGGTCGGCTCGTGCGCCTGCTGCCGACCGTCTCGGCGCTGGTCGTGCTCGGACTCGGCGTGGCCATGACCCTACGTGCGCTTCCTGAGGTTGCGTGATGCTCGGCCTCGACGAGTGGATGGCCGGCTTCTCCGATGGCACGACGCTGGTGATCGTCGTCGGCGTCGCGATTCTGCTCGGCCTCCGACACGCGAGCGACCCCGATCACCTGGCTGCGGTTACGACACTGATCGCGTCGAAGCGCGAGCGCGGAGCCCGCCGTGCGGCCTCGCTCGGCCTCACCTGGGGAATCGGCCACGCGACGACGCTCTTTGCCTTCGGGCTGCCGATCGTCCTCTACCGCGCGTACCTGCCCGAATCCGTGCAAAGCGCGGCCGAGACGAGCGTCGGCTTCGTGATCGTGGCGTTCGCCGTCTGGCTGCTCGTGCGCTGGCGGCGCGGCGCGTTCGAGACGCACACTCACGACGGGCCCCGCCACTCGCACTCCCGCGGCGACGTCCATCCGCCCGATGGCCGCTCGCCGCTGCAGGCATACGTGATCGGCCTCGTGCACGGCATGGGCGGCAGCGCCGGCGTCGGCGTGCTGCTGCTCGCCTCGATCACGAATCGCGCGGTCGCGGTGATCGCGCTGGCGCTGTTCGCGCTTTTCACGGCCGTGTCGATGTCGCTACTTTCGAGCGGCTTCGGGCTCGCACTGTCCCGTCCGCGCGTACAACGCAGCTTCGCCCGCCTCGCGCCGGCAGTCGGCGTCGTCAGCCTCGCGTTCGGTGTCTGGTACGTGTTGGGGGCGCAGAGCGTGCTTCCGTACTACCTCTAGACTCGCCGTGTGGCGATCGAAGACCTCACGCGCAACGCGGTCAACGTCCTTCCGGAGGGCGGGCTCGAGGAGAAGCTGAAGCTCGGACGGCCGCTCCGGGTCAAGCTCGGTATCGACGTCACCGCACCGCACGTCACGATCGGAAACGGGGTCCCGCTGCAGCGGATGCGCGCCTTCCAGGACGAGGGCCACATGGGGGTTCTGATCGTGGGCGACTACACGACGCGCATCGGCGACCCCTCCGGCCGCAAATCGACGCGCCCGGTTCTGGCACCGGAAGAGATCGATGCGAACGCGCAGCGCTACTTCGACCACGCTTCGGCGATCTTGATCCCCGAGCAGACAGAGCTGCGGTTCAACAGCGAATGGCTCGCCAAGGTCGACTTCGCCGAGTTGCTGCGCTTGACGCGAACGACGACCGTCGCGCGCTTGCTCGAGCGCGACGACTTCGCGAAGCGCTGGGCCGAGCAGTCGCCGATCTCGGTGTCCGAGCTGCTCTACCCGCTGATGCAGGCCTACGATTCCGTCGCCGTGGAGGCGGACGTCGAGCTTGGCGGCACCGACCAGCTGTTCAACCTGCTGACCGGACGCGACGTCATGGAGGCCTATGGCCTCGAGCCGCAGGTGATCCTCACGGTCGATCTGCTCGTCAGCTGGGACGGAACGGCGATGAGCGCATCGCGCGGCAACTACATCGGCCTGAAGGAAGAGCCGAACGAGCAGTTCGGCAAGGCGATGCGCATCCCTGACGAGCTGCTGCCGCAGTACTACAAGCTCGTCATCGAGCGGGAAGCGCCGGCCGGCGACCCGATGGAGGCCAAGCTCGAGCTGGCGCGCTTCATCGTGCGCCGGGCCTGGGGCGACGAGGCGGCGCGCGAGGCGGAGGAGCACTTCACGCGTGTGGTGCGCCAGCACGAAGCGCCCGAGGAAGTGGAGGAGGAGGCACTCCCGGCAGGCGATCCGATCCACCTGCCGGCGCTCCTGGCCGACGGCATGGGCATCGCCTCGACGAGCGAAGCGAGACGGCTGATCACGCAGGGGGCGGTGAAGATCGACGGCCAGGTCGTGACCGAGCTCGACGTCCCGCGCACACGGCTCGAAGGAGCCCTCGTCCAAGCGGGGAAACGGCGCTTCAGGCGCTTCCGTCCCGCTTGACAGAGCCATTTTCGCTGCTACTATTCCCCGGCTGCCCGAGCGGGCGGCGTGGGAAAGTCCCTGCAACTCGAGAAAATTGGAGGCCCTCCGGGCGAGACGGATACGAGAGTCCCGCTGAATTGGAGGCCTCCGCACGAGTCGGAGGCTTTTTTACGCTCCCACCGCAGCCACCGGTCCTTGAAAACTCAACAGCGTGAAACGTCGAGATCCTCGACCGGCCGCCGCGTGCGGCGGACGGGAGAGGTCTTAAGAACCCGTCATGTCCTTCGGGATATGACCTTTGAGCACAAGCTCAAAGTGAAGCTCGCCGGCTCTGCTAGCTGTACTGCTCTAGCTAGCTGTACTGCAGCACGAGCCGGCAACCAATCTTCACGGAGAGTTTGATCCTGGCTCAGGACGAACGCTGGCGGCGCGCTTAACACATGCAAGTCGAGCGAGAACCGGTCCTTCGGGACCGGGGAAAGCGGCGAACGGGTGAGTAACACGTGAGTAATCCACCCTCGGTACCCGGATAGCCCGGGGAAACCCGGATTAATACCGGATGGCCCATCCGCTCTCCGGAGCGGCTGGAAAAGGTAGCTTCGGCCTCCGACCGAGGACGAGCTCGCGGCGGATTAGCTTGTTGGCGGGGTAATGGCCCACCAAGGCGACAATCCGTAGCTGGTCTGAGAGGACGATCAGCCACACTGGGACTGAGACACGGCCCAGACTCCTACGGGAGGCAGCAGTGGGGAATCTTGCGCAATGGGCGAAAGCCTGACGCAGCGACGCCGCGTGCGGGAAGAAGGCCTTCGGGTTGTAAACCGCTTTCAGGAGGGACGAAGCTACTCGGGTTAATAGCCCAGAGGGTGACGGTACCTTCAGAAGAAGCCCCGGCTAACTACGTGCCAGCAGCCGCGGTAATACGTAGGGGGCAAGCGTTGTCCGGATTTATTGGGCGTAAAGAGCGTGTAGGCGGCCATACAGGTCCGTTGTGAAAACTGGAGGCTCAACCTCCAGACGTCGACGGAAACCGTATGGCTAGAGTCCGGAAGAGGAGAGTGGAATTCCTGGTGTAGCGGTGAAATGCGCAGATATCAGGAAGAACACCCGTGGCGAAGGCGGCTCTCTGGTACGTGACTGACGCTGAGACGCGAAAGCGTGGGGAGCGAACAGGATTAGATACCCTGGTAGTCCACGCCGTAAACGATGGGTGCTAGGTGTGGGCGGTGTCGACTCCGTCCGTGCCGAAGCTAACGCATTAAGCACCCCGCCTGGGGAGTACGGCCGCAAGGCTAAAACTCAAAGGAATTGACGGGGGCCCGCACAAGCAGCGGAGCATGTGGTT
>DASWEF010000115.1:0-23787 GCA_036394855.1 Gaiellaceae bacterium | reverse complement strand
GATCTCGCTCTTCGTGTCGCCGGCGGCGACGCGATTCGCGATCACCCGCTTGATCTGCTCCGCGGCGGGTGAGCTCGACTGATCGAGGGTCGTCCCACACACGGGGCACATCACTTCGCCCTCGAGCTCGGCCTGCGACGGGTGGCGCTCGCTCGCGTGCGCGACGGGTACCGCAAACAGCGCAGCGACGAGGACGAGCGCGAGCCGTGTCACGAGGCCGCGATCTGCCGTAGGTAACGCGGCAGATCCTCCTCGACGATCAGCTCGCCGACGACCTTGCCGCTCCGGGCGACGAAGAACATCCTCGGTATCGGCAGGCCTCCCCACTTCGACAGGACCTTGCCGTTGCCGTCGTGCACGCTCGGGTACGTGATGCCATGCTTTCGTTGCCACCGTCGCGCATCGTCCGAAAAGTCCTTGGTGTCGACGCCGACGACCGCAATGCGATCGCCGTAACGCTTACGCGCCGATTCGAGCCGCTTCGACTCGCGGATGCACGGGACGCACCAGGACGCCCAGAAGTCGAGCACGATCGGCTTCTTGCCGCGCAGCGCGGCGAGATCGATCCGGCCACGCCCGTCGAGCCGCTCGAGCTCGAACGTCGGCGCGGCTGGATGCTTGCCTTCCTTGAGGGCCTGCGATACGCCCTGCGTGCTGTCACGCGCGACGCGCCAGATGAGCAGCGCGAGCAGGCTCACGACGAGTGCGACCGCAAGCGCCTGCACCGTCAGGCGGACCGAGCGCGCCATCAGGCCGCGACGATGAAGACCGTCGTCCCGATCTCGACGTGGTTGAAGAGCCACTCGGCCTGCGGGATGTGCATCCGGATGCAGCCGTGCGAGACGGAATAGCCGACCGACGCGTCCGACGGCGTCCCGTGGATGCCGACGCCCGGGGCCGACAGGCCCAGCCACCGCGTGCCGAGCGGATTGTCAGGTCCCGGCGGGATCGGCTTCTGGCCCTCCGCCCACGGTGAGTCCGGGGGATACCACCACGGGTTCTTCCACTTGACGACGATCGTGAAGCGGCCGAGCGGCGTCGGATATCGACTCTGGCCCGTGGCCACCGCGAAGAAGCGCCGGTAGCGCATGCCGTCGTAGAGCAGCAGGCGGTTCGAGCCACGGCGGATGACGATCACCGGTCCGAAGTTCCGGCGCGTGACGCCGGGACGGACTCTCACGTAGACGAGTCGAACGGCGTCGCGCACGCCGTCGACGAGCGCCGCGGTGATGTCGCGCACGGCGCGGCGCTGCTGGAGCTTCCGGCCCACTCGCTCTTTGGAGAGCCATGGCCGGAGCTGGCGCAGAAAGAGCTTCGAGTCGACGGCCGGACGGTCGAACCGTTGCGCGAGCTTCGCGACGAAGTCCGCCGTCTTGGTCCCGGCGACCGCGACTCCGAGAGGAACCGGAGTGTATGGCGTCGCCGCCAGCGCCCGCTCGATCGCCTTGTCGATCACCGGGACGGCTCCGAGCACGTCGGGCGTCACGAGCACCCGCGTCGAGCCGAGCTCGAGCTCGAGCGGAGCCTGGAATGCCTGCTGCACGGCCGTCGCGGCCGCCTCTGGCGTGAGGCCTCCGACCTCGACGCCGCCGATCGTGACTCCGAGTGGAATCGTCGTCTGCGGGTCCGCCGCCGAGGGCGCAGACGCGAGCACACCGGCGACGAGCAGGCCGGCAACGATCGAGAGCAGGAGAGAGACGCGCTTCACGTCTTCAACGTCGCAAAGATCCGAGGATCGTTGGTGATGATACCGTCGGCTCCGTCGCGGACGAATCTCTCCGCGAGCCTCGGATCGTCGACAGTCCACACGTAGACGGCCGCACCGACCTCGTGAGCCCGGGCTATCGCCCTCGCCGAGGCGACCGAGTAATGCAGGGTCGCGGCACCTGCGCGGGCGCCGGCGAGCAGGACTGGGAGGCGGCGCGGAAGGGAAGCGCCGAGCGACGCGAGCGCTGCGCGCACGACCGGAGCGAGCGGTCCCCGCTTCGAGATCCCGAGCCGGTCGCGCGGGAGGGTGTACGAGCGCGGCAACTCCGGCTCGAGCTCGGCCACGCGGCGGAGCGAAGCTGCGTCGAACCCGCTCACCCACGAGCGGTCGAGCACGTCGTGGCGGCGAAGCGCATCGACGACCGCACGCTCGACGCCGCTTCGCTTGAGGTCGACCTGCAGTCCGATCCCCGGCAGCCGCTCCGCGCAGAACGCGAGCGCGTCGTCGAGCGTCGGGAGATCGGGCGCAAAGCCTCTCAGCGCCTCGAGCGTCCGGCGGCGGACGCGTCCGCGGCCCGCGCCGTGGCTCACCTCGCGCAGGTCATTGGAGTGGGCCAGCACGAGAGTGCCGTCTACGAGGTCGAGGACGTCGAACTCGAGCATGTCGCACCCGAGCTCGACCGCGAGCTCGAGCGCACGCAACGTGTTCTCGGGGGCGAGCGCAGATGCGCCGCGATGCCCGACCCGCGCGAACTTCCCGTCCGGACGGCGGAGCTCGATCAACCCGTCCGCCGGACGACCACGACCGCGCAGTCGTCCACGAGCTCGCCGTCCGCGAATGCCCGGCAGTCGTCGAGCACCGTCCGCGCCAGCTCGTCGGGAGGAAGCTCGCGCCCTTCCGAGAGCACTCGGTCGAGCCGCTCGACGCCGTAGAGCTCGCCTTCACGCCTAGCTTCGAGCACCCCGTCCGTGTAGAGCACGACTGCACCGCCGAGCTCGAGCTCCGCATGCACCTCGTCGTACCGCTGGCCGGATTCGATCCCGAGAACGAGGCCCCTGGCGTCGAGCGCGGCGACGGTCCCGTCCGGCGCAAGGATGCGCGGCGCTGGGTGGCCCGCGCCCGCGGCCGCAACCTCGCCCTTGCGCCCGTCGATGACGAGATACACCATCGTGATGAACTTCCCGGGCGCGATCTCTCCGACGACGACCTCGTTCGCAGACTGGAGGAAATCGGCCGGCTCGGGATGCTCGCGCGCGAGGGAGCGGAAGACGAACTTCGCCATCGCCATGTCGGCCGCAGCCTCGATGCCGTGTCCCGTGACGTCGCCGAGCGCGACGGCGAGCCGACCGTCGGCAAGCTCCATGAAGTCGTAGACGTCCCCACCGACCTCGACGCGCGCCGAAGACTCATACGCGTCGCCGAGCACGAGGCCCTGAAGCCTCGGCACCGATCGTGGAAGCAGCGAGCGCTGCATCGTGTCCGCAAACTCCTTTTGCTGGTTGTACAGGCGCGCGTTGTCGATCGCGAGCGCGGCCTGCCCGGCGATCGCCGTCGCCTGCTCGATCGTCTCCTGCGTCACGGGCGAGCCGGGTCGAGTCGAAAGGACGGTCAGGGACGCAAGCACCTCGGCCGGAGTGGCGATCGGAGTCGCGGCACCGGTCCAGCCGCGCTCGAGGAAGGGAAGGAGAGCGCTCGCCGGACGTCCGATCTGTTGAATCGTCTCCGCCGTGAGCTGGAAGGGCTTGGCGAGCCGGAAGAGGCGCTGGATCGGATGCGCGCCGAAAGGCTGCGGGCGATAGACGATCGGGCGGACGGGTTCCTCGAGTCGTCGATCGGCGACCTCGAGCGCACGGGGGACGAGCAATTCCCGCCGCTCGTCCGGCATCCCGATCACAGCGACGTCGACGTCGAGGACGTCGACAACAGTGCTCGCCACCGCCTGAAGGGTCGCGTCGAGCGAGAGGCTCTGCGCAAATGAACGGGAGATCTCGTACAGCGCGCGCACCCGCTTCGATGCAGCGCGCTCCGCTTCGAGCGCACGCTCCCGCTCCTCGCCGAGATGCTTCGCGCGTTCGTGAAGCTGGGCGTTCTGCACGGCGACCGCGAGCTGTGCGGCGAGCGCGGAAACGAGCTCCGAATCGCTTTCCGTCAAGAGCCGGCCGTTGCCGGGGAAGATCCCGAGCAGTCCGATGACCTCGTCCTGCGCCAAGAGCGGCACGGCGATCGCGGCTTCGATTCCCGATTCGGCGGCGGCATCCCCCACTCCCACGAGCCGCGGGTCGTACGCGACGTTGTTGATCACGAGCACTCCTCGAGAGCGGAAAGGCCCGAGCGCGAGCTCCAGGAGCCGGTCCGCGAGCCGGACGTGCGGGCCCGCCAGGCCGAGGCCTGCAGCGGCATAGAGCCGGCCGGCGTCCCGAAGGTAGACGGCTAGTCGATCGACTTCGAGGAGCTCCGCGACTCGCGCGACGGCGGTCTCGAGGGTATGCGCGAGCGAGAGCTGCGAGATCGCCTGACCGACGACTGCGAGCAGCGAACGCGTGCGGTCCAGCTCGAGCGCGACCGCTCGCGCCTGGATGCTCGTGCGCAGCGCGTGCGCCGCGCGAACACCGAACGTGGACAGAATGCCGAGCTCCTGTTCGCTCGGCGTGTTTTCCCGCGTGAACAGCAGCTGGAGCACGCCGACCGGCGGCTGTCCGAGCGGGAGCGCGGCCGACACGCTTGCTCCTCCCGGAAGACCTTCGAGCTCCTCGACCGCAACCGGCTCCCGTCCGAGTAAGGCTCGCTCTGCCGTCGCCGCCGCAACGGCCAGCTCCGCGTGACCCCCGCGCGACCCGAGCGACGCGACGAGGTCGAGCGGACCATCCTCGTCCCGCCGCCAGAGCAGCCCGGAGAGGGCGCCGATCGCCTCCGCCGCGAGCTTCGTGACCTGCTCGGCGGTCCTCGACTCGTCCGAACCCGCCGCCAGGGCGTCGCCTGCGAGGCTCAGCACCGTCGTCGCGTCGAGCGCTCGGCTCGCCGACCCGTCGGGGCCGAAGGCGCGGATCGCCAGGGCCGCCTGGGCTGCGGCGAGCCGGCCGAGCCGGCGCTCGTCGTCGTCGAAGGGGAGTTCGGTTCGCATCAGCTCGAGGCTGCCGCGGATGCTGCCGTTCACGTGCACCGGCAGGAGCACGACGAAGGGTGCGTGCACCCGCTCGGCGACGCGGCGTACGCCTTGCGGGAGCCTGTCGAGGTCGGCCTCTTCGTGCTCAGGTAGATCGCCCAGTGCGAGGTGCGAGCCCTCGAGCTCCGCGGCAATCGCTGCGGAGCCGGCCGCGACCGCACTTGCGTTCAGCCGGCCGCGGGCGTCGTCGACGACTCGAGCCACGACGACGTCCGCTCGAACCGCGCGCAGAACTCCTTCGGCGACGATCTGCAGCGCCTCCGACAGGCTTCCCGCCGACCCGAGCGTGAGTCCCACATCCGCGAGCGCGTCAAGGCCGCTCTCGCCGAGCTCGGCCCCCCGGTTTGCTGGACGCGAAACCATCTTCCCGACCCGGAAGAAGTATCGTCGAAAGCGGTGAGTTCTACCTAGTGCGCCTCTAGACTCCACGCATGGCCCAACCCGCCCGCCGCGTGGTGGCTCCTTCCGAGGACCCGCCGGTCGACCCCGAGGCGATCGACCGCGCCTACCACTACCACCGCGCCCGCCGGAACGCGCGCGTGCGGCGCAAGCGTGAGAAGGCGCGTGCGCGGCTGCGCTTCGTGATCACGTTCACCGTGCTCGCCGGCCTCGCGCTGTTCCTCATGCTCACGATTTGGCATGAGGTGCAAAAGGTCTTCGGTCTTTAGCGGCCGACCGAAAGCTTGCGCTTGCGCTCGGATCTGGTGTCGGCCGCTTCGCGGGGAAACGTGCGCGGGCAAAGCCCACGCACTCCTAGGGGCTCGCGGCGAGCGCAGGTTGACTTCCGCGCAGGTGCCGGCGCTGAAGCGTCGCCACCTGCGTCCGTTCGCCTCCCGCCAAGGCCGCTTCGCGTGCCTTAACGTCCGGCTTGGGCCGTCGGGCTGAGCGCCGGTTTCGAACCGCGCTTTAGAGCGGCGTCACGTTATGCGTGAACGGATGCCAGGCAGTTTGCTCCCATGAGGTGCCGCCGCACATCGGGCAGAGGGGTAGGGCGCGGACGATCGTCACGCCGTAGCCGCACTCCGCACAGTGGAATTCGCCCTTGACGGATTCACCGGTGACCCGGAATTCGACGTAGTCGTCGGTCGTCGCCGACGACGTACCTGTCTCCTGCATCATCCTGACCCCCTTAGAGTATCCGCTCCGCCCGTGACTCCCAGATCCTCCTCCCCGGCCTGATAGCGTGGAAACCCCGGACCCCCATCCGCCTCCTGAGCCCGACGAAGACGATTGGCTGCTGGCTCCACAGCCTCGCCCGGGCCGATCCTTCGAGGAGATCTGGGGCTGGGGGCACCGCCTGACCTGGGTCTCCGGGCTGATCTTGACCCTCTCGTCCTTCATGGATTGGTACGTGGGCTCGGGTGAGGGGCCGACGACAAGCGTGATCGGCTGGCACACCGGTGCGCTCGGAAAGCTCGTCTTCTTCATCGGGCTGGCCGTGCTCGCACTCGTGGCGCTGCGGGAATCGGGGATCGAGCTCCCGGCCACGGTTCCGGAGAGCCTCGTCGTGATCTCGCTCGGCGCGCTCGCAACCGTCTTCGTGCTGATCCGCCTCATCGACGTCCCGGACGAGTTCTTCGGCTGGCGCGGCCGCGGGATCGGCATCTTCATCAGCCTGCTCGCGTCCCTGCTGGTGATCGCAGCCGGACTCCTCCGGGCCGGGGAAGAGCTATAGCTCTTCCCCGGATGACGCACGCCGCTTCGCGGTAAACGCGCGCGGGCAAAGCCCGCGCGCTTCTAGGGGGCGCGGCTGGCGCAGGTTTCCTTCCGCGCGGGCAGCGGCGCTGAAGCGTCGCCGCCCGCGTCAGTTCGCCTCCAGCCAGTGCCGCTTCGCTCGCACTGGCTTCCGGCTTAGGTGTTTGTGCTGGCCTCGTTTGTGCTGTCCTCGCGGATGACGCGCATCCGGCGTCGAACGAGCAACCTGAGTGCGAGTGCGACGAAAATTCCTAGAGCCGCCCCGCCGAGGATGTCCAGGGGGTAGTGGACGCCGTCGTAGACGCGGGAGAATGCGACCGCCGCCGCAAGGACGAAGAGTGGCGCGCCGAGCCGCGGGAACGCGAACGTGAGAATCGTCGCCGCGGCAAAGCTCGTCGCCGCATGGCCCGAGGGGAACGACGCGTCGTGGGGCACGTGGACGAGCGGTTTCGGCTCCGCGTAGCGAAGCGGCGGGCGGTCGCGATCGAACAGGGCCTTCAGGCCCATCGAGGACCAGTCCGACACGGCGACGGCGAGGAGCGTGAGCCCGAGCGTCCCCCACCGCCGCCAGAACGCGCACAGCACGAGCGCGATTGCGATCCAGAGGAGCCCGAGCCGTCCCGCGTAGGAAAGCCCTTCGAAAAACGGATTCAGCCACCCGGCGCGGTGGTGGACGATCCAGCGCTCGAGGTGGCGATCGGCGGAGATCAGGCCGGGACGATCTGCTTCGTCTGCTCGATCAGCGCCCGCAGGTCGAACGGCTTGCCGACGAAGGCCTGGGCGCCCCGCTCCTCCGCCTCATGACCGACGTCGAGCTGGCCGCTGAACATGATCACGGGTATCGAGCCGACACCGTGACGTTCCTGAACCCGACGGAGCATCTCCCACCCGTCGACCTGGGGCATCATCACGTCGAGCAGGATCAGGTCGGGCGCATCGTCCTCGAGCGCGGCTAGGCCATCCTCCGCGTTGCCGGCCTCGCGCACGGCGTAACCCTCCATCTCGAGATTGATGCGGACCACCTCGCGAACCTGGGGGTCGTCGTCCACGAGCAGGACGAGCGGCCCACGCGCAGGCTTCCCGGGCCCGGAGCGTTCGAGGAAGGCGTCCAGGTCGGCCCGCTTGTACCGGCGATGACCACCCGGCGTATAAAAGGCAGGGACACGCCCGAGATCCGACCACTTCCGGATCGTGCTCTGGGCGACGCCGAGGTACTTCGCCGCCTGGCCGAGCGTGAGCCATTCGCTCTCGCCGGCGACAGCCCTGCGCGGTTCTCGGGTCGCCATCCCGCGAATCTACCCAAATATGCGCCTTCTTGACACCTAGCTCGCTAGGGAGTGACAGTGGAGGCCGGATTTCCGCCGGTCGGGACCCGCAAAGTGCGCTCAAAAGTGACCGTGTTGCCGGGCTTCGGGTTGTCGTGGAGCGCCTGTCCCAGGGCGACACCGAGCGCGAAGACGAGGAGCACCAGCGCGACACGGATTCCCCACCGCATCAGCTCTTCGCGGCGACGGCGGCGGCGGCGGTGATGACGCTCGACCGGGCTGAGCGCGGTCACGGTCCGTAGTCGACGGCGCCACGCTGGTACAGGTAGAACGCCGCGTCCTGCACCATCGCCAACGTACGGGGCCAGCCGGGTGTCGCCGCCTGCTCGGAGACGACGTCGCGCGCCCAGGCGTCTGCCCGCTCGTAGACGCGGGCGAGCTCGTCGAGGGTGAAGGTCTGGCCGATCCGGCGACGGAGCTCGTCGCTCACGACCTCGAGCTGCTGCCGCAACCGCTGGCCGGCGGCGGGGTCCCGAGACGCCGTTTCGAAACGGCGGTAGCCGTCCTCCCACTCACGCCGTACGACTTCGACGATCGCCACAAGCGCCCGATTATCCGTTACTCGCTGCAGCAAACAGGGGGCCAGAGCGGTTCGAGCTCGGCGACGATGCGCTCGCCGAGCTCGTACCCAGGGCGCGCGAGCGCGAATGCGACGTGGGCGTGCAGACACTTGAGGCTGCCCGCGCCCGGCTGCGCGCCGCCGACTCCGAGGTCGAGCTCCGGCCGCAGCTCACGCTGCTCTGAATGAGCACGCTCGAGACTCGCACGAAGCTCGGGATCTTCGGCGGCGGCGCGCGTCCAGCGCTCCACGCCGCCGGCCGCTTCCAGCCGCGAGACGGCGGCGACGAGGTGCGGACACGTCAGCCAGAACGTGGTCGGAAACGGCTCGCCGGAATCGTCCAGAGCGCGTTGCTCCGTCACCGCCGGCCGGCCGAACGGACAGCGAACGACGACGCGCCGAAAGGCGCGAGGCGGCCGGCCTAGCTGACGCTCGACGATCGCGCGGTCACTTTCCATCACCGTTGATCGTAGAGTGAGCGCGTTTCCAGGCCTGGATGCCCTTCACGATGAAGAGGTGCTCGCCGGGCCGGACGTAGCCCAGCCGGCGGGCGTCTCGCGCGAGCGTGCCGAGGCTCGTCGACGCGGTCAGCCGCTGCTTCAGCGCCTTTCTCTCAGCCGCGAGCTGCGCCACCTCGGCGCGCCGAGAAGCGAGCTCGTCCCGGGTCTCGACCCAGCTGCGCAGCGGGTGGTAGTACGCGTAGCCGATCAGTCCGATCAAGATCACGGCAAGCCAGCGGCGAGCCAGGGTGCCGAGAGGTGGACGACCGGACCGAGCGGCGGCCATGGCCGCGGTTTCGGCAGGCGGGCGTCGTTCCCTCTACCTAGACCACGTCGACCTTGATCACGTTCGTCGAGCCCGGGATGTTCACCGCGGTGCCGGCGGTGATCACCACCGTGTCGCCCGGCTGGACCAGCCCGCTCGTCTTCGCCGCGTCGAGCGAGCGGCCCCAGAGATCCTCGACGTCCTTGCACTCGGGGATCCAGATCGGCGTCACTCCCCACTCGATCGCCATCTGGTGAACCGACCAGCGTTTGTGCGTCAGCGCCAGGATCGGGCGCCGCGGCCGGAGGCGCGCGACCGCGGAGGCGGTGCGCCCGGTGAACGTGGGAACGAGCAGGGCCGACGCGCCGAGCGCCTCGGCGAGATCGCAGGCGGCATTCGACATCGCGTTCCCGATCGTCGGATCCTCGATCGCCTCGGGAATCTGGTGCCGGTAGCCGAGGGTCGGCTCGACGACCCGCGCGATCCGGTCCATGGTCTGCACCGCATTCACCGGGTATTCGCCGACGGCGGTCTCGCCCGAAAGCATGATCGCCGAGGTCCCGTCGAGGATCGCGTTGGCGACGTCGCTCGCCTCCGCGCGCGTCGGCTCCGGATGGTGGATCATCGACTCGAGCATCTGGGTCGCCGTGATCACCGGCTTCCCTCGCTCGAGCGCCTCGAGAATGATCCGCTTCTGCACCAGCGGCACGAGCGCGGGGCCGATCTCGACGCCGAGATCCCCGCGTGCCACCATCACGGCATCCGCCTCGGCGAGCACGGCGTCGAGGGCGTCGACGGCCTCGGCCTTCTCGATCTTGGCGATGACGTGCGCCGGCGACCCCTCCTGTTCGAGCAACGCCTTCAGATCGCGGACGTCGGCTGCCGAACGGACGAAGGAGAGCGCGATGAAGTCGCAGCCGAGCCCGAGCGCGAACTCGAGGTCCTCGAGGTCCTTCCGCGTCAGCGCCGGGATCGGGATCGGGACGCCGGGAAGGTTGACGCCCTTGTGGGCGCTGACGCGACCGCCGACGACGACGCCGCAGCGTACGCGTCCGTGCTCCACCTCCTCGACGTGCAGCCGGATCAGGCCGTCGTCGATCAGCACCTCGTGGCCCGGACGCAGGACCTCGCCGATCGCCGCGGGTGCGATGGGAAGCTCCCCGTCCTTGCCGTTGACACCGACGACGACGGTGATCTCGTCGCCCTGAGCGAGATTCAGCGGGCGGGAGAGGTCGCCGACGCGGAACTTCGGACCCTGGAGGTCGCCGATCAGCGCGAGCGGACGGCCGACCCGCTCCTGGGCGTCGCGAACCAGTGTCGCACGCATCGTGTGGTCATCGTGCGTTCCGTGGGAGAGATTGAGCCGGGCGGCGTCCATCCCTGCGTCGACGAGTGCGTCGAGCATCTCCGGGGTCGAGCAGGCGGGACCGATGGTCGCGACGATCTTCGTGCGGCGCGGCGACACGGCTGCCATGAATGCAGACTAGCGCCGTCGTCCGTCAGACCCCGCGCGAAAGCTGTGCTTTCGCGCGGATCTGGACCGCCGCTTTGCGGGAAACGCGCGCCGGCAAAGCCGCCGCGCTTCTGCGGCTGGTGGTCGATTGGTCGTGTCCGCGGACGGTGGCGCCGAAGGCGTCCCCGTCCGCGTGAGTCCGCCGCCAGTTAGTGCGGCTTCGCCTGCACTAACTGGCGGCCTCGGCCTCGCTGGTGTTCACAGGGATCGAAGGCTTGCGGAAAAGGGATTCCTTTCTCGCCGAAACGCCCCTACTGTGAGGCGATGCAGAGACGCGATCGCCTCCTCGCGTCGCTCGCCTTCTACCTCCTCTTCCTCGGAGGAGGCGTGGCGGCCGGTTTCTATCTTCCGTCGAGCCCGCTCGCGGAGAAGTCTTCACACTCTTCCGCAGCCTCAGCACAAAGGCCGGTACTTCGGTGGATCGATTGCTCAGATCGCAATGTCAAAGGAACACGTTACGAACGAACCTGCCGCGCGCTTGGCAAATCTCTTCGCCAGTCAATGAAGCCGTGAGCTATCTCTCGAATCGCGGAAACGCCTCCCAACCCAGGTAGACGGCAGCCTCCCCCAGCTCCTCCTCGATCCGGAGGAGCTGGTTGTACTTGGCGACGCGGTCGGTCCGGGAGGGGGCGCCCGTCTTGATCTGCCCCGTGCCGGTGGCGACCGCGAGATCGGCGATCGTCGTGTCCTCGGTCTCGCCGGAGCGATGTGAGATCACGACCGCATACCCGTTCGCGCGCGCGAGCTCGATCGCCTCGAGCGTCTCGGTCAGCGTCCCGATCTGGTTCACCTTCACGAGGATCGCATTCGCAACCCCCTCCTCGATCCCGCGCCGGAACCGCTCGACGTTGGTGACGAAGACGTCGTCGCCCACGAGCTGGAGGCGACCGCCGAGCCGCTCGGTCAGCGTCTTCCAGGCGCCCCACTCATCCTCGGCCAGACCGTCCTCGACCGACACGACGGGATAGCGGTCGGCCAGCGTCGCGTACAGGTCGATCAGCTCGTCGGCGCTGAGGATCCGGCCGACCCGATCGAGGTGATAACCACCATCCCTGTACAGCTCCGTGGACGCCGGATCGAGGGCGATCGCGACCCGGTCGCGATGGCCGACACGCTCTGCGGCCTCGAGCACGGCTTCAACGGCAGCCTCGCTGGACTCGAGATCCGGCGCGAACCCGCCCTCGTCGCCGACTCCCGTGGCCAGGCCGCGCTCGTGGAGCACGTCCTTCAGCGAATGGAAGACCTCTGCGCCGACCCGGAGCGCCTCCGCAAACGAGCCGGCACCGGCGGGAACGACCATGAACTCCTGGAGGTCCAGCGAGTTCTGCGCATGGGCGCCGCCGTTGATCACGTTCATCATTGGCACCGGCAGAACGTGGGCGTCGACGCCGCCGATCCAGCGGTAGAGCGAGACACCCGCGTGCGCGGCCGCAGCCTTCGCCGCGGCGAGCGAGCAGCCGAGCACCGCATTCGCTCCGAGCCGCGACTTGTTCTTCGTCCCGTCGAGCTCGATCAGCGTCGTGTCGAGCGCACGCTGGTCCTCCGCGTCGAGCCCGGTAACTGCGGGCGCGATCTCCGTCTCGACGTTGCGAACGGCATTCAGCACGCCCTTCCCGCCGTAGGCGCGCCTGTCGCCGTCGCGCAGCTCGACGGCTTCGAACCGACCGGTGGACGCACCGGAGGGCACCGCCGCCCTCCCCATCGCGCCCGACTCGAGCTCGACCTCGACTTCCACGGTTGGATTGCCACGCGAGTCGAGGATCTGGCGCGCATGAATAGCGGCAATCGTGGAGCCGGTTGTCAAGCCACTCCTTGTAGCTCTCGCGGGGGTGGTGTTGGCATGGCGAAGCGTCCCTTCGGCCTAACTTTGACGCGTAGCGTGGCTCATTCGAACTCGACCTTCGCGCGGTCGAAGTAGCGATCCTGCTCTTCGAGCTCCAGCTCCGCGAAAGACTTTCCTTCCTCCGCCGCGAACCGCTCGGCTCGCTCGACCCGGTCGACGAAGCGCCGCGTCATCGTCCGCAGCGCGAGCTCGGGGTCGACGTTCAACCGCCTCGCGACGTTGACGGCGGCGAAGAAGACGTCGCCCAGCTCCTCGAACACGTGCGGGTGCGGCTCCGTCTCCGGTGCCGTCTCTCCGGCGTCGGCGAGCGCTTCCTTGAGCTCGCGCACCTCGTCGTCCAGGTCGGCGAGCGCGCCGGACGTCTCGGGATACTCGAAGCCGATTGCCGCCGCGCGACGTTGAGCCTTGCGCGCATAGAGCAGGGCGGGCAGCGATTCCGGCACGTGGTGGAAGATTCCCTCCCGCTCCTCTTCCGTGCGCTTGATCTCGTCCCAGCGCTCGCGGACCCGGCCGGCGGTGCGCGCCTCTGCGTCTCCGAAGACGTGTGGATGTCTGCGCACGAGCTTGACGTGGACGGCGCGCGCGACCTCCTCGAGATCCCCCGAACCCTTCTCCGCGAGGAGCAGGGCAAGGAAGTACACCTGGAAGAGCAGGTCGCCGAGCTCGTCTGCGAGCTTCGCGTCGTCTCGACCCATCGCCGCGTCCGCGACCTCGTACGCCTCCTCGACCGTGTGCGGCACGATCGTGCGCTCCGTCTGCTCGCGATCCCACGGGCAGTCGCGGCGCAGCCGCTCGGTCAGCGTCTGGAGCTCGACGAGCGCCTCGGCGAGGCTCAACTTACTGCGACGTTGTCGTCGTCGAGCTCGTCAGCGTGGCGCAGGGATCCGGGTTCGGCTGGTAGCCGACCTGGTACTTGATCTTCGAGTTGCAGTAGTCCTTCTTCGTGTCCTCGACCCACTTGGTCATCGCGTCGTTCTTCCGCTGCTGCCCGAGCTGCTGCTTGATCGAGGCCTCCACCTTGCTCAGCGGCGTCGTCTGCGCGGCCTTGATGTCGGAAAGGGCCTCGATGATGTGATAGCCGTACTGCGTATGGATCGGCGGCGAGAGCTCGCCTTTCTTGAGCGAGAACGCGGTCTTGTCGAACTCCGGGACAGTCTGTCCCTTCGACACCGTCAACTTGCCGCCGTTCGACGCTGAGCCTGGGTCCTTCGAATACCTCTTCGCGAGCTTGGCGAAGTTCGCGCCCGCCTTCAGCTGCGCGTAGAGGGTGTCGGCCAGCGCCTTCTTCTGGACGAGGATGTGACGCACCTCGCGGCTCTCGGGCTGGCCGTACTGCGACTTGTGGCTCGCGTAGTAGGACTTGATGTCCGACTGCGACACCTTGATGTCGTCCGTCACCTTCTTGAAGAGCTCCTCGGAGATCAGCGACGAGCGCACCTGCTCTTTCGCCTGCTCCTCTGTGAGTCCCTGCTGCTTGAGCGTCTTCTTGAAGCGCTCGTCACTACCGCCGTAGAACTGCTTCTTCAGCTTCTCGATGCGCTTGTCGACCTTCTCGTCCGTGATCTCGATGCCCATGTCGTCGGCCTCTTGCGCGAACTCGGCCTGCTGGACGAGGAACGTGATCGCCTGGCCCTTGAGCTGCTCGTACTCGGTCGTGCCGGGCTTCGGGAACGGCCGCTTCTGCGCGTCGTAGCTCTTCTTGGCGCGCGCCATCAACGACTGGAACTGCTCCTTCGTGATCTCCTGCGAGCCGACGAGCGCCACGTCGTCGGTCCCGAGCGTCGCGCTCGACGTGCCGCCACAGCCGGCGGCCACGAGCGCGAGCGGAATGAGTGCGAGAAGGAGAGCTCGTTTCATGGAAAAAGCGCCATTTGCAGCGGTTTTACTCACGCTGCCTGGCGCGCGGCCAGTATAGCATCGACAAGTCTGAGCGCCTGCGGAAAGCCCTCTTCGCGCAGGCTGACCTCGCGATTCGCCGTCGTGTAGACCGCGGTGTCGACGCGCCGGCGCAGGTCGCGCAGCTCGGCCGAGCCGAGCACCATCTGTCCGACACTCGCCTTGCCGCCGCGGAAGACGAAGTAGTCCGCGCCGGCGCGCGCGAGCTTGAGCTTCGCCTCCTGAATCAGGAACAGGTTCTCCACCGGCTCCGGGAGAGGACCGAAACGGTCTTCCGTTCCGGCCTGCAGCTCGCGCAGCTCGTCCTCGTCCTCGGTCAGGGCGAGCCGGCGATGAAGGTCGATCTTGAGCGCTTCGGATGCGATGTACTCCGCCGGCACGTACGCGTCCACCCGGGCGTCGACGCGGACAGGGCGCGCCGCGACGCGCCTTTCGCCCGAGAGCTCCGCCACCGCCTCCGCCAGCAGCTCGACGTAGAGCTCGAAGCCGAGCGCGGCGACATGTCCGGACTGCTCGTCCCCGAGCAGGTTGCCGGCGCCGCGAATCTCGAGATCGCGCATCGCGATCGCGAAGCCGGCGCCGAGCTCCGTGTGGTCGGCAAGTGTGGCGAGACGCGCGCGTGCCTCCGGGGTCAGCTCGGACATGTCGGGATAGAAGAGATACGCGTGCGCGGTCACGTCGGATCGGCCGACGCGCCCACGGATCTGGTACAGCTGCGAGAGGCCGAGCTGATCGGCGCGCTCGATGATGAGCGTGTTCGCCTGCGGGATGTCGAGACCCGACTCGATGATCGTCGTCGAGACAAGCACGTCCGCGTCTCCGCGCAGGAAGGCGTGCATCTTCTCCTCGAGCTCCCGCTCGCGCATCTGGCCGTGTGCGACGAGGAAGCGGAGGTTCGGGGCCAGCTGGCGCAGCTTCTCCTCGACCTCGTCGATCGTCTCGACGCGGTTGTGCAGGTAGAAGCACTGACCGCCGCGCTCGACCTCGCGCTCGAGCGCGAGCCTCACGACCTCTTCGTCGAACTCGCTTACGGTCGTCCGGATCGGCCGGCGGCCCTCGGGCGGAGTCTCGATGATGGAGATGTCCCGCAGCCCGGAGAGGGACATGTGCAACGTGCGGGGAATCGGCGTCGCGCTCAGCGTGAGGACGTCGACCTCGAGCCGCAACGCTCGCAGCAGCTCCTTCTGCGCGACGCCGAAGCGCTGCTCCTCGTCGAGGATGACGAGACCGAGCTCCTTCGGGATCACGTCGCGGCTGAGGACGCGGTGCGTGCCGATCAACACGTCGACCTTGCCCTCGCGGAAGTCGGCGAGCACCTGCTTCACCTCCCGCGGAGAGCGGAACCGCGAGATCATCTCGACACGCACCGGAAAGTCGCGGTAGCGGGCGCGGAAGGTGTGCCAGTGCTGCTCGGCGAGGATCGTCGTCGGAGCGAGCATCAGCGTCTGCTTGCCGTTGACGGCGACCGCGAACGCCGCGCGGATCGCGACCTCCGTCTTGCCGAAGCCGACGTCGCCGCAGACGAGCCGGTCCATCGGCCGCGGCGCCTCGAGGTCTTCCTTCACGGCCTCGATCGCCGCCTGCTGGTCGGGTGTCTCCCGGTACGGAAACTCCGCCTCGAGCCGCTCCAGCCATTCGTGGCGCAGGTCGAAGGAGACACCCGGCGCCTGCTGCCGTTGCGCGTAGAGGGCGAGCAGCTCGCCGGCGAGCTCGCGGACGGACTCGCGGGCACGGTTCTTGAGGTTTTCCCACGCCTTGCCACCGAGCTTGGAGAGTGCCGGCACGGTGGTGTCGGCCCCGATGTAGCGCGACACCTTCCCCAGCTGCTCGTGCGGGACGTACAGCCGGTCGTCCCCTCGGAAGCCGAGGAAGAGGTAGTCGCGCGTGACGCCCGCGACCTCCTTGGTCTCGAAGCCGATGAGCTTGCCGACGCCGTGGTCCTCGTGGACGACGTAGTCGCCGGTGCGGAGATCGGCGAAGGACTGCAGAGCGCGGCCGCCGACGCGCCGTTCACGCGGTGGACGCTTGCGGAAGACCTGCGTGTCCGGGAGGAGGACGAGCCCGAGCTCGCGCCAGACAAACCCGCGCCGCGCGGGCGTGACCGCGAAGAGGAGCTCCGCGTCCTTCGGAAGCTCTTCGCCGTCCTCGAGCAGGCGAGCGTCCGCGCGGCGGAGGAGGTTCTGCTGCCGCAGCGCCTCGCCGAGATGCGGAAACGCAACGACGACGCGCTGACCTGCGCGGACGAACGCGCCGAGCTCGTTCTCCGCCTCGGCCAGACCGCGCGCTACCAGCGCCGGCCTCTGCGCCTCGAAGGCGAACGGCTGGCCGGCGGGAAGCGGATCGAGGACGGCAGCCCGCTTGAGCGTCACGGGCTCGAGGCCCTCCTCCTCCCAGACCGTCCGCACCTCGTCGGCCTGCCAGACGAGATCGGGTCCACCGGGAACGGGTGGGACGAGATCTCTCGGGATCGGAATCGGTCCGTCGTCGAGGAGCGTGGTCTCGGAGAGATCCAGCCTGCGTTCGGCCGCGGGGTAGACGACGGCCGACTCGACGGGGTGGAGGGCGCGCTGCGTGAACGGAGAGAACGCGCGAATCTGCTCGATCTCGTCGCCCCAGAACTCGATCCGCAACGGCTCGCGGCCGGTCGTCGGGAACACGTCGACGAGACCGCCGCGCACGGCGAACTGGCCGCGCTCGTCGGCCCGTTCGACGCGTTCGTAGCCCGCAAGCGCGAGCGATTCGGTCAGCTGCTCGAGGCTGATCTCCTCACCGGGTGCGATCCGGATCGGCTCCGGTCGAGTCCCGGGCGGCGGCATCGGCTCCGCGAGCGCGGCGGCCGATGCACAGACGAATCCTCCGGACGCGAGCACGGCGAGAGCGCGGGCGCGCTCGCCGACGAGGTGCGGTGCCGGATCGAGACCCGATCCCCAGTGCACACCGCGGCTCGGCAGGAGCGCAACGCGATCGTCGCCGAGAAACCAAGCGACGGCCTCGGCGACGTCCCGCGCATCCGCATCCTCGGGCACGAGCAGTACCAGCCGGCGGTCGAGTTCCTCGTGCAGCGCCGCGAGCAGGAGCGGCAGGGCCGGATCCGACACGCGGGCAGCCGCGGGAAACACCTCTGCGAAGGCACGGAGCCGCTCGCTCGCGCGGAGCTCGCGGACGAAGGGATGCAGGATCGGCAGGTCCATGACGAAAGGCCGAACCGGCCGGTTCGGCGATGTGATCGTAGCGAGCGCTAGACCACTTAGTTGAACTGCGCCTGCGCACGGTCGAGGCCCTCGGCGTCCAGGGTTTCCACCGCATCCGCGGCACGGGCGACGAGGGACTCGGCATCGTCGTGCGGCTCGAAATCGGAGAGCACATAGTCCGCGAGCGGTCGCGGATCGCCCCGTTCCGGCCGGCCGACGCCGATGCGAAGCCGCATGAAGTCCGGCGTTCGCAGATGCTGCGCGATCGACCTGAGACCGTTGTGCCCGGCCAGCCCCCCGCCCCTCCGCGCCTGGATCCGACCGAGCTCGAAGTCGCCTTCGTCGTGCACGACGAGGATGGCGTCCGGCTCGAGCTTGTAGAAGCGTGCCGCCTGTGCAACGGAGCGACCGGATTCGTTCATGAACGTCTCCGGCTTCAGGAGCGCGACCCGGTGTCCGTCAAGGCGAACCTCGGCGAGCCGCCCGGAGAACTTCCCTTTCCACGACGCGCCGTGCCGGCGCGCCAGCTCCTCGACGACCATCCAGCCGACGTTGTGCCGATGGCCTGCATATTCGCGGCCGGGGTTGCCGAGCCCGACGACCAGCAGGTCGAGCGACGAGGCCCGCTCGCCTCGACGCCAGGGTAGGCGCATCTAACCGGGCGTCGTGCCCGGCTCGCCCTGCTCGCCGGAGCCGGCTTCCGCACCTGACTCGGTCGGCGGCTGCTCGGCAGCGCCCTCGGGCTGCTCCTCGGGCGGCACCTCGCCCTCGGGCAGCTCCTCGCCCTCCGGGACCTCCTCGGGCTCGGGCTCCTCGACGCGGGTCGGCAGGCCGACCGAGGCCAGCACCGTCTCCTCCGGATCGTCGAGGTAGGTGACGCCTTCGATCGGGGCGAGGTCGACGAGCCGGAGCGTGTCCCCGATCGCCATCCCGCTGACGTCGAGGTCGATGTGCTCCGGGATCTCCATCGGCAGTGCCTCGACGTTGATCTCGCGCTGCACCTGGGAGAGCACGCCGCCCTCCTTGGCACCGGCAGGCTCGCCGACGAGCTGGACGGTGACGCTCGCCTGAATCGGCTGGTCGAGCCGCACTTCCTGCAGGTCGACGTGCGAGATGTGGCCGCGAATCGGGTCCTGCTGGTAGTCCTTCAGGATCGAGGCGTGGGCCGTCTTCTGGCCCTCGAGGACGACGTCGAGGATCGCGTGCAGGCCGCCGGCGCCGGTCAAGACGCGGCGAAGCTCGCGCTCCGGCACGCAGATCGCATACGGCTTCTGCCCGTTGCCGTAGAGGACGCCGGGAATGAAGCCCTCGCGGCGCAGCCGGCGCGCGTCAGCGGAGCCGCGGCTCTCGCGCTCCTTGACCTGCAGCTTGACTCGTTCGCCGGCCATTCCGGCGGCCAAGTGTAGCCGTTACTTCCTGATGTGCAGGTTGATTCCAAGCAGGACGAGCGGCCAGAGAAAGATCGCGAAGATCGCCGACAGGACACCCCGCCAGCCATGCACGTTCTCGAAGTAGTCATGGGTGGCGGCGATCGCGACGCCGACTCCGACGTAGATCAAGGCCAGGAGGCTAGGACCTCGGCGCATGGACGAGTCCTTGCCGACGGTCAGGTTTCGGAAACGCGGCCTCTCAAGTGCGGACGACCTGCTCGCAGTCGCGCGCGACTCGGTCGTGCCTGTCCGCATAGGCCGTGTCGCGGCCGCCGCCGCAGGAAATGACGTCGGCTGCCGGCCCGCCGATGAGCGTGTCCGGGCCCGACCCGCCGTAGAGGCGGTCGTTGCCCGGTCCGCCGTCCAGCCGGTCCGGGCCGCCGAGGCCGAAGATTCTGTCGGCTCCCTTGCCGCCGTCGAGGTAGTCGAGGAACGGCGTGCCGCGCAACACGTCGGCACCGCCTGTGCCGTAGAACGTGCAGCGGTTGGTGAGCTGCTCGACGTGATCGGTCGCCACTTCGATCGTGTACAGGCCCCAGCGAAAGCACTCGCGGCCCGAGGCAAAGGCGATCTTCGAGCCGTCGGGCGACCAGGCGAGCGGGCTGTACGGGTGGAGATCCTTCGCCCGCCACAGCTGGGTTCTGCCGTCGCTCGACATGGTGTAGAGGGCGAAGCCGTACAGGTCGCGCGGAGAACGGTCGCGGTTGCTGATGAAAGCGATCGTGCTGCCGTGCCACGCGGGCATACGGTCGTCGCCTTGTGGTGCGTTGGTCAGATTTTGAAGACCGGTGCCGTCGAGGCGAACGGAATAGATCTCGAAGTCTCGGTCGCGGCTCGTCTCGAACGCGATCGTCTGCCCGTCGGTAGACCAGGTCGGATTGACCGACTGATTCGGACCTCGCGCGAGAACTCGGAAGTTCGAGCCGTCCGCGCTGACGACGCCGATCCCGCCCTCGCCGACGTCGAGCATCACGCCGAAGGCGAGGCGCGCCCGATCGGGTGACCACGCCGCCACGCCTGTGCTCTGCGTCGGCTTGGCGTAGGCCGGCACGAGCACGCGGCGAGCACCGCGCAACAGATCGATCAGCTGGAGCGACGAGCCGACCGTGACGGCGATCTGGTCCCCTGCCCAAGAAGGGAAGAGGCCGGGGCCGTCGTCGCCGACGGGGCCGGTCGGTGCGGTGACGCCAACGGATTCGCGGTCACGTCCATAGGCAACGGCCAGGCCGCTGGGCGCCCAGCTGGGCGGCGCCCAGCTCGTCCTCCTCGCGTCCGTCCCGTAGATCCGCTCGCGGTTTCCGGGCGTCACGAACCCGAGGGACTCCGCCGGCGGATCACACCCGGGCTGCTGCCGCATGAACGCGATCGTGCCGCCGTTCGGGGACCACGACGGAAACCGGTCCTGCCAGGCGTCGTTTGCATGGCAGTTCAACGCACGGCCATGACCGCTGTGCACGAAGAGCGCTGCTGCGACGACCCCGAGTAAGGCGACGAGCCTCACGCCGCGAAGATAGCGGCGGCTCGTGAAGAATCCGTTAGAAGAGCGCGTTCATGTCGCCGAAGATCGCCGAGACCGAGTCGTCGGCGAAGACGTTGTGGATCGTCTCGGCGAGGATGTCCGCGACGGTCAGCACGGTCACGCGTTCGGGCTTCGTGAGCGGATCGACCGGGACCGTGTCGGTGACGACGACGCTGTCGAGCACGCTCTCCTCGATTCGCTCGATCGCCGGCGGCGAGAAGATTCCGTGCGTGGCACACGCGTACACCTTTTTCGCGCCGTGCTCCTTGAGGAACTGAGCGCCGGCGACGAGCGTCCCCGCGGTATCGACCATGTCGTCGGTCATGACGGCGCACTTCCCCTCGACGTCCCCGATGA
This sequence comes from Gaiellaceae bacterium, assembly GCA_036394855.1. Taxonomy (GTDB): domain Bacteria; phylum Actinomycetota; class Thermoleophilia; order Gaiellales; family Gaiellaceae; genus 3-1-20CM-4-69-9. The sequence continues at coordinate 2,823 of DASWEF010000115.1, read as the reverse complement.
CGTTCGTGATGTGCGCGACGTTGTGGGCCGGGCGGTCCTTCTGGAGCACGGCGAGGTCGCCGCCGATCATCTCGGCGAACTTGCTCGCCAGGCGCGTGCGGCCCGTGTCGGGCGCGACGGCGACGAGCTCCTCGGGCAGTCCGAGATCGCGGACGTACTGCGCGAGCATCGGCAGCGCGGTCATGTGATCGACGGGCACCTCGAAGAACCCCTGGACCTGGCCCGCGTGGAGGTCCATCGTCAGCACCCGGTCGGCGCCGGCCGACTGGATCATCTCCGCCACGAGCTTCGCGGTGATCGGCTCCCGCGGACGCGATTTCTTGTCCTGCCGCGAGTAGGGGTAGAGCGGCACGACGGCCGTGATCCGCTTGGCGGAGGCGAGCTTGGCCGCGTCGATCATGATCAGCAGCTCCATCAGGTGCTTGTCGACCGGCGGCGAGCTCGTCTGGACGATGAAGAGGTCGGCACCGCGAATCGACTCCTCGTAGCGGCAGTACGTCTCGCCGCTCGCGAACGTCCGCAACGAGACGTCGCCAACCTGGATGTCGAGCTTCTCGGCAATCCTTTGCGCCAGCTCCGGGTGCGAGCGCCCGGAGAAGAGCATCAGCCGCTTGGAGGGCCCTCGCTCGATCCAGTGCTCCGGCTTGAGCTCGGGCTTGGTCCCCGCGACCTCGAGCCCGGGCAGGCGAGTCAGCTCAGTCGTTGCGCTTTCCACGAAGATAGCCCTCTTTCGTTATCTGCCTCGGCGGGAAACCTGCGAGGGATTCGGGAGGGACATCTTCTGTTATGTACGACCCGCCCGCAATCCATGCGTCGTCCCCGATCTCGATGGGTGCCTCGAACCCATTGTGAATGCCGGTCCTGACGTTCCGGCCGATCTTCGTCCTTTCCTTGGGGCGGCCCGGCTCGTGGGGATAGTTCGCCGTGATGTTGCCGGCCGCGACGTTCGTGTCCTCGCCGATCTCGGCGTCGCCGATATAGGAGAGGTGCGGCACCTTCGCCCGGGCTCCGATCTCGGAGTTCTTGATCTCGACGAACGTGCCCGCCTTCGAGCCGGGGCCGAGCTTGGTCCCCGGCCGGAGGTAGCAGAAGGGCCCGACCTTCACCTCCGGGCCGATCTCGGCGTCGACGGCGACGACGTGCGGCCCGACCTCGGCCCCCGCAGCGACGCGCGTGCGGCCGCGAAGGACGGTGAAGGGATGAATGGTGGCGTCCGGCTCGAGCTCGACGTCCGGATCGATCCACGTCGTCTGCGGATCGATAATCGTCACGCCCGCAAGCATGTGTTCTCTGTTCACGCGCGCGCGAAGGAACGCGGCCGCTTCGGCCAGCTCGGCGCGCGTGTTCACGCCTTCCACCTCGTCTGCGTCGGGAGCCTTGAACACCATGACCTCCTCACCGCCTTCGACCAGCAGCCGTACAGCATCCGTCAGGTAGAGCTCGCCCTGGGCATTGACCGGCTCGATTCGCTCGAGGGCGGGCCACAGTTTGTCAGCAGCGAAGACGTAGATGGACGAGTTCACCTCGCTGATCGCACGCTGCCGTTCATCCGTGTCGGCGTGCTCGACGATCGCCTCGAGACGGCCGTCGCCGTCGCGAACGATGCGGCCGTAGGCGCGCGGATCTGGGGGCTCGAAGGAGAGCACGGTCGCGGTCGCTGCCGAGGCGCGGTGTTTGGTGACGAGCTGGTCGAGGAGCCGGGAGCTGAGGCGCGGGTGATCGCCGGACACGACGAGCAGCTCGTGCGCCGCGCCGACCTTCGTTCGGGCCGCCCGGAGTGAATCGCCGGTGCCGAGCGGTTTCTCCTGGACCGCCACGTCGATCCCCTCGAAGGCACCGGCCGCGTCAGGAGAGACGACCAGTACGAGCGGATCGGCGCCCAGCGGTCGCACGGCCTCCACGACCCAGTCCACGAGACGCCGGCCGAGCAGCGGGTGCAGGTGCTTCACGGTGGCGGACTTCATCCGCGTGCCGAGCCCGGCGGCCATGACGACGGCTGCGAAATCGCCCATCAGAGCTGGGGCGCCAGGATTCGAACCTGGGATCGCGGGACCAAAACCCGCTGCCTTACCACTTGGCTACGCCCCATAACACGCGAAAGTCTGCCGCAGTGTCGCAATGATTCGCCGATCGTTGTCAGACGGCGGCCCCGGCGGCGAAGCCGCCAGGGCCTTGATGGTCGGCGCCGCAAGCGGCGCCTCAGCACTTGGCGACGCCCCATAACACGCGACAGCCTGCCGCAGTGTCGCAATGATTCGCCGATCGTTGTCAGACGGCGGCCCCGGCGGCGAAGCCGCCAGGGCCTTGATGGTCGGCGCCGCAAGCGGCGCCTCAGCACTTGGCTACGCCCCAAGATTGTTGGTGCCGTGGGAAGACTAGGCGCGTTTGTAGTCCGAGAAGAGATACGCAAGGGCCACGAGCGCGAGGATCACGATGGCCACGACAGCGACGAGCTTGAGCACGAAGGCGAAGATGACCACGAGGATCGCGAGCGCCTGGGAGGCCGCGGCGATCCAGGAGAGCTGGCGCGCGACGTCCCAGCTCATGCTGCGGCCGGCCACGACGTAGAACGCGAGCAAGATCGCGCCGATGACGATCACCGTCCACTTCGTCAGGTCGGGGGTGATCGCGACGATCAGTCCTTCGACCACCGCCACCCAGAGTGCGAGACGCACCCTCCGCGCACGCAGCCAACGCCCGACGCGCGTGCTGCCGGCTTCGATCATCGGCTGGCTGTAGGCCACGAATTCAACGGTACCACGCTGGTGCCGTGAGCCACGTGCGCCCTTCGGGGGAGATCCGCTTCTGCGCCGCGCGTGCCTG
>DASWEF010000114.1:0-6263 GCA_036394855.1 Gaiellaceae bacterium | reverse complement strand
GACGAGGATCAGCAACGACGTCGCCGCCGCGTAGCTCGTGTTGAAGTTCTGGAACCCGATCCGGTAGATCTCGACCGCGTTGGTGAGCGTCGCCGTGCCCGGGCCGCCCTGGGTCGAGCCGTAGATGAGGTCGAACAGCCGGATCACCTCGATGACGGCGAGGATGCCCGCGATCGCGCCGACGCGGAGCAGGAGCGGGACGTCGATCTGGAACACGCGGTGATACCAGCGTGCGCCGTCGATCGCCGCTGCCTCGAAGATCTGAGCGGGGACCGACAGGAGGCCGGCCATGAGCAGGAGCGCCGTGAACGGAACCCATTGCCAGAGATAGATGCCGGCGACGGTAAAGAAGGCGGACGTCGGCGATGTGAGCCACGGCTGCTGCGAGAGGTGGAGCTGGGCGACGATGTAGTTGGCGACGCCGATGAGCGGGTCGAGCATGTAGGCCCAGAAGAGGCCGACGGCGAGCGATGTGATCATCGTCGGGACGATGAAGCACGTGCGCAGGAACCGGCTCCCGATCATGCCGTAGGCAGCGACCAGGATCCGCGCGCAGACATAGCCAAGGACCAACTGTGCCGGAACGACGACGAGGAGGTACTTCGCCGTCGTCCAGAGCGAGCCGAGGAAGATCGAGTCGTTGGCGAGCTGCCGGAAGTTCGCCAGTCCGACGAACTTGAGCGCCTTGCTCGCCGCGAGTTCGTAGTTGGTGAAGCTGATGCCGACCGAGTAGACGAGCGGCCAGATCGCCAGCGCGACGAGAACGAGGAGCGCGGGCGCCAGCAACACGTAGCCGCCGAGCTCGCCGTCGAGGATGCGCGCTCTGAGCGTCGGCCCTTCCTCAAGCGCCTCCGGCTCCACCTCTGTCAGCGTCCGGCTGCTCATCGCGATGGCTTATCGATCCTGATCTCTGTGCGGGGTAACTCGTTGATCATGACACCGCGTCGCAGTTCCCGGGCGGTCCGCACCGGGCCCGGCGCCCGCTGCCCCGAGACAGGAGGGCGATCTCGGGGCTAGCGGGCGCTCGTGGTGATCAGCCGGTGAGTGACGTGACCTTGTAGCCGTGCTTCTTGAGCATTGTTCCGATCGCGCGGTCGGCAGCGAGCATCGCCGCCTTCGGCGTCATCGAGCCCGTGAGCGCCTTGGAGATGTAGGTGCCGAGGGTGTTGATGATGTCGAAGCTCTCGGTGATGCGCGGCCGGCAGTCAGCGAACGCGGTCGGGATTACCTGCTTCAGCGTCTTGTACCAGGTGTACTTGCTGAGCAGCGCCTTGCTCGAGAGGGAGGACGTCCTGGGCGGGAAGCCGCCGGCGAGTGCGAACTGCACCGACGTCTTTGGGCTCGTGAACCACTTCATGAAGTCCCACGCCAGTTTTTTCTGCGTGCCGTACTTGTTGATGCCCATCGACCAGCCGCCGACCTGGGTCACGAGCTTGCCGTTCGTCGGGAACGGCGCGGTCGCGAACGAGCCGACCACCGTCGACGTCTTCGGGTCGGAGGCCGACGGCGTCGTGACGTCCCATTGGTTCACGAGGGCGATCTTGCCGGTGTTGAAGTAGCTCTGACGATCACCCCACGCGATCTTCAACGCGCCGGGCGGCTCGTAGGGCAGCAGCTGCTTGAACAGGTTGATCACAGCGAGCCCCTGCCTGCTCGCGAACTTTGGGGTCATGTCCGCGTACGCGTTCTTCGACCCCGGATACATGCTCGCGAATGGCTTACCACCCGGATAGTTGTAGATGTACTCGAAGAACGCCTGGCCGACGGCGCTACCGGCCTGGTTGTTCATCGCCACGCCGTACACGCTTCCGAACTTTGAGCTTTTGTTCGCCGCCTTGGCGTTCGCAACCATCTGCGTCAGCGTCTTCGCTGGCTTGAGGCCGAGCGCCGAGTAGTACTTCGTGTTGTAGTGCTGGAGCACGAAGTACGGCGCGAACGGCAAGCCGATGGTCTGCCCGCGCCAGTCGACCGCTGTGCGCATCACCGGGAAGAAGTCGTTGTAGGCGATCAGAGCTGGCTTCTCCTTCGCGAGACGCGCGTTGAGGTGATCCGTGCACGGGACGAACGCCTGTGTCCACGGGACGTCGAAGACAATCACGTCGTAGGTCTTCGAGTGCTGTTTGCAGGCGAGTAGCTCCTTCTGGTAGACGGCGTCGTAACCGTACGAGTCGACGACGACGTTCGCTCCGGTCAACGATTTGAACGCCTGCCCCATCTTCTGGAAGGCAGGCACGAACGGGTCGTTGATCGAGATGACGTGGAGCGTCTTGCCCGAGTAGTGCCCCTTTACGGATGCGACGAATTGCTTCCAGAGCTGCCCATGCCCTGGACCCGCCTGCCTAGCGCCGACGGCGCCCGACGTTGTCGGCGTCGCAATTGCGGCCGTCGTTCCGAGTACGACTCCGAGCGCCACAAGGGCGACGGCGAGAGCCAGACGTCGCTTCCTGGCTGTCAACCTCTGCATGACGATCTCCCTTCTCCGGTCTGGTTGCCGCCGGCCTCCCAGGACCGCGACCTTTCGTCCTGAGAAATCGTTTTCGAGAAATCGGTCTCTCGCCGGGGAAAGCTAGACGGCTGTCTCGGGCGTGTCAAGTCCAAAGGCGCCTTATAGACTCGCGTCTGAGATGGTGGTACGGTTTGATGCCGTGGAGAAACCGGTTTCTCTACCGGCGGCCGTGCGCATGGCGGATGTGGCTCGCCGAGCCTCGGTCTCGCCGGCGACTGTCTCGCGCGTGCTCAACGGTCGCGACAGCGTCGGAGCCGCCTACCGCCGGCGCGTCCTCGAGGCGGTCGAAGAGCTCAGCTACCGCCCCAACCGGCTTGCGCAGAACCTGCGCCGCCAGCGGACTGCGACGATCGGCGTTGTTGTGTCCGATATCGAGAACCCGCACTTCAGCGAGATGGTGCGCGCGGTCGAGGACCGGGCGTACCGGCAGGGGTACCGGGTTCTTGTCTGCAACACGGACGAGTCGCCCGAGAAGCAGCGTGCGTACCTGCAGACACTCGTCGAGGAGCGTGTGGTCGGTGTCGTGCTCACGACGTCCGATCCGGTCGGACGTGAGATCTCCGAGTTGCTCGACCGCGGGATTCCGCTCGTGGCTTTCGACCGAGAGGTCGCCGACGCGCGCGCAGACGCCGTGATCGCCGAGAACGTCGGCGCGGCGCGCTCCGCGGTCGAGCTCCTCGTCGGCGGCGGACACCAGCGAATCGCTTTTGTCAGTGGGCGGAAGGACGTCGAAACGGGCGCCGAGCGACTCGACGGCTATCAACTTGCGATGCGCGCGCACGGGTTGGAACCTGAGGTCGTCGAAGGGCGCTTCCGCACGGACAGTGCGCGCGCCGCGGTGGCACAGCTGATGGCTGAAACGGACCGTCCGACCGCGCTGATCGTGGGCAATAACCTGATGACGCTCGGCGCCCTCGCCGCCGTGCAGGACGCGGGCATTACCGTACCGCACCATCTCGCGCTCGTCGCATTCGACGACCCGAGCTGGGCGGCGCTCGTGGATCCACCGCTCACGACGCTCGCGCAACCCGTCCGTCGAATGGCAACCGAGGCGATGGAGTTGCTCCTCGAACGCATTTCAGGCGCCCGTACGGAGCCGCGCCGTACCGTGCACCCGTTTGTGCTTCGCAAGCGCACTTCCTGCGGGACCGGCTGATCGGTGCGATCGAGCGGCGTGACTCACGTCGGCCTCATCACCGTGTCGGATGGTCGGCCGTCGGTCCACGCGACCGTGGAGGCGTTCGCGCATGGAGTGCAGGACCGCCTCGCGGAGGCCCTCCGCGCGCGAGGGCACACCGTCACCGAGACGGTAGGGGTGGTCTCGACGAGCACCGACGCCGTCGCCGGCGCCAGGAAGCTCGCGGACGCGCGACCCGATCTCACGGTCGTCAACATCCCGGTCTGGGCGTTTCCGCACTTCACCGTGCTCGTCGCCCGCGAGACGCCTGGGCCGTTCGCGCTCTTCTCGAACGTCGATCCGGCATATCCCGGGATGGTCGGGATGCTCGCCGCCGGCGGCGCGCTCGACCAGATCGGGCGCGTCCACGCGCGCGTCTGGGGCGATGCCGGCGACGACGAAGTACTCGACCGGCTCGTGCAGATCGCCCGCGCTGCGGCTGCGGTGCGGCGGCTCGAAGGATCCACCTTCGGGCGAATCGGCGGGCGGCCGATGGGAATGTACACCGCCGTCGCCAACCCGGATCAGTGGCTGCGCAGCTTCGGCGTCGACGTCGAGGAGATCGATCAGTACGAGCTCGTCCGCAGGGCGGAGGCGGTCGACCCCGCACTCGGCCGGCGCGGGCGCGAGTGGCTCGAGCGGACGGCGGCGAACGTCCACTACGACGGGTCCCGACTCACGCCAGAGCTTCTCGAGCGCCAGGTCCGGGTGTACCACGCGATGCGCGAGCTGATCGACGAGTGGAAGCTCGATTTCTGCGGGATCAAGGCGCAGCCAGAGCTGACCGACAACTTCTGCACCGCGGACGTCGCCGAGGCGTTCCTGAATGATCCCTACGACTGGGATGGCCCGAAGCAGCCCGTCGTCTGCGCGACCGAGGCGGACATGGACGGGGCTCTGACGATGCAGATCCTGGCGGGGATCTCCGGGACGCCGGCGCTCTTTGCCGACCTCCGCTGCTACCACGGCGACCTCGACGTGTGGGATCTCTGCAACTCGGGCCAGCACCCGACATGGTTCGCGGAAAGAGCGGACGACCCGGAGGCAAACATGCGCCACGTCAGTCTCCACCCCGCGGACTTCTATTTCCCTGCCGGCGGGGCCTCCGTCCAGCATCTCGCCGCTGAGGGCGAGATGACCTTCGCCCGCCTCACTCGGAACAACGGTCGCTACCGGCTGCACGTGCTGCGTGGCCGGTTCGTCCGCTTCGACGAGGCGACGAACGAGCGGCTCATGCGTGCCTCGTCCTACACGTGGCCGCACGCGTTCGCCCGGGTCGACGCGCCCGCCGGCGAGATCCTTGGCCGCTACGGCTCGAACCACATCCACGCCGTGCCCGGAGACGTGATCGCCGAGCTGTACCACGTCTGCCGCTTCCTCGACGTCAATCTCGATCCCTTCGGAGAGATCTGATGGAAGAGCTCCTCCTCGGCATCGACATCGGCACCGCGAGCACCAAGGCCGTGCTCGCCCAGCCGGACGGACCGGTCGTCGCACGAGCGCAGCATCAGCACGCCCTCTCCGTGCCGCGCCCTGGCTGGGCCGAGCACGACGCCGAGGCGGTGTGGTGGAACGACGTGCGAGCCGTCTGCGCCGAGCTCCTGGCCGACGTCCCGGCCGGAGCCGTCCGCGGTGTGTGCGTCAGCGGTATCGGCCCGTGCTTTGTCGCCTGCGATGCCGACCTCCGCCCCTTGCGGCCCGCGATCTTGTACGGCGTCGACACGCGAGCAACAGCCGAGATCGAGGAGCTCGAGCGCCGCTACGGCGCGGAGGCGATCCTCGCGTGCGGCGGCTCCGCGCTTTCGTCCCAGGCCGTTGGGCCGAAGCTGCTCTGGCTCCAGCGATACGAGCCGGAGGTCTGGGCCCGCACCGCAGGCTGGTACATGGCCAGCTCGTTCGTCGTTGCCCGCCTCACCGGCGAGTACGTCCTTGACCGGCACTCCGCGAGTCAGTGCGACCCGATGTACGACATGGCGGCGGGCGGCTGGGCGGAGGACTGGGCGGCCGAGATCACGCCTGGCGTGCCCTTACCCCGCCTCGTCTGGTCCTCGGAGGTGGTCGGCACGGTCACCGCTTCTGCCGCAGCGGCAACGGGCCTGCCACTCGGAGCGCCGGTGGTCGCCGGCACGATCGACGCCTGGGCGGAAGCGTTCAGCGCCGGCGTGCGCAGCCCCGGGGAGCTGATGATCATGTACGGCTCGTCGATGTTCTTCGTGCAGGTCGCTGGCGACGTCTCCCCTCACCGGCTGCTGTGGCACACGGAGGGCGTCGAGCCGGGAAAGCGCACGCTCGCCGCCGGCATGTCCACCGCCGGCACACTGACCGAGTGGCTACGTCAGCTCGTGGGGAACCCCTCCTGGAGTGAGATCCTCGCCGAAGCCGAGAGCTGTCCGGCCGGATCACGAGGCCTGCTCGTGCTCCCATACTTCAGCGGCGAGCGGACACCGATCTATGACTCGCTCGCCCGTGGCGTCGTCGCCGGCTTGACCCTGACCCACGGTCGCGGCGAGTTGCTGCGGGCCGTCTACGAGGGGATCGCCTGCGGCGTCCGGCAGGTGCTCGCCACCTTCGTCGAAGCGA
>DASWEF010000113.1:0-6987 GCA_036394855.1 Gaiellaceae bacterium | reverse complement strand
CGGCGCGCCCACCTGGAGCGTCCGCAGCCCTTCCTCGTCCCACCCGACCCAGGCGGCAAGGCGGACGGCCAGAAACGTGACGCGGGTGCAGTGCGCCGCGGTCGCGGGGTCGCGCGCGGCGAGCGCGGAGGCGAGGTCGGCCAGCATCGGCTGTGAGCTTTTCCTCGCCCGGTCGGAGTCTCCTCTAGCGCCAGATTCCCGTAAAGGGAGCGAAGCGGGCCGACTGACCGAGAAGCGGCAGCGACCACGCCGCCTCGATCGTGCGGAGCAGTCCGTAGTGACCGGTCACCCCAACGAAACGGGAACTCGGGCTGACGGCGGTCCCGAGCGCGAGCGCGGCAATGTGATTTCCGCCCGGCCGGCGCGTGCCCTCGTCGAAGGTCACGAACACGACGGTGTTCGGGAGCCGTAGGAGGGGCGGCAACGTTGCCCGCAGCCACCTGTCGCCCGTCCGGATCGGGCAGTCGTGCATCGAGTTGCACAGGTCGGGCACGATCAGCGCAAAGTCCGGGAGCGCGTCGCCGGTCAGATCGGCGCGGAGCTGCTCGAGGGAGACGACATGCCCACGCCGGGACGGGCTGCTCGCGATGTTGCGGAAGTACAGAAACGGAACGTGCTTCTTCACGTACCGGCGGTACTTCGCTCCCGTGAATCCGGGTCGTGGGAGGCCCTCGGCGTACGTCTTCCACGAGCGTCCCGCCACTTCGAGCGTGTCCCCCAGGTTGGTCGCGTCGACGAGACAGGCCGTGCAATTCCGGCGGATCCCTTGCGTCGATCCGGAGATCATCGCGATGTAGTTGGGAAGGCTCGGATGCGTGACGGCGTGGTAGCGCGTGATCGTGGCGTACCGCCGCGCCATTGCCGTGAACGTCGGCGCCGCGCTGCTTCCGATCACCTGTCGCTCCTCCTTGTTCTCGAACACGATCACGATCACGTGCTCGAAGTCGGGCACGGCTTCGACCGCACGTGCGGCGGGACAGGCGACAAGGGCGAGCAGCAGCAACGGGAGGAGCAGCCTCACGCCTCCTCCTCGACCACGCGCCGGCGCCAGACGTGGAGTGCGGCGATGACGAGCACGAGCAGGATCGCTCCCACGATCCCTGCGTACACGCCGTAGCGTGCGAGCGCGTCGGCCGCCGCTTTCCCCGCATAGAACGCGATCAGTCCGACGGCGATCGCCCAGACGATCCCTCCCGCCGCGTTCCAGAACAGGAACCTCCACCAGGTCATGCGCGTGATCCCGGCCATCCACGCACCGGTCACGCGCACGCCTCCGAAGAAGCGGGCCATGAAGACGGCCTTACCGCCGTGACGTTTGAAGAAGCGCTCCGCGGGCGGCAGCACGCGCTCGGCGAAACGGCTCAGCAGCGCGTAGCGGTAGAGCAGCCGCCGGCCGCCCTCGCGGCCGAGCCAGTAGCCGATGTTGTCGCCGATGATCGCGCCGACCGCCGCGACCGCGATCACGCCGGTAATCGAGAGGTGTCCCTTCGACGCGTAGACCCCGGCGGCGATCAACGCGGTCTCCCCCGGCAGCCAGAGACCCGCGGACTCGAGACAGACGATGCCGAAGAGGAAAACGAGCCCGTAGTCCTCGATGAAGTGGGTCACGCGTCGGTCAGGGTACCGGCGGCTCTTCCGGTGGCATTCGCGGATGGGCAGGTCGCGAGCACCAAGCCAGAGGCCGCACTCGCTCGAAGCCAAGGCTTGAAGCCTTGGTGAGAGCGAGGGTGGACTCTGGCGCCGCGTGATCGCGGGCTGCACACCGCGACATGCCGCCGGGAGAGACGCATAAACTCGCGCCGTGCGAATCGGGGTTCCTCGGGAGCTCGAGCCGGGCGAGCGCCGAGTGGCCCTCGTCCCGGACGCGGTCTCGCGACTTTCGGGTGCCGGGTTCCAGGTGCTCGTGGAACGCGGGGCCGGCGCATCCGCCTCGTTTCCCGACGAGGCCTACCGTGAGGCCGGGGCCGAGCCGACTGACTCCGCGTGGGACGCGGACGGCGTCGTCAAGGTGCGCAAACCCACTGCGGAGGAGACGGAGAGCTTGAGAAGCGGGCAGCTGCTGATCGGCTTCCTCGAGCCGCTGACCGACCAGGCCGGGATCGAACGCCTCGCCGCGCGCGGCGTGCACGCCTTCGCCATGGAGTCGATCCCCCGCATCACCCGGGCCCAGCCGATGGACGCGCTCTCGTCGCAGGCGACGGTCTCCGGCTACAAGGCGGTGCTCGTCGCAGCGGATCGTCTGCCCCGGTTCTTCCCGATGCTGATGACCGCCGCCGGGACGGTCGCGCCCGCAAAGGTGCTCGTCCTCGGCGCGGGAGTGGCCGGGTTGCAGGCGATTGCGACGGCTCACCGGCTCGGGGCCGTCGTCGCGGGCTTCGACGTGCGGCCGGTCGTGCGCGAGCAGGTCGAGAGCCTGGGCGCGACGTTCCTCGATCTCGGGATCATGGGCGAGGAGACGGCCGGCGGCTACGCGCGCGAGCTCACCGAGGAGGAGCAGCGTCGGCAGCAGGAGGCACTGGAGGGGCGGATTCCCGACTACGACGTCGTGATCACCACGGCGCTCGTGCCCGGACGGCCCGCGCCGCGTCTGATCCCCGCCGGGTCGGTCGCGCGGATGCGACCGGGGTCCGTGATCGTCGATCTCGCGGCCGAGGCCGGGGGGAACTGCGAGGCCACCGAGCCGGGAGAGATCGTCGAGCGCGACGGCGTCACGATCGTCGGCCTCACGAACCTCCCGGCCACGATGCCTTTTCACGCGAGCCAGCTCTACGCGCGCAACGTGTCGGCGCTGCTGCAGCATCTCGCTCCAGAGGGGGAGCTCGCCCTCGACTGGGAAGACGAGATCACCGCCGGAGCGTGCGTCACCCGGGAGCAGGTCGCGGCGTGAGGACCTCGCTGATCATCATCGAGCTGACCGTGCTCGTGCTGGCGATCTTCGTCGGCTTCGAGGTGATCTCGAAGGTGCCGGCGATGCTGCACACGCCGTTGATGTCCGGAACGAATGCGATCCACGGCATCGTCCTCGTCGGGGCGATCATCGTCGCGGGTCTTCCGGATCAGGCGACGTGGATCCGGATCGTCGCGCTCATCGCAGTCGCGCTCGGCACGATGAACGTCGTCGGCGGCTTCGTGGTCACCGATCGCATGCTGGCCATGTTCAAAGGGCGTCGGAGGCCGGATGAGCAGGGCTGACGCGATCGCGCTGGCGTACCTCGCCGCGATCGTCGCCTTCGTCCTCGCGCTCCGCTTTCTCTCCTCGCCCAAGACGGCGCCGATCGGGAACCGCATCGGCGCGGCCGGGATGGCGATCGCGATCGCAGCCACGTTCGCGCGGAGCGGTGTCCACAACGATTGGTCGATCCTGATCGTGATGCTCGTCTCCGCTCCGATCGGAGCGTATGCGGCACGCGCGGTGAAGATGACGGCGATGCCGCAGATGGTGGCGCTCTTCAACGGCGTCGGCGGCGGGGCGGCGGCACTGGTGGCGCTGTCCGACTTCCACGAGGTTGCGCCCGAGCCGGGCCGCATCAAGGCGGACGTCGGCATCGCGATCATGCTCTCCGCATTGATCGGTGCCGTGTCCTTTGCAGGGAGCCTGGTCGCCTTCGGCAAGCTGCAGGAGCTCGTCAGCGGCCGGCCGATCGTCTACCCGGGGCAGAAGCTCGTGAACGGCGCGCTCATAGCCGCGCTCGTCGCGCTGGCGATCGTCGTGCTCGCCGGTCCACAGCGGCAGGTGCTCGTGCTCGCGCTGCTAGGGGGCGCGCTCCTGTTCGGGGTGCTGTTCGTCCTTCCGATCGGAGGCGCCGACATGCCGGTCGTGATCTCGCTCCTCAACGCGCTCACGGGCCTCGCGGCCGCCGCGACGGGGTTCGTGCTGCACGAGAACGTCCTCATCGTCAGCGGGATGCTCGTCGGCGCGTCGGGCACGCTGCTGACGATGCTGATGGGGCGTGCGATGAACCGCTCCCTCGCGAACGTGCTCTTCGGCGCGTTCGGCCAGATCGTGGCCGGACCCGGAGGCGTCGCCGACACCGACGGCGCGGGTGTGCGCTCGACGACGCCCGATGACGTCGCGGTGATGCTCGCCTATGCGAAGAGGGTGGTGATCGTCCCGGGGTACGGCCTGGCCGTGGCGCAGGCGCAGCACGACGTGCGGTCGCTGGCGGACCTGCTCGAGGCGCGCGGGGTCGACGTCTCGTACGCCATCCATCCGGTTGCCGGTCGCATGCCCGGGCACATGAACGTCCTGCTCGCGGAGGCGAACGTCCCATATCCGCAATTGAAGGAGATGGACGACGCGAATCCGGAGTTCCCGCGCACCGACGTCGCGCTCGTGATCGGCGCGAACGACGTCGTCAATCCCGACGCACGCAGCAACGCGGGCAGCCCGATCTACGGCATGCCGATCCTCAACGTCGACCAGGCCCAGCAGGTCGTCGTGCTGAAGCGCAGCATGAATCCCGGCTTCGCCGGGATCGAGAACCCGCTGTTCCTGAATCCGAAGACGGTGATGCTGTTCGGCGACGCGAAGGACTCGGTCGAGAAGCTCGCAGCGTCGGTCAAGGCTCTTTGACATACAGAGCTGCTTCTACGATTGACGCGTGATCGTCAAGGTTCTGTTCTGGGCGTCGCTCGGCGCGCTCGCCTGGACGCAGGTGGGCTATCCGTTCGCTGCGGCCGCCCTTGCCCGGCTTCGCGGCCGCCCCGTCCGCAAGCGCGACTTCACGCCTTCGGTCAGCCTGATCGTCGCCGCGCACAACGAGGAAGGCGTGATCGAGCGCCGGCTCGAGAACCTGCTCGCCCTCGATTACCCGCGCGATCAGCTCGACATCGTCGTCGCCTCCGATGCTTCGACCGACCGCACGGATGGGCTGGTAGAGGCCGTCTCCACACGCGAGCCCGGCGTGCGACTCCTGCGCTGTGAACGAGGCGGGAAGGTCGCGGCACAGAACCAGGCGGTGCGTGAAACGAGGGGAGAGATCCTCGCCTTCTCGGATGCGAACGCACAGTGGAAGCCGGACGCGCTCCGCAAGCTCGTCCGTAACTTTGCCGATCCCGAGGTCGCGTACGTCTGCGGCGGACACTTCTACGAAGCCGCCGACGGAACGAACCGCGAAGGGACGTACTGGCGCTTCGAGAGCTGGCTGCGCCGGAACGAGTCCGCACTCGGATCGATCACCGGGGGCATCGGCCCGATCTACGCGGTTCGGCGTACGGATTACGTCGACGTCGATCCGCGCTTCGGGCACGACCTGGCGCTTCCCTACCTGATGGTGCAGCGCGGCCGACGCGCGATCTTCGAGCCGGACGCGGTCGCCTGGGAAAAACCCTCGCGCGACATCGAGGACGAGTACCGCCGCAAGGTGCGCATGTTCGAGCACTGCTGGCTGATCGTTCTCCGCGGCCGGATGTTGCGCGGACTCGGACCAACGTACCTCCTCGAGATCCTCTCGCACCGCCATCTGCGCTATGCGAGCGGGCTTTTGCATCTCGTGCTGCTCGGTTCCTCGATTGCGCTCGTCCGCGAGGGGCTCGTGTACCAGGTCGCCCTCGGCGCGCAGCTGCTGCTCCTTCTCGCTGCCGGAATCGGCATCGGCATCGCCCGCTACTACGTCCTCGTCACCTGGGCGACGGTCGTGTCGCTCGTTCGGTACCTGCGCTTCGGCGTCCCCGCCGTGTGGGCGAAGGCCGAGGGAACGCGGTGAACCGCGCACTGGACGTCACGGTGGCCGGGCTCGGACTCGCGCTCGCGAGCCCCGCCCTCGCGGTCGCCGCGCTGGCGATCAAGCTCGACGACGGCGGCCCCGTCTTCTACCGCCAGCGTCGGGTCGGGCTCAACGGGAAGGAATTCGAGCTGCTGAAGCTGCGGACGATGGAGGTCGGCGCCGAGCAGAAGGGAGCCGGCTTCGCCGTGAACGAAGGCGACCCGCGCATCACGCGCGTCGGCAGGCTGCTGCGGCGACTGTCGATCGACGAGATCCCGCAGCTCTGGAACGTCGTCCTCGGTGACATGAGTCTCGTCGGCCCCCGTCCCACGCTCGCGTATCAGGTGCAGCGCTATACCCCGCGGCAGCGGCGCCGGCTCGAGGTCAAGCCCGGGATCACGGGCTGGGCGCAGATCCACGGCCGCGCACGGCTGCCATGGGAGGACCGGATCGAGCTCGATGTCTGGTACGTCGAGCACCGCTCGCCCTGGCTCGACGTGAAGATCCTCGCGCGGACACCTGCCGCCTTGTTTGCAGGCACGTACAAGGGGGAGTCGGGCGGCTGGCGCGCGTGATCCCGTTCTTCACAGCGTCGCAGGTGCGCGAGGCCGTCTCGCCGGAGCGGGCGCTCGAGGCGGTGCGGGACGCATTCGTCGCGTACGCACGAGGCGAGTGGACGATGCCCCCGAAGGTCTACGTCCCCGCGTATCCCGCCGGCGACTTCCGCGCCATGCCCGCGCTCGGAGGCGGACACGCGCTGCTCAAGTGGGTGACCTCATTCCCCGGGAATCCGGCCAAGGGGTTGCCGACCGTGACCGGGTTGGTCCTGCTGTCCGACGCGTCGAACGGGATGCTCACAGCGGTGCTGGATGCGGGTGCGGTCACGGCGTTGCGGACGGGAGCGGCGGCGGTGCTCGCAGCGGAAACCCTCGGCCGCCCGAACGCCGAGACCGCAGCCGTGATCGGCGCAGGCGTGAACGGCGAGGCCGCAGCGCGAACGTTCGTCGCGCGCGGACGGCGAGTGCTGCTCTGGGATGTCGATCCCGCTCGCGCGGAAGAGGTGGCGGAACGGATCGGGGCAGAGCCGGCGTCGAGCCGAGAGGAAGCGCTCGCAGCCGACCTGCTCGTCACCGTCACGCCGGGCCGCGAGATCGTCCTCGGCGAGGGATCGCTCCAGCCCGGCCAGCACGCAAGCCTGATGGGCGCCGACGGCCCGGGTAAGGCGGAGATCGCCGTCGAGGAGCTCGCCCGCGTGCGTGTCTTCTGCGACGACTGGGAGCAG
>DASWEF010000112.1:0-2109 GCA_036394855.1 Gaiellaceae bacterium | reverse complement strand
GGTCACGTCCGTCAAGGTGGTGTACGAGGCTGAGCGTGTCATCCTCGCCTGACGTCAGGTTGTCTGCGCTGTCGGCATCACCTCCGGGGTGCCGTCGCGGGGCTCGGTCGCGTCGATGGATGGGTCGCGCTGCTTGCTCGCGGGGCGTTAGAGCGGTTCCTGTGGCCTCGATCTTCGTGCCGGCCGTGACGTGCGGGTCTGTTCATGCCGCTACGGGGAGTTCGGGCGTCTCCTGCGCCCCCGGCTTGAGGTCGGCCAGCGCCTTCGCGATCGAGTCGGCGCTCATGTAGCGGCGTGCGACGGCCCATTCGTCGTTCTGTTCGGCGAGGACGGCGCCGACCAGGCGGACGATCGAGGGTCGGTCGGGGAAGATGCCGACGACGTCGGTGCGGCGGCGGATCTCCTTGTTCAGCCGCTCGAGCGAGTTGTTGCTCCACAGCTGCCGCCAGTGCTCCTTCGGGAACGCCGTGAAGGCGAGCAGGTCCGATGCCGCCTCTTCGAGCAGCGCCGCGGCTTCGGGGAAGCGAGCCTCGAGCTGGGAGACGATCCGGGCGTGCTGCTCGTGCACGGTGGCGGCATCCGGCTGAGCGAAGATGGTACGCACCATCGTCGCGACGAACGACTGGGCGCTCTTGGGGACGCGGGTCAAGAGGTTGCGCATGAAGTGCGTTCGGCAGCGCTGCCAGGCCGCGCCCGGAAGTGTCGCTGCGATCGCGTCGACCAGGCCGGAGTGCGCGTCCGAGCTCGCCAGCTTGACGCCGCTAAGGCCGCGTGCGACGAGGCCACGCATGAAAGCGAGCCAGGCGGCGCCGTCCTCGGCCGTGACGACGTCGAGGCCGAGCGACTCGCGGAAGCCGTCGCGGTTGACGCCGACGGCGTGGACGACGCAGACGTTGACCGTGCGGCCGCCCTCGCGGCACTTGACAACCAACGCGTCCAAGGTGACATAGGCGTAGGGCGCGCCGTCAAGCGGGCGGGTACGGAAGTCCTCGACGATCTGGTCGAGGCTCTTCGCGAGCCTCGAGACCTGGCTCTTCGACATCCGCTCCACCCCGAGCTGCTGCACGAGCTTCTCGACCCGGCGGGTGGAGACGCCGGCCAGGTAGGCATCCGCGATCACCGACACGAACGCCTGCTCGGCCCGCCGGCGCGGCTGCAGCAACCAGTCCGGGAAGTACGAGCCCTCACGCAGCTTCGGCACGGCGAGCTCGATCGAGCCGACCCGGGTGTCCCAGTCGCGCTCCCGGTAGCCGTTACGCCGGTTGACCCGCTCCGGCGAACGCTCGCCGTAGCCGGCGCCGCAGACCGCGTCCGCGTCGGCGCTCATCAGCGCCTCCGCGAAGTCCTTGACCATCGCCCGCAACAGATCCGGGCTCGCCTCCTCGAGCTGCTTGCGCAGCCAACCCGATACGTCCATCGTGTGCTCGACCACCGTGCTCCTCCTCGCGCTTGTCTTCGACAGGACTTCGCGAGGATGACGCGGTGGTCAGCTACCACCCGGACCCGCGGCGGTCGCTCCGCGCTCGCCTACGGCTCGCGCTCCACGACCGCCGCGGAAGAGGACCTTCAACCGGCTCGTACACCACGAACGGGGACGCTACTGACCGACGGAGCACGCACGTTCGCACTCGGAGTGCAGGCGTCGGCCGGTGGCCGTGAGGATCGAGCCCCCCTGATAGAAACGCTGCAAGCAGCGCGACCAGGAGCGCAAAGACGCCGCTAGAAGGCGCGGGAAGCCGCGGCACGCGAAGCTCGGGCGTAGTCAGCTAGATAGCCGAGCCGCCATGACCGGGACGCGACGGACAATGCGCTCGTGCTTCGGCTCAGCCCGAGACAGGTTCAGACGATCGCTGGCTTCATCTGCGGCGGCGGTGACGCCGACGCGTTCGACTACCGCCGGATGGTGGACATCCTCGGGTTCATCGAGTTCACCGGCGCAGCCTTCGGCACCTACGCGCTCGGGAGTTCGCGATGGAACACCGCCTGCAACTTCATCGACGCCTGTCAGTCCACCGCCGAACAAGGTTCGAGCGAGCTGCCACGTGCGATCGAGCAGGTGCTTGTCGCGTTGCTCGACCCGCGTGAATTCAGCTCGGACGAGAGGCGCGC
>DASWEF010000111.1:0-1649 GCA_036394855.1 Gaiellaceae bacterium | reverse complement strand
CAACCTGCAAGAGCGCGGGCAGCTGTTCATCGCGCCCGGCACGGAGGTCTACGAGGGCATGGTCGTCGGCGAGAACGCGCGGGCCGAGGATCTCGACGTCAATCCCACGAAGGAAAAGAAGCTCACCAACATTCGCTCGTCGACCGCCGAAGAGCTCGTCAGGCTGATCCCGCCGCGACTGCTCTCGCTGGAGCAGGCGCTCGAGTTCATCGGCGACGACGAGTGCGTCGAGGTCACGCCGTCGTACGTCCGGCTGCGAAAGGTGGAGCTTTCGGGCCAGAAACGGCAGACCGCCGCCTCGCGGCGGGCGCGAGGGCTGGCGGCGGTCTAGCGGATTACCACTTCGAGCGGCGCCCGCGGCGGCTCGTGTACAGCAGCTTGGGCCGCGCGGATTGGAGTCCGGCCTCCTCGAATTGCTCGCGATGTCCCAGCCGGCGGGCCACATGGCTCGTGTCGGCCTGCTGCTCGGGCAGGACGAACGTGATCGCCTTTCCGGTGCGTCCGGCACGGCCGGTGCGACCGGTGCGGTGCACGTAGTCCTTGTCCTCGGCCGGCGGATCGAAGTTGATCACGTGCGTGATGTCGTCGAGGTCGAGCCCCCGCGCGGCGACGTCCGTCGCGACCAGCGTCCTGACCTTGCCGGACTCGAAGCGTGCGAGAGCGCGCTGACGTGCAGTCTGGGACATGTCTCCGTGCATCGCGACCGCGCTCACGTCTTGGCGTCTGAGCTTCTGTACGAGCTTGTCGGCTCCTCGCTTCGTGCGGACGAAGACCAGTGTGAGACCGTCGGACGATTTGATGTGCTGGACGAGCGTGTCCACCTTCGTGTCCGTGGTCACGGAGACGAAGTGGTGCTCGATCTCGACAGGCTGCCGGCTCGCGAGCTCCGCCTCGAAGCGAGACGGGCTGCTGGTGTAAGCACGAGCCAGCTCGCCCACCGGGCCGTCGAGCGTTGCCGAGAAGAACATGGTCTGTCGATTGCGCGGCAGGCGCCTGACGATGCGGTCGACCTGCGGCTGGAAGCCCATGTCGAGCATCCGGTCGGCCTCGTCCAAAACGAGCGTGCGGATGCGCGCGAGGTCGATCAGACCACGGTTGGCGAGATCCTCGAGCCGCCCGGGCGTGGCCACGAGCACGTGTGCCCTGGCGGCGCGCTTCGCCTGCGCATGGAGCGGCAGGCCGCCGTAGACCGCCGCCACGGTGAGTCCCTTGGCCGGCGCGAGCGATTCGAGCTCGGCGCTGACCTGCGCTGCGAGCTCGCGGGTCGGAACGAGGACGAGGGCCGTCGGCCTGGCGTCGTTCGTCGTGGTGCGCTCGACGATCGGCACGGCGAAGGCGAGTGTCTTCCCGGAGCCGGTCGGCGACTTCGCCAGAACGTCGATGCCGGCCAAGGCATCCGGGAGGACGAGAGCCTGAATTGGAAACGGCTCATGGATGGAGCGAGCAGAGAGCGCATCGACGATGGGCGCGGACACGCCGAGCTCGCGGAAAGTGTGTTGTTTCAAGTTGTTCGACTCCTTACGGGTTCGAGACTTGCCTACCTCGAAACACCCGAAGGAGGAACGAGAAGCTCATCTCACCGGGCGGCGGAATTGCCGTCCGTGACCACACAGTAGCAGTAATGCGACGAATTTCTCGCCGCGTCCTGG
>DASWEF010000110.1:0-25194 GCA_036394855.1 Gaiellaceae bacterium | reverse complement strand
CATCGGTTCCCCCGCGTCCCGATCGGGGTGCCCAGATTTGAACTGGGGACCTCTCCGACCCGAACGGAGCGCGCTACCAGGCTGCGCCACACCCCGGAGAAGGCACAAAGAGTAGCCGCTTCCGGCGCAGACCGGTCACACCTCTCCCGCTAAGTTGCCTCCATCGACAACTGGAGGCATGAGCGATGAACATGGTCATCCTGACCGGCAACCTGGCAAGCGACGTGGAGTTGCGGGAGTTCGGCGAAGAGAAGCGGCTCGCGACGTTCAGGCTCGCCGTGGATCGCAACGGGAAGAGCGACGATGCCGATTTCTTCCGGATCGCCGCCTGGGATCGGCAGGCGCAGCTCTGTGCGGACTATCTGGCGAAAGGACGCAAGATCGGGGTCGAGGGCCGTCTGAGGTATCGCACGTGGGAGGACGAGGGCCAGAAGCGGAGCATGGTGGAGGTCGTCGCCCATCGCATCGAGTTCCTGTCGGCGCCGTCTGAGTCAGCTGCGGAGGTTGTGCCCTTCGAGGCCGCCGTCGCCTAAAAAGTCCTCGATCGCTCTGGCGCACGCGTCCGGTCGCTCGCCGATCAGGAGGTGGCCGCAACCGGGTATGACGCGCAGGCGTGCCCGCAGGCGCCGCGTGTACTCGAACGCGTCGTCGAGCGGTAGCTGGACGTCCTCCGCGCCCCAGAGGACGAGCACCGGGCAACGAACGGCTTCGAGCTCTTGCCGGGGATCGTCGACGCGGAGCGCTTGCCAGGCGCCGTCCACGTCGGTGTGGAGCAGCTGCGCTGCGAGGAAGCCCTCGACGGCCTCGTCCGTCAGCCCGATCGGGTCGGCGACCGAGACGAAGCCGAAGACGATGCGGCGCAACAAGCCCGACCGCGACACCCAACCGCGATAGCGGGCAGCGAGCCGACCGGGCCGAACCGATGTGAACAGGGAGAGCAGCTCCCGTCCCCAGACGTTGCCGATGCTCAGGCCGGCCGCCCCCGCGAGGACCACCGCCTGGACGTCCGCGGGCCGGCGGAGGGCAAGCCGCAAAACCACCATCCCTCCGAGCGAGTGTCCGATGACGGGAGCGGGCAGCATCCCCTCCCGCTCGGCGACCAGCGCCACGCGATCGGCGAACGGCTCGAGCCCGGAAACGGCGGGAAGCGCGCTCGAGCCGCCGTGGCCAGGGAGGTCGGGAACGAGCAGCCGGTGCCTTCCGGCCAACAACGGCGCGAGCTCGGTCCAGTTGGAGGCGGCCCCGCCCAAGCCGTGAACGAGCACCAGCGGAGGCCCGTCACCGCCCACGAAATACCGCATCCGGACGGCCTTGATCTCGGCAAAGCACTCCTCGAGCCCGGCCAGCTTTGCGTCCGTCACCACCGCCGATTATCCTTGGAGGCAATGAATGCTCTGGGAGGGCCGGCCCGTTGAATCCGGCATCAACATCTGGAGGTTCGATCTAGCCCGCTGAGCGCGTCGCGCAGGCGGGCTTTTTCGTGCACGAGAGAGGAGAGTCAATGCCGAACCACCTCACGCCCGAGGAGCTGTCGAAGGAACTCGGGATTGACCGCCAGGAGGTCATCCGCGTCTGCGTCGAGGAAGGCGTGCCCATCTACCAGGGCAAGATCGACAAGACGCTGTTCCAGGCACAGCTAGAAGCGCTCGGCGTGTTGCAGAAGCACTGACGCTTAAGCAGACTTGCGCGCCGGCTGGCGCCGGCTTCGAGAGCCGCTCTTCGGGGCGGCTTTCGGCTTCGAGGCGGACGTCTTGCGGCCCTTCGCCTCGGCGACGCTGCGCTTCAGCGCCTCCATCAGATCGACGACCGGCGCCTCGGGCACCGGCTCCGGCTTTGCGATCTCCTGGCCCTCAAGCTTCGCCTCGAGCATCTGCCGGAGATCACTGCGGTACTGGCTCTCGAGCTCCGACGGATCGAATTCGGCGACGAGGCTCTGCATGACCTGCTGCGCGAGCTTGAGCTCGGTCTCCTTCACCTCCATCCCGGCGACGGCCTCCTCGATCTCGGCCTGCGAGCGCACGTCCTCGGCGAGGAAGAGCGTCTCCAGCACGAGCGCGTCACCCTTCGGCCGGATGAGGCAGAAGTATTCCGCCCCCCGCAGGACGAAGCGGCCGATTCCGCCCATGCCCGCCTGCTTCATCGCCTCCAGCAAGAGCACGTAGGGACGGCGCTGAGCCGGTGCGGATGCCGGGGCCAGGTAATACGTGCGGTCGAGATAGACAGGATCGACCTCGTCGAGTTCCACGAAGCGCGTGATGTCGATCGAGCGGGAATCGTCGTGCTGCGCAATCGCCTCGAGATCCGCGTCCTCGACGATCACGAACTCGCCCTTGGCGACCTCCCAGCCCTTGACGATCTCGTCAGGGCCGACCTCACGCTCGTGCGTCGGACACCAGCGCTTCTGGCGGATCGGCGTCTTGCACTCGCGATGGAGCGTGCGGAAGCTGACGTCCGACTGCTTCGCCTTGGGCGTCGTCGCCAGGGCGAGGCCAACGGGGATGTTGACCAGGCCGAAGGAGATTGATCCGTTCCAGATAGTTCGCATAGGGCCGCCTAAGGAATTGTAGAGGGACCGGGTGTTTCGCCCTCGGATGGCCTATCCCTCCACCGGATTACGATGAGGCCGTGGCCACGACAACCGTAACCGGCACGCGCACGATCGCCCGCCTCTGGCAGGACGCGGTCGCCCGCGATCCGGACGGAACGGCCTACCTCGTCCAGGAAGGTGACGAATGGCGCGAGGTCTCATGGGCCGAGGCCGGTCGCGCGGTCGACGAGATAGCACACGGGCTGCTGGCGCTGGGGCTCGGCAAAGGCGACGCGTTCGGGATCTTGGCCTCGACCCGGCTCGAGTGGGTCCTGCTCGACTTCGCGCTCGGCCTCATCGGCGCCGTCGCTGCGCCCATCTACATGAACAGCTCGCCGAAGGACGCCGTCTACGTGATCGAGCACTCCGAAGCCGTCGGCGTGTTCTGCGAGGACGAGACCCAGCGCGCCAAGCTGGACGGGCTCGAGCTCGAGCACGTCCTGACTTTCGCCGACCTAGACGACCTCCGCTCGCGCGGCCGCGAGCACGCGCGGGAACATCCAGAGGCCGTCGAGCAGGCCGCGGCCGCTGTCGGCGAGGACGATCTCTTCACATACATCTACACCTCTGGAACCACCGGTCCGCCGAAGGCGTGCATGATCTATCACCGCAACTACTACGTGATGGTCGACGAGGTACGGCAGGTCGAGGACTTCACCGTCAGCGACGACCTGATGCTCCTGTTCTTGCCGCTCGCCCACAACTTCGGACGCTGCATGGTCCTCCTCGGCGCGCACATCGGGTACACGATCGCGTTCTGTCCCGATCCGTATGCCGTCGCCGAGGCGCTGCCCGCGGTTCGCCCGACCGTCTTTCCGAGTGTCCCGCGTGTCTTCGAGAAGGTCCACACGACCGTGACGACGAGGTTCGGCGAGGCGACCGGGATGAAGCGACGGCTGATCGACTGGGCGCTCCGCGTGGGATGCGAGGTGAGCGTGCTGCGACAAGAGAACCGCCCCGTCCCGAGCGGGCTCGCACTCCGTCACCGAGTTGCCGACCGCCTCGTCTATTCCAAGGTGAAGGCGCGCCTCGGAGGCAAGCTCCGCATCGCGGTCTCGGGAGGGGCGCCGCTTGCGAAGGAGATCATCGAGTTCTTCCACGCGCTCGACGTGCTCGTGCTCGAGGGCTACGGCCTCACCGAGTGCACGACGGGTGCCACCATCAACCGGCCGACGCGTTACCGCTTCGGCACGGTCGGGCCACCGCTTCCCGGGGTCGAGCTTCGCTTCGCCGACGACGGTGAGGTGCTGATCAAGACGGAGACGATCTTCGGGGGCTACTTCAAGGACGAGGACGCGACCCGCGAGGTCCTCCCCGGAGATGGCTGGTTGCGTTCGGGTGACGTCGGCCACGTCGACGAGGACGGCTTTCTCACGATCACCGACCGCAAGAAGGACATCCTCGTCACCGCGGGCGGCAAGAACGTCGCGCCGCAGAACCTCGAGAACGCCCTCAAGACACATCCGGTCGTCTCGCAGGCGCTCGTCGTCGGCGACCGCCGCCCCTACGTCGCAGCGCTCATCACGCTCGACGAGGGCGTCGTCGAGGACGAGGCCCGGGCACAGGTCGAGCGCGCCGTCGAGGACGTCAACCGCGATCTCTCGCGCTTCGAGCAGATCAAGCGCTTTGCGATCCTCCCGCGGGACTTCAGCATCGAGGAAGGCGAGGTGACGCCGACGCTCAAGCTGAAGCGGCGAGTCTGTCAGGAGCACTTCGCGGCCGAGATCGAGGCGCTCTACTCCTGACCGAGGTCTTTCTCGTGCTCTCCGCGTTCCTGGCGAGCGCGGTCGAGATGGTGGAGGCCCTGACGATCGTCCTCGCGATGGGCGTCACGCGTGGCTGGCGCGCCGCCCTGGCCGGCGCGGGCGCAGCCACGCTCGCCCTCGCGGCGATCGTCGCCGTCCTCGGACCGGCGCTCACCGTCATCCCGATCGAGGCGCTCCGCCTCGTCGTGGGCGCGTTGCTGCTCGTCTTCGGGCTCCAGTGGCTACGCAAGGCGATTCTGCGCGCGAGCGGATGGCGTGCGCTCCGTGACGAGGACGCGGTCTACGCGCGCAGGGCGGCCGAGGCGCGAGGCGCGCAGCACGAGCTCCGCGCCGGCCTCGACTGGTACGGATTCACCATCTCTTTCAAGGGAGTGCTGCTCGAGGGCTTGGAGGTCGCGTTCATCGTGCTCACGTTCGGGAGCACGCAGGGAAGTATTCCCCTCGCTGCCGCAGGCGCCGCCGCAGCCGTCGTGCTCGTCGTCGTAGCGGGCATCGTGGTGCACGGACCCCTGAGCCGTGTGCCGGAGAACGCGCTTGCGTTCGCGGTCGGCGTGATGCTCACGACGTTCGGAACGTTCTGGGGTGCGGAGGGCGCTGGGGTCGACTGGCCCGGCGACGACGCCTCGCTTCCCGGCGTCCTCGGGTTCGTGCTGCTCGTCTCGCTCACGTTCGTCACAGCCCTGCGTCGCCGCAGGAGGCTCGCGCCGGCATGAAGCGGTTCGCGACCTTCTGGTGGGAATTCGTCGTCGGAGACGACTGGCGGGTCGCCGCCGGCATCGTCGTCGCCATCGGCCTGACGGCTCTGCTCGCCACGACGTCGATCCCGGCCTGGTGGCTGTTGCCGCTCGCCGTGGCGGCGGTGCTCTGGACGTCCTTGAAGAGAGCGGCGGGCTAGACCACTTAGATCCGGCGGGCGCCGGCGAACGTCGAGGCGTACCAGCCGCTCATCGATGAGATCTTCACGACGTCGCCCGTGTGCGGCGCGTGGATGAACTGGCCGCCGCCGATGTAGATGCCCATGTGGCTGGCACCGGCGAAGAAGACGAGGTCGCCAGGTTGGAGCTGGTCGTACGAAACGGCGGTCCCCATGCCGAGCAGCGCATACGAGCTGTGCGGAAGCGAGACCCCGATCTGGGCGAAGACGTACACGACGAGCCCCGAGCAGTCGAAGCCGCGCGGACTCGAGCCGCCCCAGACGTAGGGCACGCCGAGGTAGCGCATCGCGATCCCGACGACGCCTCCGTGGACGTTCGGAGGAGCGACCGTCGAGCCTTCGGGCGTGGAGGCCCCCACGCCGACGCCCTCGAGCGCGGGCACCGTCTGCCCCGCCACCCGTGACCGCGCCGCCGCGGCGAGCTGCCGCTGCTGCGCGAGCTCGGCCGCTTTCATGCGGGCGATCTCGCCCTTGATCGACGAGAGGAGCTGGCGGCGTGCGGCCAGCTTCGACTCGATCGTCCGCTTCTGCGCCGCCTTCTCAGAGACGACGCGCCGCTGCTCCGCGTGCGCGGTACGCAACTCGATCCGGTGCCTCTGGACCGCCGCCCTGAACGACGTGATCTGCCGGACGATGCTCGCGTCCTGCTGTGACGTCGAGTTGATCGCCTCCACCCTGTTCAGCAGCTCTTCGAACGAGGTCGACCCGAGCAGAACGGCGAGCGTGGAGGTGTCCTCCGTCGAGGTATAGGCGGTCACCAGCCGCCCTGCGAGCGAGTCCTGCGCGATCGTCAGATTCGCGCGTGCGAGCTTCAGCTGCGTCCGGTTCTCGCGCAGGTCGCCCTCGATCTTTTGCAGGCGGACGTTCGCGAGGTTGTACGCCTCGACGGCGGCACCAAGGCTGCGGTCGATCTCCTGGATCTGTCCGAGCACCCGCTGGGCCTGGGCCTGCTTGCCGGCGACGCTGCCGGGATCACCGCTCGCCGAAGCTGTCGCGCACAGCGCGACTACGGCGACGAGAAACGCCTGCGCCTGTCGCCTCCTGCCGCTAGCCACCAGCTGGGAAGACCGGGGTCGACGGGCGCACCGGAGGGGGCCGGTACGTCACAAGTTCGGCACCCTAGCAACGACTCCGGACGTCTGCAACCGCTTTCTAAGCCTAAAAGTGCCCAATTCTCTCATGTGAGAGGACCGCACAAAGTGGTCGTTTAGGAGGGTTTCCAGCCCTAAATATGCCCAATCGTCCCGATTTCTGAGAAGGCCCGGAAGGTGGCGGATTGCTAGGGTCTCGCCTCGTGCGTTGGCGCAGGGAGAGCCGCCTCGCGCTCGTGCTGGGGCTTGTGCCGGCGCTTCTGCTCGGCGCTTCCCTTTCCGGGGCGGCAGGGGCCGACCGGAAGGGCGGCGAGGCCCTGCGCCGGCAGCAGGTGGGCCTCTCGGCCAGGTCACACACCGCCCTGCTGAGCCTCTACGCGCTCGACTCACGCCTGACGCGGGCCCGCAGCGAGCTGGCGCGTCTCCGCAGCCGCGCCGAGGCACTTCGGACGGAGGAGCAGCGCGTCCGGCAAGAGGCGGCCGTCGTCGCCGGCAACCTGCGCGCCTCCCAGCGCCTCCTCGGCAACCGTCTGCTGACGCTGTACGAGGAGGGCGAGCCGAGCGCGCTGGCGGTCCTGCTCGGCGCCACCTCGCTCGACGATGCGGTCAGCCGGCTCGAGGAGCTGGACCGGAGCGCTCGGCAGGGTGCGCGAGCGGTGACGGACACCCGGAGCGGTCGCGCGAAGCTCGACCGCCTCGCCGCCAAGCTCGCCTCGAACCTACGCGCGGCGCAAGCGCTCGCGACGCGGGCGGAGCAAACGGCGACGGCGCTCGCGACCACGAGGGCCCAACACGTCGCCTACATCGCGTCGCTTGCCCGCCAGAAGCGGCTCAACACACGCGAGATCGCTTCGCTCGACTCCCGGGCGCGACGGGTCGTCGAGCAAGCGCAGGCGGTCGAGGCGCAGACCGCCGCCACGACTTCCGCGGCCCCGATCCCAGTAGCTGCCGGCACGCGCACCCTGACCGTCACCGCGACGGGCTACTCGCTGCCGGGCCACACCTCGACGGGCCTACCCGTCGGCCCGGGTGTCGTCGCGGTCGATCCGTCCGTGATCCCGTTTGGTACACGATTGACGATCCCGGGCTACGGCGAGGGCGTGGCGGCGGACACGGGCAGCGCGGTTCAGGGCTACACCGTCGACCTCTGGTTTCCAACCCTCGCCGATGCACTCGCGTGGGGCCGGCGCACCGTTACGATCACGCTTCACTAGACTTTTCCGGCCGCCTCGGTCGGAGGCGACGCCCAGGATGAGCACACCCGCAAGATTGAACGAGCAGGCGCTCAAGGACGTTCGCGTCCTGATCGTCGACGACCACGACCTGTTCCGGAGCGGACTCCGCAACCTGCTCGAGGACGAGGGGGTCCACGTTGTCGGGGAGGCGGCTGCCGGCCAGGAGGCACTCAAGATCGTTCGCGAGGTCGCGCCCGACGTGGTCGTGATGGACCTGAACATGCCGGGCATGGGCGGCGTCGAGGCGACGCGCCACATCTCGACGATCGCGCCCCTGACGCGTGTCCTGATGCTGACGATCTCGGATCAGGACAACGACGTCATCGACGCGATCCTGGCCGGTGCGTGCGGCTATCTGCTCAAGGACTCGTCGATCCAGGAACTGATCGCGGGGATCCGCGCAGCCTCCATGGGCGAGTCCCTCATCTCACCGGTGATCGCCTCCAAGGTGCTGCAGCGCGTTCGCGCCTCGAGCACGCAGCCGGAGATCGAGAGCGCCATCCGCGCCGAGCTCTCGGAGCGCGAGATCGAGGTGCTGAAGCTGATCGCGAACGGCAAGGACAACGCGATGATCGCTGGCGAGCTTCACATCAGCCCGAAGACGGTCAAGAACCACATCTCCAACATCCTCATGAAGCTGCAAATCGACAACCGCATTCAGGCGGCGGTCTATGCAGTCAGGAGCGGAATCGTCTAGTTCTAACCGGCCGTAGCGCGGGTCTCGTCCGCACGGATGCGCAGTGACGAGAGCAGTGCGCGCAGC
This sequence comes from Gaiellaceae bacterium, assembly GCA_036394855.1. GTDB lineage: Bacteria > Actinomycetota > Thermoleophilia > Gaiellales > Gaiellaceae > 3-1-20CM-4-69-9. The sequence goes on along the minus strand of DASWEF010000110.1, from coordinate 16,818 downwards.
TGCGTGAGGTCGACGTCGGCAGTCGAAAGCCGTCGGCCGAGCTGCGCGAGCTCCGAGGCCTTCTGCTGGCTCGCTTCGGCGCCGAGCTTCGCCACGACCTGGGCGATCTTGCGCTCCAGCCGCCAGCGCTCGGCTTCCAGCGCGAGCGCTCTGGCGTAGCCGGCCGTCAGCGTGTGCTCGATGTGGTCGAGGCTCGGAGCATCCTCTCCCGTGGGAGGAGTCTCGAGCAGGTTGCGGATCTCCTCGTGAATCATCAGGGACGACGCCAGGGGTTTCGCGGGGATTCGCACAAGTATCAGGCCTGGGTCCCAGCGCGGCATGGGCCGCCCGGACTATCTTCAGGCCGCCGGGGGCCCATCTTCTTGACTCCAGCGGGTCAGGCTCGAAAAATGCATTCCGCGTGCCCCGCCGTCGCCTCGCCGCCCTCCTCGCCCTGGCCGTCCTCGTCGGCCCCGCCGCGACCTCGGCCCACCCGACTCAGACGACTCCCCTCCAGGCACGGCTCGCGCGTGCGTTGCGAGTCCCGCACGTCGCCCCGGCCCGCTCGGCGGCCGTCGCGCTCGACCTGACGAACGGAACCGTCCTCTACACGCAGAACCCCGCTCGTTCGCTCGCGCCCGCGTCGAACGAGAAGCTGCCGTTGACGTACGCAGCACTCGCCACGCTCGGCGCGACATACCGGATCGAGACGGACGTCCTCGGCGAAGGCGAGCAGGCCGGAACGACCTTCGACGGGACGCTGGTTCTGAAGGGGAGCGGCGACCCGACGCTTTCCACTGCCGGGCTGCGTTCGCTGGCCGCGCAGGTCCGCGCCTACGGGATCCGGCGCGTGACCGACGGCATCGTCGGCGACGAGACGTGGTTCGACGCGCGCCGGACCGTCACCGGCTGGAAGCCGAGGTTCTTCATCGAGGAGTCGCCGCCGCTGTCGGCGCTGATCGTGGACCGGGCGCGTGTCGGGCGCTACGTGACGAGGGCGCCCGCGCTGGCCGCCGCGGCGACCTTCCGCGACGCGCTGCGAGCCGCCGGCGTCGCAGTCGAGGGAACGACTCGTCTCGGCCGTGTCGACGACTTTTCGATCCCGATCGCGCAAATCGAGTCGCCTCCCCTCGCGACGATCATCCGCTTCATGGACCGGCAGAGCGACAACTTCACGGCCGAGATGCTGCTGAAGCAGCTCGGAGCCGTCGAGCTCGACCGCGGTACGAGCTCCGCGGGCGCCTCGGTGGTGATGCGGACGTTGGCCGAAGCGGGCGTTCCGATGGCGGGCGTCCGGGTGGTCGACGGCTCCGGCCTCTCGCGGCTCGACCGGCTCACCGCGAACGCGCTCGCCGCGCTGCTGCAGGCGGCCTGGAGCGATCCCGAGGTCCGCCCCGCGTTCCTCGCCGCTCTCCCGGTCGCGGGAGTCAACGGGACGCTCGAGGATCGTCTCCGCACGCCACCCGCCCGAGGTCGCGTGCTCGCGAAGACGGGAACGACCAGCGACGCGTCGGCTCTCTCCGGCTACGTGAGCAACCGCTTCGCATTCACTGTGTTGCAGAACGGCCACCCGCTGTCCTACTGGTGGGCCCGCCGGGCCCAGGATCGCTTCGCGCAGGTCCTAGCGTCGCAATAGCTCGACCAGGTCCTGCTCCGTCAGGAGCGGGACCTCGAGTTTGCGTGCCTTCGTCAGCTTCGAGTTCCCGGGCTCCTCGCCGACGATCAGCCCGGTGGTCTTCCCCGAGACGGAGTTGAGGACCTTCGCGCCCTTCCCTTCGAGCTCGGCAGCGGCCTCGTCGCGCGTGAACCCTTCGAGCGTGCCCGTGATCACGTACGTGTGGCCAGTGAGCGGACCCTCCACCGGCCTGAGCTCGTCACCGATCTCGAAGCGCAGGCCGAGCGAGCGCAGGTCCTCGACGAGTTGCCGGTTCGCCGCGTCGGAGAACCACTCCGCGATCGCCTCGGCGCGCTCGGGGCCGATACCCTCGACCTCCTCGATCTCCTCCTGGCTCGCGTCGATCAGTCGGTCGACGTGCTCGAAGTGGCGTGCGATGTTCTGCGCCGTCACCCAGCCGACGTCCGGGATGTTGAGCCCGAAGAGCACTCGGTGGAAAGGCACATCCTTGGAGGCCTGGATCGAGTCGATCGCGTTGCTCGCCGAGATCTCGGCATAGCCCTCGAGCTCCATCAGCTGCTCCTTCGTGAGCCGGTAGAGATCGGGAAGCGAACGCACGAGGCCGAGATCCCAGAGGCGGCGCACCGACTGCTCGCCGACGCCTTCGATGTCCGCCGCGGCCTGGACCCAATTGATCAGCGACTCGAGCCCGCGCGAGGGACACGCGCGATTCGGACAGCGGTGCATCGCCTCGCCCTCCGGCTTGACGATGCCGGCACCGCAGAGGGGGCACTTCTTCGGCATCTTGAACGGCTTCGTCCCGGGCTGGTGCTCGCCGGCGGGACCGACGATCTGCGGGATCACGTCGCCGGCGCGCTGGACGATGACGATGTCGCCCTCACGGATGTCCTTGCGATTGATGTCCTCTTCGTTGTGCAACGTCGCACGCGAGACCGTCACACCGCCGACCTCCACCGGCTCGAGCAGCGCCCAGGGATTGAGCGCCCCGGTGCGGCCGACGCGAATCAGGATCTTGCTCAGCTTCGTCTGCGCCGTCATCGGCGCCCACTTGTACGCGCGCGCCCAACGGGGACGCTCGTGCAGCGCGCCGAGCCGCCGCTGCTGGTGGAAGGAGTCGACCTTGATCACGATCCCGTCGATCTCGTAGTCCAGCTCGATCCGTCGCTTCTCCCAGTCGCGGCACTCCTTCGCCACGGACTCGACCGTCTCATGTCGCTGCGCGTACGGATTCGTCCGGAAGCCGTGCTCGCGCAGCCACTGCAGCGCATCCCAGTGTCCGTCGACCGGTAGGCCGTGGTCACGCCCGAGCCCGTGGATCCAGATCGACAGCGGCCGCCGCGCGGTGATCGACGAGTCCTTCTGACGAAGTGAACCGGCGGCGGCGTTGCGCGGATTCGGCGTCGGCTTCTTCCCTTCCGCGATCAGACGCTCGTTGAGCTCTTTGAAGCCGCTGAGCGGGAGATACACCTCGCCGCGCACCTCGAGCAGCGGCGGCGGACTCTCGCCGTCGGCGAGCTGCATCCGCATCGAGATCGCCCTGATCGTCTTCAGGTTGACGCTGACATCCTCGCCGCGGATCCCGTCGCCGCGGGTGGCGCCCCGGACGAACGCGCCGTTTTCGTAGATCAGATTGATCGAGAGCCCATCGATCTTCGGCTCGGTGACGTACGCGACCCCGGTCGTGCCGAGTCGCTTGCAGACGTCCTGGTGCCACTTCTCGAGCCCTTCGTCGGTCGTGACCTTCTCGAGCGAGCCCATCGCCGTCAGGTGCTCGACCTTCTGGAATTTCTCCGACGGCGGCGCGCCGACGCGTTGTGTCGGGGAGTCCGGCGTGACGAGCTCGGGATGCGCATCTTCCAGGGCGACGAGCTCGTCGTAGATGCGGTCGTACTCGGCGTCGGAGATCTCCGGATCGTCGAGAACGTGGTACCGGTAGAGGTGGTAGTCGAGCAGCTCGCGGAGCTTTGCCGCGCGCTTCTCGTTAGAGGACGCCAAGTAGATCCTCTGCGCTGTCGACGATTGCGTCCGGTTCCTCCGACACGAGCCGCTCGCGGTCGTGGATCCCGCCCCACGTCACTGCGACGGCGTGCATACGCGCTGCCTTCGCGGCGCGAACGTCGAACGGCGAGTCGCCGACGTATGCACACTGCTCCGGATCGACGCGCAGTCGCTGCGCTGCGAGGAGCAGCGGCTCCGGATGGGGCTTGTGCCGTTCCGTCTCGTCCCCGCCGACGACGGTCTCGAACAGATGGCCGACCGGAACGGTCGCGAAAGCCAGCTCGACCGTTTCGCGTCGCTTCGCCGTCACGATCCCGAGCCGGCGCCCCTCCTCGTTGAGCCGGACGAGGACGTCGTCCATCCCGGGACAGCAGACGAGCCCGTCGTGCAGTGGCTCGTTGTGCGCACGGTAGACGTCCACCAGCTCCGCGACGCGGTCCGGCGCGAGCGCCTGCATCTGCGCCTCGAGACCGGGCCCGCCGACCGCAGCCATGAGCAGCTCGTCCGGAGGCTCGGCACCGAGAACCTCCTTCGCCGCATGGCGCATCGAGGCAAGGATGATCGCGCCGGAATCGATCACCGTGCCGTCGAGGTCGAAGAGAACGACGGGACACCCCACCAACGCTGATGCTAGCCGCGCGTCTTTCGGCACCGATGCGGCACAGACATGCGCACCGAACCGCGATAGCGTGACTTCAGGGGAGCTCGCATCCCCCGGGGGGAACGCGGACCCGTCCTCAATAGTCGACTCGCACCAGGTACAGGCCCCAGGGCGGCGCCGTCGGTCCGGCGTTGCTTCGCGGGCGGCCTTCGAGCAGGTCTGCGACTCGTTCCGGCGGTAGCTCGAGCATCGTGCCGACCAGCGTTCGCACCATGTGCCTCAGGAAGCTGTCCGCGGTGATCTCGAACTCGAGCGCGGAGCCTCGGCGGTGCCACGCGGCCTCCAGGATCTTGCGCGTGAAGACCTGGTGCTGCGTCTCGGTCGGAGTAAAGGCGCGGAAGTCGTGCTCGCCGACCAGAAGATCGGCCGAGTCCGCCAGCCGCTCCTCGTCGAGGCGGTGGGGGTGGTACCACCACGCACGCCGGCGCTCGAAAGGCGACGGCTCGCGGCGCCGCCAGATGCGGTAGCGATAACTCCGGCCGCGCGCGGAGTGGCGGGCGTGGAAGTCCGGGGCCGCCTCCTCGGCGTCGACGACAGCGACGTCGTCCGGAAGCACCGTGTTCAGCGCTTCGGTGACGCGCGTCACCGGCGCTCCGCCCTCGACGTCGAGGCTCGCGACGTTGCCCAGCGCATGAACGCCGGTGTCGGTGCGACCGGCGACCGCAAGCCCATCCCACTCCGGAAAGACGTGCCGGCACGCATCGCGGAGCACGCCTTCGACCGTCCGCAGCTCGGGTTGGGCCGCCCATCCGCGGAAGTCGGTGCCGTCGTACTCGATGGTGAGCTTCAGCCGCACGTCAGGTTCCCCTGACGATCTTTGTCAGGTTTGCCTTATGTTCTACTGATTTGCGAAATGTTTGATACACTCTATCTGTGACCGGGCAGCAGGCGTTTCTCCTCCAGCGAGTGCAGCCCGCGATGGTCGGGCTCATCGACGGATCGCTGTCGACGCTGGCGCCGATCTTCTCCGTGGCCATCGTGACCCACAAGCCGCACTACGCGTTCATCGCGGGCGTTGCGGCCGCATTCGGGGCCGGCATCTCGATGGCCTTCTCGGAGGGCTTGTCCGATACGGGTGAGTTCACCGGGCGGGGAAACCCGGTCGTGCGCGGGACGATCACCGGGGTCGGAACGTTCATCGGTGGGATCCTGCACACGCTCCCGTTTCTCATCCCCCACTACCACGCGGCGCTGTTCACGGCGGTCGCCGTGGTCGCATTCGAGCTCTTGATTCTCGCCTGGCTCCGCTGGCGCTTCTTCGAGGTTGGTTTCGTCCGCGCGCTCGCCTCGGTCACCCTCGGCGGCATCATCATCGCGGCCGTCAGCGCCGCACTCGGGTCCGCGGGCTAGCGCCGACGTCGAGCGATTCGTTCGCAGCGCTGACGGACAGCCCCGGCTGCGGGCCGCCGCCGACCACGTGAACGGTGGACGCAATTCCGACGACGGCCAGGCCGTGGCGCGGCGTCGGCAGATCCGCAAGCTGCCTCCACCGGTTGGCGGCGGGCGAATAGGCGAACACGGCGGCACTCGTCCCCGCGCTCGACTCGGCGCCGGCCGAGATCACCATCCCGCCGGCCGAACCAGCCGCGGTCCCACCACGCGCCTCCGGAAGAGACGAGACCCGGCGCCAGCGCCTCTCAGCGGGCGACCAAACCTGCACGATCGAAAACAGCCGACCCGTCGCGCGCCCGCCGGCGACGTACAGTCGTCCGCGCAGCACAGTTACGCCCAGATGCTCACGCGGCCGCGGACCTGGCAGCGCGCGCCAGCGCTTCCGCCTTAGGTCGTACGCAAGCAGCGACCGCGCGACCCCGAACGGCCCCACCCCTCCGGCCACGTAGAGGGTGTGGCCGAGAACGACCGCACCTCCCGCCGCGCGCGCAAACGGCATCGATGGCAACCGGCGCCACCGAGGTCCGTCGAGTACGAACGCGTCGCGGAGAGGTCCGCTTGCTCCGTAGCCGCCGACGACGTACAGCCGAGCTCCGCCGGCAGCCGCCATCGCATGATTCACGGCCAGCGGCAGATCGGGCAGCCGTTCCCACCGCTTGACTCGCGGGTTGTACGCGTCGACGCGCAGGCTCGAGTGACCGTCGGCGAGGAATCCGCCGGCAACCACGACGTCTCCGCGCCAGGCGGCGCCGGCGACTTCGGAGCGCGCGACCGGCAGCGGCGGATCGATCTGCCACGAGCCTGTGACGATTCCCGCGGCCGCGAACAGTTCCGCGAGCATGCCGCGATCAGTCTACGACGAGGGTCAACCCTTCGACGGCGCGCACAACGACCTCTTCGCCGACAACGAGCGGCCGCCCGGCGCGCGCCTCCCAGAGCTCACCCGCGATCCGCACCTGCGTCGGCGAGCTGACGACGGCGCTCCGGCCGAGGAGCGCCTCCGTGCCGGTCGCCGCACGGCGGCGGCGCGACCACCGCAACAGAAGGAGCGACTCGGCGACGTCCAGCAGTCCGCCGCCGACGACGGCCACGATCCCCCACGGCGACGGCAGGACGAAGATCGCGAGCAGGATCCCCCCGAGCAGGAGCATCCTGCGGCCGCCCGACTAGGAGGCGGCGGTCGGTGCCGGCGCCGTGCCGGCCGGCTGGTAGTCCACGAGCTCGAGGTAGACCATCTCGGCAGCGTCTCCGTTGCGCGGCCCGAGCTTGACGATGCGGGTGTAGCCCCCGGGACGGTCGGCGAAGCGCGGGGCCACGTCCGCAAACAGCTGATGCACGACGTCCTGGGAGCGCAGCTCGGCGAGCGCGAGCCTCCGAGCGTGGAGGTCGCCGCGCTTGCCGAGCGTGATCATCTGCTCTGCGAACGGCTTGACCGCCTTGGCCTTCGCCTCGGTGGTCTTGATCCGGCCGTGCTCGATCAGCGCGCCCGCGAGGTTCGAGTAGAGCGCCTTGCGGTGCGCCGAGTCACGCCCGAGCTTCTTGCCGGACCGGCGGTGGCGCATTAGTGCCCCTTCCGGCCGCGCTCGTGGATGCCGCGGTCGCGAGCACCAAGCGAGACAATGGCGCTCGCGCCTTCGGCGCTCGCGAGAGCGCCCAGGTCTGATGACCTGGGCGCGACTGAGGACGCAGGATCGCGCCCCGTGATCGCGGGCGCGGCGCCGCGAAGTGCGGCCGGGAGGGGCACTTTAGAGCGCGCCCCCGCCGCCGCTCTCGTCACCGCGCAGCGTGAGCCCGTGCGCGTTGAGCGTCTCCTTGACCTCCTCGACCGACTTCTTGCCGAAGTTCGGGATCGCGGCCAGCTCGCCCTCGGTCTTGACGACCAGGTCGCCGATCGTCTCGATCCCGACCCGCTTGAGGCAGTTGTACGAGCGGACGCCGAGCTCGAGCTCCTCGATCGGGAAGTTCTCCATCCCGTGGGCGAGCGGCATCTCCGGCTGTGCGCCGTCGCCGGCAGCGGCTGCCTCGCCGAAGCCTTCGATGCGATCGAGATCGGTGAAGATGGCCAGCTGCTTGATCAGGATTTCCGACGCCTGCGCGATCGCGTCCTTCGGCGAGATCGAGCCGTCGGTCGTCACGTCGAGGCGCAGCTTGTCGTAGTCGGTTCGCTGGCCGACGCGCGCCGCCTCGACGTCGTACGCCACGCGGCGCACCGGCGAGAAGATCGAGTCGATCGGGATGACGCCGATCGTGTGCTCGGGACCTCTGTTCATCTCGGCCGGGACGTACCCGCGGCCGCGGCCGATCGTCAGCGTCATCTCGAGCTTCCCCTTCTCGGACAGGTGCGCGATCTCGAGGTCCTGGTTCAGGATCTCGAGCTCGGCCGGGGCCTCGATGTCGGACGCCTTGACCGTGCCCGCGCCGCGCTTCGCGACGTGGACCTCGATCTCGGGCGAGTCGCCGTGCAGACGGCAGACGAGGTTCTTGAGGTTGAGGATGATGTCCGTAACGTCCTCGCGGACGCCCTGGAGCGTCGTGAACTCGTGCGAGATCCCCTCGATCTTCACCGAGGTGACCGCAGCGCCCTCGAGCGACGAGAGCAGCACGCGGCGCAGCGAGTTGCCGAACGTGTAACCGAAGCCGCGGTCGAGCGGCTCGATCTCGAAGACCCCGCGCTGCTCGTCCACTTCCTCGTGGACGATCTTCGGGATCTGAAATTCCATGAGACTTGTACGTGTTGCCAAGGTGTTCCTTTCTACTTCGAGTAGAGCTCGACGATGAGTGATTCCTGGACCGGCGTGTCGATCTCGGACCGCTCCGGCCACTTGAGGATCTTTCCGGTCAGGCCGTCGTGATCGGCCTGCAGCCACGGCGCCACCGACGCCGTGAGGTCGGTCGCGTCACGAATGACCTGCTGGGCCGAGGACCCCGGCGACATCGTGATGATGTCGTCCGGCTTGACCTGGTAGCTCGGGATGTTCACGCGGCGGCCGTTGACCTGGAAGTGCCCGTGACGGACGAGCTGTCGCGCCTGCGCGCGCGAAGCCGCGAAGCCGAGCCGGTAAACGACGTTGTCGAGGCGCGTCTCGAGCATCCGCAGCAGGTTCTCGCCGGTGACGCCCGTACCCTTCGTCGCCTTCGTGTAGTAGGTGCGGAATTGCTTCTCGAGCAGGCCGTAGTAGCGGCGCGCCTTCTGCTTCTCGCGCAGCTGCAAGAGATACTCGGACTGCTTGATGCGGCCGCGGCCGTGCTCGCCCGGGGGATACGAGCGCCGCTCGATGGCGCACTTCTCCGTCAGGCAGCGCTCGCCCTTCAGGAAGAGCTTCATGCCCTCGCGGCGGCACTGCTTGCATTTCGGGGAACGATCGCGAGCCATCAGACACGCCTCCGCTTACGTGGGCGAACGCCGTTGTGCGCCTGCGGCGTCACGTCCTTCACGCCGAGGATCTCGAGCCCCGCCGCCTGCAGCGAGCGGATTGCCGTCTCGCGCCCGGAGCCGGGGCCCTTCACGAAGACCTCGACCTTCTGCAGGCCGTGCTCCATGCCCTTGCGTGCGCAGGAGTCCGCGGTCACCTGCGCCGCGAACGGCGTCGACTTGCGCGAGCCCTTGAAGCCGGCCGAGCCGGCCGACTCCCACGCGATCACGTTGCCGTCCTTGTCGGTCAGCGCCACGATCGTGTTGTTGAACGACGTCTTGATGTGCGCCTGCCCGATGGCGATGTTCTTGCGGACGCGGCGGCGCGTGCGGCCCCGGGCCGCTGTCTTGCGAGGAGGAGCCATTTAGGTCTTCGCCGTCGCCTTCTTGCCGCGGCCGACGGTCTTCGCCGGGCCCTTGCGGGTGCGTGCGTTCGTGCGCGTGCGCTGACCGTTGACGGGAAGCCCGCGCCGGTGGCGGATGCCCCGGTACGAACCGATCTCGCCCAGGCGCTTGATCGCCTGCGAACGGTCACGCCGGAGGTCCCCCTCCACCTGGAGGTTCTCGTCGATGTACTGGCGCAGCTTCGTGACCTCCTCGTCCGTGAGGTCGCGGATTTTCGTGTCGGGATCGAGGTCCAGCGTGGCCGCGACCTTGCGCGCCGTCGGCTGGCCGATCCCGTAGATGTACGTCAGCCCGATCTCGAGCCGCTTCTGGTTCGGGAGATTGACGCCTGCGATGCGTGCCACTAGTGCTCCTTCCAGTGATGCTGTCGAGTCTCTGGGTCGCGAGCACCAAGCCAGAGGCCGACAAGGATTGCTGGGAGGAGCACTTAGCCCTGCCTTTGCTTGTGTCGCGGGTTGGTGCAGATGACCATGGTCTTGCCGTGCCGCTTGATCACGCGGCAGCGCTCGCACATGGGCTTGACTGAGGCTCGTACTTTCATCGGTGTCTGTAGGTAATGCGGCCGCGAGTGAGGTCGTACGGGGAGAGCTCGACCTTCACCTTGTCCCCCGGAAGGATGCGGATGTAGTGCTTGCGCATCTTCCCGGAGATCGTCGCGAGCACGGAATGCCCGCCGTCGATCTGCACCCGAAACATCGTGCTCGGGAGCGCCTCGGTGATCTCTCCGTCGACCTCGATCTTCTCTTCTTTGTTGGCCATCGCCTTTCTGTTATCTGCGCACGAAAACACGGCGGGACAGGCCCCGCCGCGAGCCGATCATGGTAGCAAACCGGCCTGGGCAGCCGTTTTCGCCCGGGTGAGGATCAGTGGACCCTCGTCCGTGACCGCCACCGTGTGCTCGAAATGGGCGGCCATCGAGCCGTCCTCCGTCGAGATCGACCACTCGTCGTCGTGGAGGTAGACCTCCGGCCCTCCGGCGGTGATCATCGGCTCGATCGCGAGGGTCATGCCGGTCTGGAGCACGGGTCCGCGTCCCGGCTCGCCGAAGTTCGGGATCTGGGGCTCCTCGTGGTAGGAGCGACCGACCCCGTGTCCGACGAGGGAGCGGACGACGGAGAACCCGGCACCCTCGACGACCTGCTGGACCGCGTGCGAGATGTCGCCGACGCGGTTCCCTGTCCGTGCCTGCTCGATACCCGCCACGAGCGCCTGCTTGCCGACGTCGAGCAGCCGCTGCGCCTCGGAGTCGATCTCGCCGACGCCGAAGGTGTAGGCGCTGTCGGCAACCAATCCGTCGAGCGTGATGCCGACGTCGACCGAGATCAGATCCCCCTCCTCGACGCGGTGAGCGCCGGGGATTCCGTGGACGACCATCGCGTTCGGCGAGATGCAGGTCGCCGCAGGGAAGCCGCGGTAGCCCTTGGAGGTCGGCACGCCGCCGTGCTCGCGGATGAATTCCTCCGCGAGGCGGTCGAGCTCACCGGTCGTGATGCCCGGCTGGACGTGCTCCCCGACGAGCGCGATTGTCTCGCCGACGAGCTCGCCTGCGCGCGCCATGCCCTCGATCTCCGCCTGTGACTTACGAACGATCACGCCGGGACCTGCTCCAGCGCCGCCTGGATCTCGGCAAAGACCTCGTTCTCGCTCCGGTCGCCGTGGATTGGGACGAGGCTGCCGCGAATGCGGTAGTACTCGATCAGCGGCTCGGTCTCGCGATGGTAGTTGTCGAGCCGCCGCTGGATCGCCTCGTCGGTGTCGTCGGCACGGCCCTCCACGTCGGCCCGCTTCCGCAGGCGCTCGAACGCGACTTCATCCGGGATCTGCAACGCGAACACGACGCTGAACGAACGGCCGATCTCGCCGAACATCGTGTCGAGCGCCTCCGCCTGCACGGTCGTGCGCGGAAACCCGTCGAGGACGAAGCCCGCCTCGGTGTCCGGCTGCTCGAGCCGCGTCCGGATGAGCTCGATCACCAGGTCGTCCGAGACGAGGTCGCCGCGGTCGTAGACGTCCTTGACACGTCTGCCGAGCTCCGTGCCCGCATCCATCTCGGCGCGCAGGATCTCGCCGCTGGCGACGTGCGGGATGCCGTATTCGGCAGAGATCCGCTTCGCCTGCGTGCCTTTGCCGGCCCCCTGTGGGCCGAGAAGGAGGACGTTCAAGGCTATTTGAGGAAGCCCTCGTAGCTACGCGCCATCATCTGCGACTCCATCTGGCGCATCGTGTCCAGGGCGACGCCGACGACGATCAGCACCGAGGTGCCGCCGAGTGCGCGCGACGTTGCCTGCGAGAAGCCGCCGTAGCGGATGAAGAGGCTCGGGAGGACCGCGACCATGGCGAGGTAGAGAGACCCCGGCAGGGTCAGGCGCGTCAGCACGCGGTCGAGGTACTGCGCCGTCGGCGGGCCCGGGCGAATCCCCGGAACGTACCCGCCGTACTTGCGTAAGTTGTCCGCCTGGTCAACGGGATTGAACTGGACCGCCGTGTAGAAATAGGTGAAGATGATGATGAGCAGGCCTTCTGAGAGCAGGAACGGCAGCGACGAGTACTGGAAGTGGGCGTTGATGAAGCCCTGCGTCTGCGGGAAGAACTGGCCGATCGTCGGCGGGAACGCCATCACCGCGGCGGCGAAGATGACCGGGATGACCCCGGCCATGTTCACGCGCAGCGGCATGTAGGTCGAACCGCCGGCCGTCTGCCGGCGCCCGACCATCCGCTTCGCGTACTGGATCGGGATCCGGCGCTGTCCTTCCTGGATGAAGACGACCGCGGCGATGATCGCGACCGCGACGAGCGGGAAGAACAGCCGCTCCATCGTCCCGCCGTTGTACCAGGCGGCAACGCCGGTCGGCGCTGACGCGAGGATCGACGCGAAGATCAGCAGCGAGATGCCGTTGCCGACGCCGCGCTTCGTGATCAGCTCGCCCAGCCACATCAGCAGCGTCGTGCCTGCGGTGAGCGTGACGACGATCAGGACGATGCGGCCGGTGTTGGCCTCGAGGTTGCCCGCGCGCTTGAAGAGGTAGGCGTACCCGGTCGACTGCGCCGCAGCGAGCGCGACGGTGAGGTAGCGCGTGTACTGGTTGATCTTCGCGTAGCCGGACTCGCCCTCCTTCTGCAGCTGCTCGAGCTTCGGGACGACGACGGTCATGAGCTGCAGGATGATCGAGGCGGTGACGTAGGGCATGATCCCGAGCGCGAAGAGCGCGAAGCGGGAGAGCGCACCGCCCGAGAAGACGCTGAGGAGGCCGAGGATCGTGCCGCCTTTCCCGTTGAAGTAGTCCTTGATCGTGTCGGAGTCGACGCCGGGGGCCGGAATCCACGAGCCGAGGCGGTAGAGCGCCAGGATCATGAACGTGAAGAGGAGCCGCTTCCGCAGCTCCGGGACGCGCCACGCGTTGGCGAGCCAGGAGAACATCTACTAGCCCTCGCCTTCCGGAACCTTCTCGGCTCCCGCGGTCTCGCCGAGCTCGGGTGCGACTTCCTTCGCCTGTGCCTTCGGCTGGCGCCGCTTCTTCGGCTTGGGCTCCTTGAGGAGCGAGACGGTCCCGCCCGCCTTTTCGACCTTCTCGCGCGCGCTGGCGGAGATCGCGTGCACGCGGACGGTGAGCTTCTTCTTCAGGTCGCCGTTGCCGAGCAGCTTCACGTCCGTCTTCGTGTTCTTGAGCAGCCCCTTTTCGACGAGGCTCTCCGGCGTGACCTGCGCGCCGTCGTCGAAGCGGTCGAGCGAGCCGACGTTGATCGGCGCCGTCGAGGTCCGGAAAGGCCCGATCGGCATCGCGTCCTTGGACGTCGAGCCGCGCTGCTTGCCGAGGCGCATGTAAATCGGCATCTGGCCGCCCTCGAAGCCGGCGCGCATCTTGTGCGATCCCGCGCGCGACTTCTGGCCCTTGATGCCGCGGCCCGAGTAGCGGCCCTTGCCTGAGCCCATGCCTCTGCCGACCCGCTTGCGGTCTTTTTGACTCTGCGCGGGCTTCAGCGAGGAGAGGTTCAGCTTCTCAGCCATTTTCGATCCTGACCAGGTGACGGACCTTTCGAAGCATGCCTGCGAGGACCGGCCCGTCGTCGTGCTCGACGGTCTTGCCGATCTTGCCCAGGCCGAGCGCGCGCAGCGTGCCGCGATGCTTCTCGGTCTCGCCGATCTGACTACGAACCTGTGTTACCCGAACCTTCGCCACTCTCGGTCTCCTCGGGAGCCTTGTACGGAAGCACCTGTGAGATCGTGAGGCCGCGCATCTTCGCCACCTCGTCCGGGCGGCGGAGCCGCTTGAGCCCGTTGACCGTCGCCTTCGCCATGTTGATCGGGTTCGTCGTGCCGAGGCTCTTGGCGAGGATGTCGCGGATCCCGGCAAGCTCGAGCACGGCACGCACGCCGCCGCCGGCGATCACGCCGGTGCCCTCGCTGGCGGGGCGCAACAGGACGCGCGCCGCGTCCGAGCGCCCGAGGATCTCGTGCGTGATCGTCGTGCCGTGCTTCGGCACGGTGAAGAGGTTCTTCTTCGCGTCCTCCACGGCCTTCGTGATCGCAAGCGGCACCTCGCGAGCCTTGCCGTAGCCGACGCCGACGCGGTCGACCTCGTCGCCGATCACGACGAGCGCGGTGAACGAGAACCTTCGGCCGCCCTTGACCACCTTGGCGACGCGGTTGATCTCCACCACGCGCTCCTTGAGCTCGCGGCTCTCCTCACGCTCGATGACGGCCCGCTCGACACTCGTGAACTCCGGTCTGGTGCTCAAAACTTGAGGCCTCCTTCGCGCGCCGCATCGGCCAGCGCCTTGACGCGTCCGTGGTAGAGGTAGCCGCCGCGGTCGAAGACCACCGTCTCGATCTCCGCGCTCTTTGCGTTCTGCGCCAGCAGCTTGCCGACCTCTGCCGCCTGCGCCGTCTTCTTGCCCTTGAACGAGCCCTTCAGCTGCAGCCAGCTGGCGGAGGCGAGCGTACGGCCCTCCATGTCGTCGACGAGCTGCGCGACGATGCCGCGATTGGAGCGCGTGATCACGAGGCGCGGCCGCTCGGCCGTTCCGGTGACCTTCCCGCGGACTCGGCGGTGCCGTCGCTGGCGCGCCTCTCTGACGGTCAGCGTCGCCACTACGCTCGCTTCCCGACCTTCCGGCGCACGTACTCGCCCTGGTAGCGGATGCCCTTGCCCTTGTACGGCTCCGGCGGGCGCACCTTCCGGATCTCCGCGGCCGTCTGGCCCACCTGCTGCTTGTCGACGCCCTTGACGACGATCTCGGTCGGGACGGGAACCTCGAACGTGATCCCCTGCGGCGCCTTCATCACGACCGGGTGCGAGTACCCGACGTCGAGCCGGAGATCGGCGCCCTGCAGGGCGGCTCGGTAGCCGACGCCCTGAAGCTCGAGCCGCTTCTCGAAGCCCTTCGTGACGCCCTCGACCATGTTGGCGATCAGCGTCCGGGTCAGGCCGTGCAGGGCACGATCGTCGCCGCGCTCGGTCGGCCGCGCAACGGTGATCTGACCGTTCGTCTGCTCGACCTTCATCCGCGCAGGGACCTCCTGCGTCAGCTCGCCGAGCGGCCCGTTGACCATCACGCGGCCAGGCAGGAGCGAGACGTTGACACCGCCCGGAATCTCGATTGGCTGTCTACCGATTCGACTCATTGCGCTACCAAACGAAGCACACGACCTCGCCGCCGATTCCCTTTTCCTCGGCCGTCCGGGACGTGACGAGACCGGTGGATGTCGACAGGATCGCCACGCCCATTCCGCCGAGCACGCGCGGCAGACGGTCCTTGCGCGCGTAGACACGGCGGCCGGGCTTGGACACCCGCTTGAGGTCGGTGATGATCCTCTCGCGGCTCCGGCCGTACTTCAGCTGGATGACCAGGGTATCGAAGGATTCTCCCTTTCGGACGTGGAAATCCGTGATGTAGCCCTCCTCCTTGAGGATGCGGGCGATGCCCTCCTTCAGGCGCGAGGTGGGCATCTCCACGCTCTCGTGCAGCGCCTTGTTGGCGTTGCGGATGCGGGCGAGCATGTCGGCGACTGGATCGGTCAGCATCGGATCACCAGCTGGACTTGGTCATGCCCGGGATGACGCCCTGGTGGGCGAGGTCGCGCAGGCAGATCCGGCAGAGGCCGAACTTGCGGAAGACCGCGCGCGGGCGCCCGCAGCGGTTGCAGCGCGAGTAGTTCCGGACACGGAACCTCTGCGGCCGGGATTGCTTGACGACGAGTGACTTCTTGGCCATCTACTCCTCTACTCCCTTTCTGTTCCTTCCGCCGCGAAGGGCATGCCGAGCCCGCGCAACAGCGCCAGCGCCTGCTCGTCCGTCTTCGCAGTGGTCGTGATCGCGACGTCGAGGCCGCGGACCTGCTGGATGTCGTCGTAGTTGATCTCGGGGAAGATGATCTGCTCGCGGATTCCGAGCGAAAAGTTGCCGCGGCCGTCGAGGGATCGTGGATTGAGCCCACGGAAGTCGCGGATACGCGGGAGCGCGATCGAGACGAGCCGGTCGAGGAACTCGTACATCCGCGCGCCGCGAATCGTCACGCGCGCGCCGATCGGCATTCCCTCGCGGATCTTGAACTGCGCGACCGATTTCCGTGCGCGGCGCACCTGGGCCCGCTGGCCCGCGATGGTCGTCAGCTCCTCGAGGGCGGAGTCCATCTGCTTCGCGTCGGTCTTCGCCTCGCCGACGCCCATGTTGAGCGTGATCTTCTCGAGGCGCGGGACGTCCATCACCGACGTGAGGTCGAGCTCTTCCTTGAGGTGCGGCCGCAGCTCCTGCTCGTAGAGCTGCTTCAGGCGCGGCGCGTACGGGGCGCCGTTCGTCTCCGGGGCGGAACGTCTGGCCCGTGCCACGCTACGCGTCCAATCTACGTTGAGATGCCATTAGAAAAAGTTCCGCTCTCTTCATTACCTATCAATCTCCTCCCCGCAGTCGGCGCGCTTGCAGACGCGCACCTTCACCTGCTCGCCGTGTGCCTCCTTGTCCTTCACCCCGACGCGTGTCGGCCGGTTGCAGACCGGGCACACGACCATGACGTTGCCGACGTGAAGCGGCGCCGGCTTGTCGATCACGCCGCCCGGGGTCATGCCAGCCGAGCCCATCCGGCTCGTGTTCTGGATCGGACGCGGCTTCGTGTGCCGCTTGACAAGGTTGAGGTTCTCGACGATCACCTTCTTGTCTTTCGGGCGCGCGTCGATGACGCGACCCTGCTTGCCGCGATCCTTGCCGCTGAGAATGTGGACGAGGTCGCCCTTGTGGATGCGCATGGTGTGGGACATCAGAGAACCTCCGGTGCGAGTGAGACGATCTTCATGAAGTTCTTCTCGCGCAACTCGCGCGCGACCGGCCCGAAGATGCGCG
>DASWEF010000109.1:0-75439 GCA_036394855.1 Gaiellaceae bacterium | reverse complement strand
CTGCGGTACCCAACCCGCGCATATCAGTCTGACCGTGCGTCGTGCACCCGCCAGGCCTGCCGCCCCCCCAGCCGAGCGCCCACACCACCAAAGGCCGAACTCAGCCAGCGGCCCTTGACAAACGAACCTCCATATCAGTTCGCCTCCCGCCAAGGCCGCTTCGCGTGCCTTGGCGTCCGGCCTTGGTGGTGGCTCAAGGCCTCTGTTTTTAAGAGCCGATGGCTGGTTCTGGGGCGCCTTGGCGTTCTTCCGCGTGATGAACTTTTCGGATCGTCACGACGGCGATCGCTGCGCCGGCGAGAAGGATCGCGGCGCCGACGTGGAGGGCGCGGTGATAGCCGGGAACGAACTCGCCCGCGTAGCGCGGATCGAACGGCTGGACGCTGACCGTGGTCGCGACCAGCGCGCCCATGATGGCGATCCCCAGCGATCCGCCCACCTGGCGCATGCTGTTGATCACCGCCGAGCCGACGCCGGCCTTGTCGACCGGGACCGAGGCCATCGCCGCGGCTGTCGTCGGCGCCATCGTGACCGCCATCCCGACGCCGCCGACGAGTAGGCCCGGAAGGATGGCCCACCACGACGATTGAGCGTCGAGTGTCCCGAAGAGCAGCAGCGAGCCGGTGAGAAACGTCATGCCCGCCCCCATCAGCCAGCGGGGCCCGATGCGGTCGGAGAGCTTCCCGGCGACGGGTGCGACGAGCATGATTAGCACCGTCATCGGCAGGAACGTCGCTCCGGTCTTGATCGCGCCGTAGCCAAGCACCCGCTGGAGGAAGAGCGAGTTGTAGAAGAAGATCCCGAACATCGCGAGCCCGATGAGGAACATCACTGTGTTCGCGCCGGAGAACCCCGGATCGCGGAACAGCGAGAGATCGAGCATCGGAAGGCGCTGGTGCAGCTCGAGGAGCACGAACGTCGTGAGCGCCACCACTGCGATTGCGAACAGCGTCAGCACCCGTGCCGATCCCCAGGCATGGTCGTTCGTCTCGATCAGCCCATAGGTCAGGGCGAACAGCCCGACGGCAGAGGTCACGAGACCGGGCAGGTCGAGTCGCTGCTCGCGCGAGGTGTCCTTCGTCTCGTCGATGAAGATCCGTGCTGCGAGCACGCCGGCAACTCCGACCGGGATGTTGATGAAGAAGATCCAGCTCCAGCTGATGTCCTGCGTCAGCAGGCCCCCGACGAGGGGACCGATCGCTAGGGCGAGCGCCGACACTCCGGCCCAGATCCCGATCGCCATCCCGCGCTGTCGCGGGGGGAACGTCGCGGTGATGATCGACAGCGTCGCCGGATTCATCAGCGCGGCGCCGACGCCCTGCACCGTGCGCGCCGCGATCAGGGACGCAGAGCCGCCGGCGAGCCCGCACCACAGCGAGGCGCCGGTGAAGATGACGAGGCCGGTGATGAAGATCGCGCGGCGCCCGAACAGATCGGCGAGCTTGCCGCCGCTCAGGAGGAGCACGCCGAACGTCAGCGCATACGCGTTGAACACCCACTCCAGCTCCGAAGGACCCATGTGGAGGTCCTTCTGGATCGACGGCAGCGCGACGTTCACAACCGTGTTGTCGAGCATGATCATGAAGAGGCCGACAGCAACTGCTGCGAGCGTCCACCACTTACGGTTCTCGGGCGCGAACAGACGTGCCTTCACGATCGCCAGGTTAGTGATCCCTCCCGGGGCAAGGTGGTGCGGCTGACCGTACTCTTCGCGCGGTGAGCGAATTCGTCTGGACGCCGAGCGCCGACGAGGTGGAAAGTGCGAACTTGACGAGGCTCGCGCGCCGCCTCGGAGTCGAGCGATACGGGGAGCTCCATCGCCTCTCCGTCGAAGAGCCGGAGCGGTTCTGGCCGGCGGTGATCGAGGATCTCGGGCTCGAGTTCTCCGAGCCCTGGGAGCGCGTGGTCGACACGTCTCGCGGAAACGAGTGGGCGACGTGGTTCGTCGGCGGGAAGCTCAACCTCGCCTGGAACTGCGTGCACAAGTGGGCCGCGGGCGAGCTCGCCGAGCAGGAAGCGGCGATCTGGCAGGGCGAGGACGGGACCCGCCTCTCGCTGTCCTGGCGGGAGCTCTCGGAGGAGGTCTTCCGGCTTGCCGAGGGACTGGCCTCGATCGGAGTCGGCGCGGGCGATGCGGTGGGGATCTTCCTCCCGATGTCGCCCCAGGCGGCGATCGCATCGCATGCCTGCGCGCACATCGGCGCCGTGCAGGTACCGATTTTCTCCGGCTTCGCGCCACCCGCGATCTCCGCGCGGCTCGCCGACGCGAGGGCGAAGGTGCTCATCACCGCCGACGGCTCGCTGCGCCGCGGCCAGCTCGTCCCGATGAAGGAGATCGCGGACGAGGCGCTGGCGGGTGCGGCGACCGTGACCCACACCGTCGTCTGGCGCAGGCTTGGCCTCGACGACGTCCCGATGACGATCGGGCGCGACCGCTTCTGGGAAGAGCTCGTTGCAGGCACGTCCGGGGGTCTGTCGCCGACACAGGTCGATTCGGAACACCCGTACCTGCTCGCCTACACCTCCGGCACGACCGGCAAGCCGAAAGGAGCGCTGCATGTGCAGGGCGGCTTCCTCGTGTCGATCGCGCGGGAGGTCGCGTACCAGACGAACGTCAAGCCGGGTGACCGGATCCACTTCGCCACCGACATGGGCTGGATCATGGGCCCCTGGACGGTCGTGGGCGGCGGCGCGTCTGGCGGCACAGTGGTCTACACGGAGGGCGCTCCCGACTTTCCGCCGGACCGCCTCTGGAAGCTGGTCGAGTCTGAGCGCGTAACGATGCTCGGCGTCTCGCCGACGTTGATTCGTGCACTGATCCCGAAAGGCGATCCCGACACCGACATGTCGTCCCTGAAGGCGATCTGCACGACAGGCGAGCCGTGGAATCGAGACCCGTATCTCTGGCTGTTCGAGAGGGTCGGCGGCGGTCGCGTTCCGATCGTCAACGAGTCGGGCGGGACCGAGGTCGGCGCGTGCTTCCTCGCCACCTGTGTCACGGAGCCCGTGAAGCCGGTTGCGCTCGGCTTCCCTGCACTGGGGCAGGATCTGGACGTCTTCGGGCCCGAGGGGAAACCCGTGCGCGGCGAGGTCGGTGAGCTCGTGTGCAAACGCCCGTGGCCCGGGATGACCCGCGGCATCTGGCGCGACGACGAGCGTTTCCTGGATGCGTACTGGAAGCGCTTCCCGGGCGTGTGGACACACGGAGACTGGGCCTCGGTCGACGAGGACGGCTACTGGTTCCTCCACGGGCGTTCCGACGACACGCTCAACATCGCGGGCAAGCGCATCGGCCCCGCCGAGCTCGAGTCCGCGGCGGTCTCCCACCCGGCCGTCGCCGAGGCGGCGGCGATCGGCGTTCCTCACGACGTGAAGGGCGAGGTCGCCTGGATCTTCTGCGTTCTGAAGCCCGGCGACGATGCAACGCCGGCGCGGGCGCAAGAGATCTCCACCGCGGTAACGGACGAGCTGGGGAAGGCCTTCAAGCCGGAGCGGATCGTGTTCGTCTCGGCGCTCCCCAAGACGCGCAGCGCCAAGATCGTGCGCCGAGCCGTCCGCGCGCGTGTGCTCGGCGAGGATCCCGGCGACCTGTCCGCGCTCGAGAACCCGGATGCCCTCGACGAGATCGCGCGCACGGTTGCCTGAGCTCGACGGACAGATCGCACTCGTCACCGGCGGCGGGCGCGGCATCGGCGCGAACATTGCGCGCGTGCTCGCCTCCGCCGGCATGCGAGTTGCGGTCTCGGCCCGGACGCGCGAGCAGGTCGAGCGTGTCGCCGACAAGATCGGCGGACTTGCCGTCGTCGGGGATGTTTCGAGGCGCGACGACGTCGCACGGATGGTCGCAAGGGTCGAGTTGGAGATTGGAGGCGGGGAGCCGATCGATCTCTTGGTCGCGAACGCAGGCGTGGGCGGGCCGGACGGAGCGACATGGAACGTGGATCCCGACGACTGGTGGCACGTGCAGGAGGTCAACCTGCTCGGCGTCTTTCTGTGCTGCCGCGAAGTGATTCCGGGGATGCTCGCGCGCGGCACGGGACGCATCGTGATCACGGGAAGCGGCGCTGCCTACCTGCCGGGATCGACGAACAGCGCCTACGCGTCGAGCAAGGCAGCCGCCGTCCGCTTCGGCGAGGCGCTCTCGAACGAGCTCGAAGGGCGCATACCCGTCTTCCCGATCAGTCCCGGTCTCGTCCGAACGGAGATGACCGGTTGCGCCCCGGACGACGCGCCCTGGACGCCGCCCGAGTGCGCGCCGCGGCTCGTGCGGGCGCTCGCCGGCGGGCGATTCGACCGCCTCAGCGGGCGCTACCTCCACGCGGAGCACGATCCGCCCGAGGAGCTCGAACGCCGGATCGACGAGATCCTCGAGCGAGATCTCAATGCGATCAGGCTGCGCCGAGAAGCCTGACCACACTCTCAAACCCTACGAATACGAGAAACAAACCCGAATGTAAGAATTTCTAGGGCGAAGCGCAGGATTCGGCCCGGACGGGGAACTCCTAGTCGACCGCGTTGGGAGTTATCGCCCCCCTCACCGCGCTCGTTGTCGGTCTCACAGCCCACGCCGGAGCCCTCCAGGAAAGCTCCGATCCCGCGGCGCTGGCGACCGTTGCGTCGTCGTGCGCCGGCGCGACCACCGCCGCCGGGGACACGCACTCCAGGCTCGAGGCGATGTACTGCGGGATCAACGTCGTGCGGCGAAGCTACGGGCTTGCACCCGTCCGCGGCAGCGGTCCGCTGAACCGCTCCTCGGTCTGGAAGGCCGATGCGGTCCGCCGCTGCGGCTTCTCGCACACGCCGTGCGGAATGGCGTTCTCGCTGACCTTCCGGCGCGCCGGCTATCTCCCCGCACGCGCCTTCGGAGAGAACCTCGCCTGGGGACAGGCCGAGCTCGGGTCGCCGTTGCACACCCTCAGCATGTGGCTCAAATCCCGGCCTCATCGCGCGAACCTGCTCGCCCGGCAGTGGCGCGACCTGGGCATCGCCGTCGAGCGCGGGCACATGTTCGGCCGCGACGGCGTCTCCCTCTGGGTCATGCAGTTCGGCCGTCGGCGTTAGTTTTCGCCTCAGAGTCGCAAACAGCTAGACTGAGGCCGTGCGCATCGCTCTGGCCCAGATCAACCCGGTCGTCGGCGACCTCGACGGGAACCGCGAGCTGATCCTCGGCCGGCTCACGGAGGCAAAGGCCAACTCGGCCGACCTCGTCGTCTTCCCCGAGCTCGCGGTGACCGGCTATCCGCCCGAGGACCTCCTGCTCCGGCCGGGTTTCGTCCGAGCGGCGCAGGAGTCGGTGGAGCGGATCGCCCAGGAGGCGCGCGGCACGACGGTCCTGGTCGGCGCGCCCCACTTCGATCGCGATCTCTACAACGCCTGCTACGTCTGCTCGGGCGGCGAGGTGAAGGCCGTCTACCGAAAGCGCTTCCTGCCCAACTACGGCGTCTTCGACGAGGACCGCTACTTCGCACCCGGACGCGACTTGATCCTCCTCGAGCACGGCACGACGCTCGTGGGCGTGACGGTGTGCGAAGACATGTGGCAGCCGGGCCCACCCGCCACCGATCTCGCGCTCGCAGGCGCTGAGCTGCTCGTGAACATCTCCGCGTCTCCGTTCTACGTCGGCCGCGATCGTGAGCGCGAGGAGATGTTCATCACCCGCGCACGCGACAACTCGTGCTTCGTCGCGTTCTGCAACACCGTCGGGGGACAGGACGAGCTGATCTTCGACGGGCACTCCGTCGTCCTCGACGACGAGGGAACGGTGATCGCACGGGCGCCGGGGTTCGAGGAGGCGCTGCTCCTCGCCGACATCGAGCCGAAGGAAGTGATCGGACGGCGCTTGCGCGACGTTCGCCGCCGCGCGCTCGCGCGAGAGCGCGACCAGATCCCGCCCGTGGACATCATCCACGTCGGAACACGCGGTCCTTCGCAGAACGGGAGCAAGGTGACCGTGGAGGTCGTCCCCTTCGTGGACGAGCTCGAGCAGATGCGTCTCGCCCTCGAGCTCGGCCTGCACGATTACGTGGACAAGAACGGATTCCGCGACGTGGTGGTCGGCGTCTCCGGCGGCATCGACTCGGCGCTCACGGCCGTGCTTGCCGCCGAGGCGCTCGGAGCCGATCGAGTCCATTGCGTCTCGATGCCGTCGCGTTACTCGTCGGACGCAACGCGCACCGACGCTCGCGGGCTTGCCGAGAGCCTCGGCTGCTCGTTCACGGAGATCCCGATCGCTTCGATCGTCGACGGCTTCGATGCGGCACTCGCTGAGCCCTTCGCCGGGAAAGAGCCCGATCTCACGGAGGAGAACATCCAGGCGCGCGCCCGCGGCGTTCTGCTCATGGCCCTGTCGAACAAGTTCGGCTGGATGCTCGTCGCCACCGGGAACAAGTCCGAGCTCTCGGTCGGGTACGCGACGCTCTACGGCGACATGGCCGGAGGCTTCGCGTTGCTGAAGGACGTCTACAAGACGGACGTCTTCCGGCTCGCGCGCTACCTCAACGAGCGAGCAGACAGGGAGCTGATCCCGCAGTCCATCATCGACCGCGCGCCGAGCGCGGAGCTGCGGGACAACCAGCTCGACGAGGATTCCCTTCCGCCCTACCCGGCGCTCGACGAGGTGCTCGAGCAGTACGTCGAGCACGACCGGACGCTGGAAGAGCTGTCGGCGGACGGCTTCGACAGAGAGATCGTCGAGCGTGCCGTGTCGATGATCGACCGGGCGGAGTACAAGCGGCGCCAGGCCCCCCCGGGCGTGAAGCTGCGCCCGAAGGCGTTCGGCCGGGACCGGAGAACGCCGATCACCAACCACTGGCGCGGCTGAGCCGGGCGAGCTCGCGGAACCACCGCAGCCGCTCGGCCCACGGAACTGCGGCATTGGCCGGCGACGTCGACGGGAGGACGAAGAGCCCTGTCTCGGCCAGCCGTCGCGATTGGCGGCCGAGCTCCGCGCGTTCGCCGAACGCACCGCGGTACGCCTCTTTCCCGACGAAGGCGAGCCAGCGCGGACGGAGCTCGCGCGCAAGTCGCTCGAGCCGCTCGGCCGAGCCAGCGAAATCGCCACGGCGGAGGTCGCCCGAGCCGGGGGTGGTTCGGTAGGCGGCGTTCGTCAGCCCGATTCCCTCGGCGAGGATCTCGTGCTGCTCGTGGGGTTCGTACAGCCGCGACGTGAAGCCGGCCGCATGCAGCAAGCGCCAGAAGTCGTTGCGCGGGTTGGCGAAGTGCGCGCCCGCGGCCGCGGACACCCGTCCCGGATTGATGCCGCAGAAGACGACCCGGAGACCGGCGTCCAAGATGTCGGGGACCGAGCTAGGCGGCTTCGGGCTCGGCGAGCTCCCCGGGGTCACGGGCGTCGAGGAACTCCTCGAAGCGGCGCCTGAGGGCCTCGCCCTCGAGAATCGCCGCGTGCCGGGGACGCCGCGGCTCGAGTCTGATCACCTGGACGGCCGCGTCCCAGCCGCCGTAGCACCTGGCGTAGCACTCAGCCTCGCTGAGCGACCGCAATCGTCGCATGGGCCAACACTACGCCGTTCGCCGGACAGCTCCTTCCATGCATCGGCAAGATCTCGGGCGAGGTCCCGCCGATGGGCGGGACCTCGCGACGAGCACGAACCTCCGTCAGCCGAGGTCGCGGTACCCGCGGCCACCTGGGCCGTAGTAACCGGCGAGCTCGTCTCGGTAGCCCGGATCCCTAGAACGCTTCTCGTCGAATTCCGGTGCGTCCTTGATCTGATCCTTGGTGCGATTGACGAACACGGTCTCGGTGTCGAGATCGAGGTCGCGGATCACACCCGCCGGCAGCATCACCTTCTTGCCGAAGATCCACGGGCCTGTGTCGACGACGATGAAGCTTTCGCCCACGTCGTACGTGGCGTCATCGACCTTCCCGATGCCTCCGTCGAGAGCCTCGACTGAAAAGCCGCTCAGGTCGCGCTGCGACAGGGCGGTGCTGCTGTACGTCCACAGGTCAGTCGTTGACATCTCAAACCCCCCTTTCGAGGCCGGCAAGGGCCTCGTTGACCTGCTAGATACCGATGTACCCGGGCTTCGGCTGCCAGTAACCCCTGCAAATCAGGAGCTTTTCCCTCCTGCTCAGACGCGCTCGAGCGGAGCCATGGTGAGCCCGTGGCCGCGGAGCTGCTCCCAGTAGAGCTCCGCGGGCTCGCGATGGCCGGACCACACGATCGCGCGGCCGGCGTTGTGGATGCGGTCGGCGATCTGCAGGCCCCGCTCGTACGAGACGTCCGGGATGGTGGAGGCGAGCGCGGCCGCGACGCCCTGGAACGTGTTGTGGTTGTCGTTCAGGACGACGACGTTCCAGGGCGCGCCCAGGCCTGTCCCGGTCCCGCGGTCGACCCGCTCTTTCGTCGCAGGCGCCATGGATCAATCGTAGTAACGTCTCCGAGGATGTCGACCGTCACATTCGACGTCGAATCCGTGCGTGCGCGTTTCTCCGCGCTGCGCCAGCCACTCGCCTTCTTCGACGGCCCGGGCGGCACGCAGGTTCCCGACGAGGTCATCGAGGCGGTCTCGCGCTACTACCGGGAATCGAACGCGAACGTCAGCGGGCCCTACGAGACGAGCCGGAGGACGGAGGCGCTCGTCGCACAGGCGCGCCTGACGGCGGCCGACTTCCTCCGCTGTAGTCCCGAGGAGACGATCTTCGGCGCGAACATGACAACGCTCGCGTTCGCGCTCTCGCGCACCGCCGGACGCGACTGGAACGAGGGCGACCAGATCCTCGTGACGAAGCTCGACCACGACGCGAACGTCTCTCCCTGGCTCGAGCTCGCCCACGACAAGCGTCTCGAGGTTCGCTTCGTGGACATCAACGACGACACGACTCTCGATCTCGACGACCTCGCACGGCTCCTCATGGACCGCACTCGCGTCGTTGCGTTTCCCGTCGCATCCAACGCCGTTGGAACGCTCACCGACGTACGACGAGTCACAGAGCTCGCGCACGATGCCGGCGCGCTCGCCTGGGCCGACTCCGTCCACTACGGCCCACACGGTCCGATCGAGGCTGCGGGCTGGGGCGTGGACGTGCTCATCTGCTCTCCGTACAAGTTCTTCGGTCCGCATCTCGGCGTCGCCTTCGGCCGCGCGGAGCTGCTCGAGAGCTGGCGTCCGTACAAGGTCCGCCCCGCTGCGAACGAGCCGCTCGGCCACCGCTTCGAGACCGGGACGCTTCCGCACGAGCTGCTGGCCGGCTTCGTCGCCGCGGTCGAGTACGTCGAGTCGATCGGCTGGGGGGCGATCCGGGCCCACGAACGTGCGCTGGGAGAGCGGTTCCTCGCCGGACTTCCCGACGGCGTCGACCTCTACGGCCTGCCGACGATGGACGGCCGCGTCGCCACCTTCGCCTTCAACGTCGACGGGGTACCGACGCGCGACGCGGCGGCGCGGCTCGGCGACGCGGGCTACGCGGTCTGGCAGGGCAACTACTACGCCGTCGAGGTGATGAAGCGACTCGGCCTCGAGGACGCAGGCGCCGTGCGCGCCGGCATCGTCCATTACAACACCGGCGAGGAGGTCGACGGCCTGCTCGCTGCGATCGCCGCGCTGTGACACCGGTTGGCTGAGAAGACCTACTCGACGCCGCTCGCCAAGAAACTCGGTGCGAAGCCCGGCTCGGAGGTTGTCGTTCTCTTCACCACGAGTCAGACCGAGCTGAGACGGCGCTTCGGCGCCCTCAAGGAGACGCTGGCTCCCTCAGACGGCCTCTGGATCGCCTGGCCGAAGAAGGCGTCGACGATCGAGACCGACCTGGACTTCGAGGCAGTGCAGAAGATCGGCCTCGACGCCGGCCTCGTCGACAACAAGAGCGCGGCGATCGACGAGGACTGGCAGGCCGTCCGCTTCGTCTACCGCAGAGCCGACCGGCCTAGCTAGCATCGCCGCAGTGAGCACCTACCGCCTCGACACGCTGCCGAACGGTCTCCGCATCCTGACCGCGCCGATGGAATCGGCTCAGTCGGTGACGTGCGCGATCATGCTCGCCGCCGGTTCGCGCTACGAGACGTTCGACACCAACGGCATCGCGCACTTCGCCGAGCACATGTTCTTCAAGGGAACGGAGCGGCGACCGACCGCGCGAGACATCTCCAAGGAGATCGATGCCATCGGCGGCGAATTCAACGCCTTCACCGGCAAGGAGTACACCGGCTACTACGTCAAGTGCGCCGCCGAGTCGCGCGATGTCGCGCTGGACGTCCTCGTCGACATGCTGCGCCACTCGAAGTTCGCTCCCGAGGAGATCGAGCGCGAGAAGGGCGTGATCATCGAAGAGATGAACATGTACTACGACACGCCGCGGGACTTCATCAGCGGCGTCTACGAGGAGCTCCTCTACGGCGACCAGCCGCTCGGCTGGGACATCATCGGCCGCAAGGAAACCATCCGCGGCGCGACGCACGACTCCTTCACGTCGTACGTCGACCGCTGGTACAGGCCTTCACGGATGGTCGTCGGCGTGGGCGGAAAGATCGGCGACGCCCTTCACGAGCGGATCGAAGAGCTCCTCGGCGACCTGCCGGAGGCCGAGACGGGCGAGCCGGAGCCCGCCCGCCTGGGCCTCGACGGCGACTCCCGGGTCAAGGTGCATACGAAGGCGTCCGACCAGGCGCACGTGGTCCTCGGCGTGCACAGCTATCCGCTCGAGCATCCGGACCGGTACATCCTGCAGGTCCTCTCGACGATCCTCGGCGGCGGAATGTCCTCACGCCTCTTCACGGAGGTCCGCGAGCGCCGAGGCCTCGCCTACTACGTGTACGGGCTCAACCACAGCTACACGGACGCGGGCTCGCTCTATGCGCAGGCCGGCGTGGACATCAACCGGATCGACGACGCGGTCTCGACGATCGCCGCGGAGCTCCGCACCATCGCGAAGGAGGCGGTGCCGGAGGACGAGCTGGAGAAGGGGAAGAGCTTTGCGAAAGGCCGCTTCGTCCTGCAGCTCGAGACCTCCCAGGGGCTGATTATGTTCGGGCTGCGCCGTGAGGTGCTCGAGAGCCGGACGCCCGATCCGCAGGAGGTGCTCGACGAGCTGGACAAGGTCACGGTCGACGACGTCCAGCGGGTCGCACGCGAACTGATCGAGCGCCGAGGGCTGAACCTGGCCGTGATCGGACCCTTCGACGACGCCGAGAGATTTGAGAGACTGCTGGCCTCTTGAGGCTGGCCTTCCCGGTACTCCTCCTCCTTTTGGTGCTCGCAGCCGCCGGCTGCGGCGGCGGCGGCAAGAAGTCCGCCGTGACGACGACGGTTGCGAAAACCGTCACGACCACCAATCCGACGGGAACCGCATCCGTCACGACGCATGGACGCTTCCACTACCCGGAGGCGCTCGTCACGAACTACATGCAGAGCTGCACGAAGGGCGACACGAAGAAGAGGGCGTACTGCGGCTGCACGCTCGACAAGCTGTCGAACGACGTCTCGACCGCGGACTTCGCCCGGATCGGGCTCGCGGGCGGCAAGATCCCGCCGCGGATCAAGAGGCTGATCACGAAGGCGGCCGTCGCCTGCGCCGACAAGTTGTGAGCATCCGGCTCAACGGACCGCTAGCAGCACCCGCCTGCCAAGGTCGCGCGCGGTCGTGAGCCGAAGATTCGGGGCGTACGTCAGGACGACGACGATCTTCGGCCCGCCGCGAAAGTAGACGATCGCCGCGGTGTGGCGCGCGTCGTGGAGCCAGCCGTTCTTCTGCGCGATGAGCGTGCCCGGCAGCCACGGGCGCAGGAGCCCGATGTTGTTGCCGCGCTGCTCTGAATCGAGGAGAAGCCCGAGCGCATAGCGCGAGCGCGCTCGGTCGAGCTTGCCGGTGCGAAGCGCGCGCTTGTTCCCGAGTGCTCCAGCGTGAAGGAGGTAGAGGATGCGACCGAGGTCGTGCGCTGTCGTGACTCGGCCGGAGACGTACGGAGGCTGCTTCTTCACGTCGAGCGACAGCGCCGTCCCGACCCGGTAGCCCTGCGGATATGTGCTCCGGTGCGCGCCTGCGCGACGAAGCGCCCGCTCGACCGCGGCGGGCCCGCCGACGCGTCTGAGCAGGCGGTTGGCCGCGAGGTTCGACGACCAGCGGGTCATTGCCCGCAGGTCGTAGTCGAGCTGCGATCGCTCGGGATGGCGAAGCCGCGCAAGCGCCGTAAGGAGAACGCCGAGCTTCACCGTCGACGCGGCAGGGAACTGTGCGTCCGAGTTCCAGCCTGCCGCGCGTCCGGTTTTGAGGTCGTGCACCCAGATGGCGGCCCATCCGGGAAAGGTTTGTCCGAGGTCACGGAGCCGTTTGGCAAGCAGGGCGTCGACGTCTCGCTCGGGGGTAGCGCGCACGAGCGCGGGCAGGCGCGCCGGTGCGAAGGGGAAGTGGGCAACCGAGACGAGGTCGTCGCTTGCAGGGCAGTGTCGGAGTCGTTCCGCAGCCGCAGTCGCCTGGCGCCGTCCAATGTCCTCCAGGGCACGGCGCGGGTGATCGTAGCCTTCCGCCTGACGAACGAGCCCACGGCCGAGCGAGAGGGCGGTCTGCGCGACGCAGCGACGAAGGCGTGTGCGCGACCAGTCCACGGCCTCCTCGAGGTCGCGACCCGCGTCGTAGCGCCGCTGCATCGCGTCAGGCATACGCGGTAAGGAAAGAGTCGCTCGCGCACGCGCGAGAGGCTGATCGATTGCCGAGGACGCGGGCGCCGCCGCAACGAGCGCGGCGACGACGAGCGGGCTAGTCCTCGCGAGTGTCGGTAACCGCACGCTCCTTGATCTCCTCGACGACCGCCGGGTCGGCGAGCGTCGTGGTATCGCCGAGCGTGCGGTTCTCGGCGACGTCGCGAAGCAGGCGCCGCATGATCTTGCCGCTGCGCGTCTTCGGCAGCTCGGGCGTGAAGACGATGTTG
Source organism: Gaiellaceae bacterium (assembly GCA_036394855.1). Lineage (GTDB taxonomy): Bacteria > Actinomycetota > Thermoleophilia > Gaiellales > Gaiellaceae > 3-1-20CM-4-69-9. The sequence goes on along the minus strand of DASWEF010000109.1, from coordinate 62,558 downwards.
GCCGGCTTGGCGATCGGACCGATCTTCTTGCCGACGTGATTCCGCAGCTCCTCGAGCATCTCGATCGACCCCTCCTCGCCGCCCTTGAGCGTCACGTACGCGACGATCGCCTGCCCGGTGCGTTCGTCCTTGCGGCCGCAGACAGCGGCTTCGGCCACACCCTTGTGGTCCACGAGCGCGCTCTCGACCTCGATCGTCGAGATCCGGTGCCCTGAGACGTTCATGACGTCGTCGACGCGGCCGAGCAGCCAGAAGTCGCCGTCCTCGTCGATCCGTGCGCCGTCGCCGGCGAAGTACACGTTCTCGTACTTCGACCAGTACGTCTCGCGGTAGCGCGCGTCGTCCTTGTGGATCCCGCGCAGCATCGCCGGCCACGGCCGCTTGAGCACGAGGTAGCCGCCTCCGCCCGGCCCGACCTCCTTTCCGCTTTCGCTGTAGACCGCGGCGTCGACGCCCGGAAACGGTTTCGTCGCCGAGCCGGGCTTGAGCGTCGTCACGCCCGGCAGCGGCGTGATCAGGATCATTCCCGTCTCCGTCTGCCACCAGGTGTCGACCACGGGCGTGCGGTCGCCGCCGATGTGCTCGCGGTACCAGACCCACGCTTCCGGATTGATCGGCTCGCCGACCGTGCCGAGCAGCCTCAAGGAGGACAGGTCATGGCGCGCAGCGTGCTCCGGCCCCCACTTCATGTGCGACCTGATCGCGGTCGGCGCCGTATAGAGGATGTCGACCTTGTAGCGCTCGACGATCTCCCACCAGCGCTCGGGATCGGGATAGTTCGGAACGCCCTCGTAGATGATCCCCGTCGTTCCGTTGCAAAGGGGCCCGTACACGATGTAGCTGTGGCCGGTGACCCAGCCGACGTCGGCCGCACACCAGTAGGTCGAATCGGGCTTGACGTCGAAGATGTAGTGGTGCGTCGCCGCAACGCCGATAAGGTAGCCCGCCGTCGTGTGGATGATTCCCTTCGGCTTCGCGGTCGTGCCCGACGTGTACAGCAGGTAGAGCAGATCCTCGGAGTCCATCGGCTCGCACGGGCACGACTTCGGGTCGTCGTTCTTGTCCTCCACGAGCTCGTGCCACCAGAGGTCGCGTGACTCGTCGAACTGGACGGCGTCGCCCGTCCGGCGCAGCACGACGACCTTCTTGACCGACGGCGAGTCGGCCACCGCTTCGTCCGCGTTCTGCTTCAGCGGCACCTTCTTCCCTGCGCGCCAGCCCTCGTCTTGCGTGATCAGCAACTCGCACTCCATGTCGTTCAGGCGGCCGGAGAGCGAGTCGGCGGAGAAGCCTCCGAAGACGACGGTGTGCGGGGCCCCGAGCCGCGTGCAGGCGAGCATCGCGATCGGCAGCTCCGGCACCATCCCCATGTAGATCCCGACGGGCGTCCCCTTCTTCACGCCGAGGTCCTTCAGCGCATTCGCGAAGCGGACGACGTCGCGCTGGAGGTCGGCGAAGGTGACGGTGCGCCGCTCGTCTTCGGGCTCGCCTTCCCAGTGGTAGGCGACTCTGCCGCCCTTGCCGGCCTCGACGTGCCGGTCGACGCAGTTGAAGCAGACGTTGAGCTTGCCGCCGAGATACCACTTTGCGTACGGCGGCTCCCATTCGTAGAGCTGCGTGAACGGCTCGAACCAGGTGATCCGGTTGCGGCCTTCCGTCTCCCAGAACTCCTCCCAGTCCCGCTCGTAGATCTCGGGCTGCGCGTTCGCCTGGCGCGCGAACTCCGGGTCCGGCGCGTAGCGCCGCTCCTCGAGCAGCATCGTGTCGATGGTGTTGGAGTGAGTTTGGGTTTCGTCGTTCATGAGGTTTCCGTTTCCTCTGGGGGAACCTCCCGGTTCCCCCAGACCCCCTGCACTGGTCCGCTGCGCGGACAGTAGTTCCGGTCGCTCACGCTCCCTCCGCTACGGCGTCAGGTCGTACGGGTAGTCGGTGATGACCTCGTGGCCGTCCTTCGTGACGAGCACGATGTCCTCGAGCCTGAGGCCGCCGTAGCCGGAGCGGTAGAGGCCCGGCTCGATCGTGATCACGTCCCCGGGGACGAGATCATGGCCCGTGCGGCCCATCGAGGGCAGCTCGTGCACCTCCAGCCCGACGCCGTGCCCGAGGCTGTGGAAGAACCCGTCCTCCAGCACCTCGCCCGGCTCCTTGTTCAGCTGCGTCTTGTAGCCCGCGCCCTGGAACAGCTCGCAAACCTGCTCGAACAGCTTGCGGCCGTTCACGCCCGGCTTCACGCCCGCGGTCGAGCTGTCCAGCGCCTGCTTCACGAGCCCGTACCACTGCTTGACCTCCTCGGACGGCTCGCCCACGACATACGTCCGGGTCATGTCCGCATAGCAACCCGTCGCCTTGTCTCTCGGGAAGAGGTCGAACACGATCGGCTCGTTGGCTGCGATCTGGCCGGAGCCCGCGTTGTGCCCGACCGCGGTCTGCACGCCGTGGGAGACGATCATGTCGCTGCCTTCGACCTCGTGGTCGGCGAAGACATCCTCGATCCGTCGTTTGATCCGCTCGCAAGTCAGCGGCTGACCGTTCACCTCGAGGCGGGCGCCGTTCGCCTCGGCACGCCGCAGCAGGTCCCGCGCAGAGTCGAGCGCCGCCTCGCAGGCGCGCTGGGCCCTCCGGATGCCCTGGAGCTCGGTCTCGTTCTTCGACCGCCGGCGGTTGTCGAACAGGTCGCGGTCGACGACGACCTCAATCCCGTTCGCCCGGAGGTAGTCGGCATGCCCCACAGGGAACGTGGCCGGAACGGTCACGCGTTCGAACTCGAGCTCACGGCAGCCTCGCAGCGCGATCTCCAGGTCGATCTCCCAGCCCTGCTTGCCCTGGCCGAAGAGCTCGTCGGCACCGAGGCTCTCGAGCGAGATGATCTCGAGCTCCGGGGCGTCCTCCCGGACGCGCGGGATCTCCAGTGCGTGGAGCATCACCGCGCGGCGATCTCCCTTCTCCGCGTAGAGGAACGCGTCCGGTATGGCGACCGGCACCTCGTGTCGAAGCTCGGGCGAGCGGAGCGTGTCGCCATAGATGAGAACGTCCGGCACGGCGCGGATCCTAACGAGCTTCGGCGCGTAGGCCGCTGGTCGAGACATAGACTCCAAAGCGTGGACGACGCGCTGCAGCGTGCCCAGCGACTGATGGCGCAGTGGGACGACGAGCTTCGCCGCGAGTTGCCCGAAGGGGCCGAGATCTTCGATGCCCACACGCATCTCGGGACCGACATCGACGGGATGGTCGGGAACTACGAGGAGCTCGAACGCGGCCTGGACAAGTACGGGATCTCGGGCTGCTTCATGTTCTGCCTGGACGAGCCCGACCGCCATCCGGGGTTCCGCGCCGGCAACGACCGGACGCTCGAGTACGCCGAGCGCTCGGGTGGACGGATGATCCCGTTCGTCCGGCTCGACCTCACCGAGGATCCGATCGGCGAGGCGAAGCGTTGCCTCGACCGCGGCGCGCGCGGGATCAAGCTGCACCCCCGCGCCCAGAAGTTCCTGCTCAACGACGAGCGGCTGTCGCCGATCTTCGAGCTCGCGGCGGAGCGGATGGTGCCGGTGCTGATCCACGGCGGCCGGGGGCTGCCCCCGATCGCGGACGACCTCGCGCGCGTCGTCGACCGCTATCCGAAAGCTCAGCTGATCGTGGCGCACGCGGGCATCGCCGACCTCGCGGCTCTTGCACACAGCCTCGGCGGCAAGGCGGGAGTCTTCTTCGACACCTCGGTCTGGAGCCCCCTCGACCTCCTCGGGCTCTACCGGCTGGTCGGGCCGGAGCAGGTCGTCTACGCCTCCGACTATCCCTACGGGCAGCAGCCGGCCTCGCTGCTGATCGCGCTCCGCACCGCCCGGCTTGCGCAGTTCGACGACGGTCAGGTGCGGGGAGTGCTGGCGCGAAACGCGAACCGGATCCGAGCAGGCGAGCCTCCGCTCGAGCCCTCGGCGCCGAAGGGGATCGACACGTTCCAGCAGCCGATGACGTTCGCGCGCATCCACCAGTACCTCTCGATGGCGACGCCGCTGCTCTGGACGCGGCAGCAGGACCGCATCGGGGTCCTCGGGCTGGCCCTCAACGCCTGCGACGACCGCTCGAACGGGCACCGCGAGGAGCTGGAGCAGATCCGAGAGCTGCTGACGACGGCGCAAGATATGTGGCGTTCTCTGCCCGAAGAAGGGGATGAGACGGACCGGATGGCTCACACACGGGCGACGTTCCGGCTCATCCATCTCGCCGACATCGTGGCGGTGACAACGCCTGCTTGAGCTCCGGATCAACGGCCACGGCTACACCGTCGCAGCGCCCGTCGGGCGTTCCCTGGCGCAGGTCTTGCGGGACGACCTCGGCCTCACCGGGACGAAGGTCGCCTGCGGCGAGGGACACTGCGGAGCCTGCACCGTGCTCCTCGACGGCGTGCCGACGCTGTCGTGCATCACGCTCGTCCACACGGTCGAAGGGCGCGAGGTGACGACGATCGAAGGGCTGCGCGAGCATCGGCTCGTCGATGCGTTCGTGCGCACCGACGCGGTCCAGTGCGGCTTCTGCACGCCCGGACAGATCGTCTCCGCCGCCGCGCTCGTCGAAGCGAATCCAAGCCCGTCGAAGGACGAGATCCGGCACGCGATGTCCGGGAACCTCTGCCGCTGCGGCACCTACCCCAAGATCGAGGAGGCGATAACCACGTGGCGCAGCTGATTCGCACGGAGAAGGAGGTCGAGGGGCAGTACACCGAGCAGTGGATCGTGGTCGACGAGGATGCGCTCGACCAGTGGCCCGAGGGCCCGCTCGAGGTGGTGGGCCGATCGGTTCCGCGTGTCGACGGCGCGCAGCGGGCCCGCGGCCAGGCGCCCTACACGGCCGACGTGCGGCTGCCGGGGATGTTGCACACCGCGGTTCTTCGCTCTCCTCACGCGCGCGCGCGCGTCAACAACTTGGACCTCGCGCCCGCGCGCTCCGCGGCCGGTGTCCGTGCCGTGATCGGGCCGGACGACCTCGAGCAGCTCACGGACGAGCCCGGTTACGTCGGTCATGCCGTCGCGGCCGTCGCGGCCGAGACGCTGGAGCAGGCGCAGGACGCCCTCGCGTCGATCGCGGTCGACTGGGAGGTGCTCGAGCCGCTGCTCGATCCGGACGAGGCGGTTCGCCGGGAGTCCTTCACCAACGACGGGCCGGACCACTACGAGCGCGGCGAGCTCGACCGCGGGCTTGCGGAAGCGGACGTCGTCGTCGAGGCCGAGTACCGAACGCAGGTCGTTCTCCACAACGCCCTCGAGACGCACCAGGCCGTCTGCCACTGGGAGGACGGCGGCATCACCGTCTACATCTCGACGCAGTACATCTGGGGTGTCCGCAAGGCGATGGCGGAGCGCCTCGGCCTTCCTCCGGACAAGGTGCGGGTCGTCTGCCTGGCGATGGGCGGCGGCTTCGGCGCGAAGAACGGTCCCGGCGACTACACCTCCATTGCGGCCGAGCTGGCGAAGCGCACCGGGCGTCCAGTGAAGTGCGCGCTCACGCGCCGCGAGGAGAACATCGCCACGGGGAACCGCAACGCCACGATTCAGCGGCTCACGGTCGGCGCAAAGTCCGACGGCACGCTGACTGCGCTCGGCGGCGAGTTCGTCAACGCAATCGGCTTCTCCGGCTGGTCGATGACGACCGAAGGCCCGATGCAGATGCTGTACGCGTGCGAGAACGTTCGCACGGTCAACTACGGCGCGAAGCTGAACATGCCGCCGAATGCGGCCTTTCGCGCGCCCGGCTTCGTCGAGGGAACATTCGGGCTCGAGTGCCTCCTCGACGAGCTCGCCGCGAGGCTCGACATCGAGCCACTCGAGCTCCGCCGTCTGAACTACGCCGACTCCGATCGGCTCGACGATCGGCCGTTCTCCTCCAAGAACCTCGCCGAGTGCTACCGCCGAGCCGAGCCGCACTGGGCGAAGCGCGACGAGGTGCGCGCACGCAGCCATGGCCCGTGGAAGCACGGCATCGGACTCGCGTCACAGATCTGGTTCGGCGGCGGCGGGCCGCCGTCGTACGCGTGGGTGCGTGTCGGGGCCGATGGTCATGCGCAGGTCGTGACCGCCATGCAGGACATCGGGACCGGCTCACGGACGGCGATGGCGCAGATCGCCGCCGAGGAGCTCGGCATCTCGCTCGAGCACGTCCAGGTGTCGCTCGGAGACTCGGCGCGCGGGCCGTTCGCCTCGATCTCGGCCGGGTCCTCGACGATCCCTTCGATGGGTCCTGCCGTGCGTTCCGCCGCGGCAGACGCGAAGCGCCAGCTGATCGAGATCGCTGCGCAGCGCTACCACCTCGAAGCGCACGTTCTCGACATCAAGGATGGGCAGATCGTCTCGACCGACGGCGGCTCGTGGCCGCTGGAAGAGATCACCGGGCTGCTCGAGGACGGCCAGATCCTCGGCAAGGGTGCGCGCGGCCCGAATCCGGCCGGCATGCGGGTGTTGACGTTCGGCGTCCAGGTGGCGGAGGTCGCGGTCGACGTCGAGACCGGCGAGGTCCGGGTCGACAAGATCGTCGCGATCCACGACGTCGGCCGCGTCATCAACCGGCTCGGCGCCGAGAGCCAGGTCGAAGGCGGGATCATCCAGGGCGTCGGACACACGCTCTCCGAGGAACGAATCGTCGACCCGTCGACGGGCTCGGTCCTCACCCGGACGCTCGACGCCTACAAGATGCCGACGATCGCCGACGTCCCCGAGATCGTCACCGACCTGGTCGACGTCCCCGACCCGCACCTGACGAACCTCGGCTCGAAGGGACTCGGGGAGCCGCCGATCATTCCCGTTGCGGCCGCGATCGCCAACGCGATTCGCGACGCGACCGGCGCCGACGTGCGGTCGCTGCCGATCACTCGCGAAGAAATGCTGCGCGCGCTGCGTGAGGCCGAGGCGCGCGAGAAGGAGCGGCGTGGAGCTCCTGCGGCCGTCTAGCGCCAAGGAGGCCGCCGCGGCGCTCGGCAACGGGTCGGTCGCGCTCGCCGGCGGAACCGAGCTCGTCCCGCTCCTGCGAGACAAGCTCGTGCAAGCCGACACCCTCGTCCACGTCGCCGATGCGGTGCCGCGCGGGATCGATGGGACGAAGATCGGCGCTGGGACGACGCTCGCGGAGCTCGAGGTCGATCCGGAGATCCCGCAGGCGTTGCGCGAGGCCTGCTCGCTGGCCGCGTCGCCTCAATTGCGCTCGATGGGAACGATCGGCGGGAACCTCCTCCAGGCGACGCGCTGCTGGTACTGGCGGCTCGGCTTCGACTGCTGGCTGCACGGCGGCGAGCGGTGTTTCGCCAGGGAAGGCGCTCACCGCGAGCACGCCGTCTTCGGCAACGAGCTCTGCGCGTCAGCCCACCCCTCGGACATCGCCGCTGCGCTGCTGGCACTCGGCGCGACGCTCCGGACGACGGCGCGGGAGGTTCCGATCGCCGAGCTCTACCGCTTACCGACTGCGGACGACCGCAACGTCACGACCCTCGCACCCGACGAGCTGATCCTCGAGCTCGACGTGCCGGCGCCGAAAGCCTCCACGTACCTCAAGGCGATGGACCGACGGAAGTGGGCGTTCCCGCTGGTCGGCGTGGCGGCCGTGCAGTCCTCCGACGGGATTCGAATCGCGCTCGCCGGGGTAGCTCCGATCCCCTGGACGCTCGACGCACCTGCGGCACTGGACGACGCAACGCCTCTTCCCGGCACGGCCTACAAGGTCGAGATCGCGCGGGCCCTCGTCCGCAGGGCGCTCGAAGAGATAGCCGCTCCCGCGCGATAGGATCCCGCCCTCGAATGCGGCGCCGTCTCCTTGCCCTGCTCATAGTGGCTCTCATCTCCGGCATCGTCGCGGGCACGGTTGCGAGCGCAAAGGGCAGGCTGGAAACGGCCCCGGCGCGAATTCCACCACTGCCTGCACTGCGCGAGGTTGCGAACACGTGCCCCGTTCCTGCGGCGTACCGGCCGGTCTTTGCCCGTGCGGCGCACGACACCGGCCCGCCGCTCGCCATGCTGGTTGCAGTCGGGCAGGTCGAATCGAACCTACGAGCGGACGCCCGCTCGAGCGCCGACGCGCGCGGCCTGCTCCAGGTCCTGCCCTCGACGGCCGCGGCGCTGCGCCTCGACGCCGACCGTCCCGACTCGAACGTCCTCGCGGGGGCGCGCTACCTTGACCAGCTCTTGCAGCGCTTCCACTCGACCGACCTGGCGCTCGCCGCCTACAACGCGGGCCCGACTGCAGTCGCCGAGGCCGACGGCGCAGCGACGCAGGAAACGCTCGATTACGTCGCAAACGTCACGGCGCTGTGGCGCGAGCTGCGCGGCTGCCGCTAGCACTCGCGGTCCTGACGCTCGTCGCGTGTGGAGGCGGGACGAAGCCGAAGGCGGAGACCCCGTGCCCGACCCGCGGCGCGGACGTGCGCTTCCCGCTACTCGACCGCTCGAAGCCGCACACCGTGAACGTGCTCACCAACCTCGGCTCCTTCGCCTTCCGCCTCGACGTCCAGGACTCGCCCTGCACGACGTCGTCGTTCGCCGCGCTGGTGCGAAAGAGGTTCTTCGACGGAACGCGCTTCCACCGAATCGTCCCGGGCTTCGTGATCCAGGGCGGGGATCCGACCGGGACCGGCAGAGGCGGCCCGGGCTATAGCGTGGTGGACGTCCCGCCGGCGAACGCGCTCTACACGGAGGGCGTGGTCGCGATGGCGAAGTCGGCGGCGGAGCCGCCCGGGACCGCAGGTAGTCAGTTCTTCATCGTCACGGGCGCGAACGCAGGGCTTCCGCCGGAGTATGCGATTCTCGGCGTGGTCACGAAGGGCCTCCGAGTCCTCGAGAAGATCGGCCGGCTCGGCAATCCGGCGACCGAGCAGCCGACCCGCAGGGTCGTCGTGCTCCGCATGGTCGTGACTCCCTAGTGCCATGATCGCTGCGGTCGTCCTCGCGGGGGGAGCATCGACTCGATTCGGCTCCCCCAAGCAGGAAGTCCTGCTGGAGCCCGTCCTGGAACGCGTCCGGGCGAGCCGCACGGTCGACGAGATCGTCGTCGTCCTGGGAGCGCACGAGCTTCCGACCAGCGCGCGCGCCGTTCATTGCGCTGACTGGGAGCGGGGCCCCGGCGCGTCGTTGCGCTGTGGCCTGGCCGCGTTGGGGGAGGAGGTCGAGGCAGCGGTCGTCGTCCTCGGCGACGGCCCCGAGCTCGCGTCCGAGGCGATCGACCGCGTCGTCGCCGCCTGGCGCCGGGGCGGGGCGGAGCGGGTCGCCGCCACGTACGGAGGGGTGCGACTCCACCCCCTGCTGCTCGCCCGCGGCGCCTGGGAAGCCGTTCCGGACGCGGGATTACGGGCACTTCCGGCCGAGCTCGTCCCCTGCGACGACCTCAACCCTCCAGGGGACGTGGATTTTGCCGATGACCTGCCGTAGAGGTGGCCGCCACAAGGAGCAGAATGACTACGGGCATGGAGCTCGTCGAACCGCTCGAACCCACGGGCGAGGAGTCGCCGCTTGCGCGTGCGCGCCTGCACCGGCAGCTGACCGTCGAGGAGACGGCACGGCGCGCGGGGATCTCTGCGGAAGAGGTGCGCTGGCTCGAGGAGGGTCGCGTCTACCGCTTCCCGCGGCCGGACGACGCGCTCATCGCGACCGTCCTCTACGCGAGCGCGCTCGGGATGGACAACCGCGAGGCGCGCGAGCTCGCCGGTCTTCCCGTCCCGGCGTTGCCCGTGGAACGCAATCCGCTGCCTCGGCTCGTGGTCGTCGGCGCCGTCGCGATCGCGTTGGCGGTGTTCTGCACGCTGCTGCTCGTCTCCCGCTCTGGCGGAACTGAGAGCAAGAACCAAGCGGTGGCGATTCTGCCGCCGCCCTGGCGCATCGACGTGACGGTGCTGAACGGCAGCGGTGACATCAATTACACGCGGCAGGTAGCCAGCCGGATCGGCGCACTCGGCTACGGGATCCAGAAGGTCGGCCGCGCGAGCAATTTCTCGTACCCGCAGACGGCGGTGTACTTCCCCCCAAAGTGCGAAGGGATAGCGGTGCGCCTCGCGAAGCAACTGGGCGTAACGACGAAACCTCTTCCCGGCGGCACCGGGACCTGTCGGCTCTACGTGATCGTAGGCCCCGCGCGCGGCCCCGGCGAATAGCTCGGACCAGCACATACATCAAGGCCGGAGCGTAAGGCGAGCGCAGCGGCCTTACGCGCAGGCGAACTGACACGGGCGGGGACGCGGAAGCGCCACCGCCCGCGCGACGGAAACCGTCGCCAGCCGACGCCTTCGTAGAAGTGCGCAGGCTGCGCCCGCGCACATTCCCCCGCGAAGCGGCGTACCTAGATCCTCGCGAAAGCGAAGCTTTCGCGAGGACTAGAGGGGAGTGCGGAGATCGGCGAGCTTGCGTTTCAGCTCGACCGGCATTGGTTCCAGGTCCACCGCCTGGCGGACGAACTGCCTTAGGTTCTCCTCGAAGCGATAGCGCTTCCGGCAGTAGGTGCACTCATCCAGATGCGCTTCCGCTTCGGCGCGCTCCGCGTCCGTGAGGACACGGTCCATGTACTGCTGCATCACCTCTTCGCAGTGCGCACATGGGTCATACGCGGTCACGACACCTCGCCTCCAACCGCCGATTCGGCCATGGCCTGCTTCAGGATACGCCGACCTCGATGCAGACGCGACATGACGGTGCCGATCGGGATGTCCAGGATCTGAGCCGCGTCCGCATACGTGAAATCACCGATGTCCACCAGGACGACCACGTCGCGGAAGTCGTGCGGCACCTCGGAGAGGGCGGCGACGACGTCGTTTTGCGACAGCCGCTCGACCACGTCCTCCTCGTCGGTCGGACCGTCGCTCGACGCCTCGAGCTTGTTGTAGAGGAAGTAGTCGCCTTCCTCGAGCGGTTGCATGTCCGGGGTGCGCTGCTGCCGGCGGCCGCGGTCGATATTGAGGTTCGTGAGGATGCGCAACAGCCAGGCGCGCAGGTTCGTCCCGGGCTGGAACGAGCGCCAGCTACGAAATGCGCGCGCGTACGTCTCCTGCATCAGATCCTCGGCCTCTTCGCGCGAGCCGACGAGATGGCGGGCCACCCGGTAGACCTGATCCGATAGTGCAAGAGCGTCCTCCTCGAAGCGCACGCGGTCGCGCGCATCCGTTGCCAGTCGCCGAGCGTCGGGTTCCCGAGTCGTCTCGCTCATTCGGGCCACCCTAGCAAGGCGTTCTTCGCATAAACGTCCGGTTATCCACACTCATTCCGGGTATTGGAATCGGCATGGAGAAAGACACCGAGCAGGAGCGCGCCGAGGTTCGGAAGCAGATCTCCGAGGAGACCGGCGTGGACGAGGAAACGAACGATCCGGAGGGGCACGAGCCTCTGCCCGGCCTCGTCGGGAACCGGATCAAGGAAGCCAGCGAGCCGGACAAACGAAGAGCTGGCTGATGTCCAGAAGCTCCGCCGCGCGCCCTCGTGATGCGCGACGCTGACGAGCAGCAGCTAGATCGTGTCCTGACCCTCGTGGGCGACGTTTTGGGGACGGACGCCGTCGGTGCGTACCTGTTCGGCTCAGCCGTCCTGGGCGGCCTGCAACCACGAAGCGATCTCGACCTGTTCGTCGTCTCGAAACGGGAGACCACGCGCGAGGAGAAGCAGCGTCTCGTCGATCGCCTGCTCGCCATCTCTGGGCGGAGCACTCCGCACGGAATGTGGCGCCGCGTCGAGCTGACGATCGTCGTCGAATCCGAGATCAGGCCCTGGCGCTACCCGCCAAGGTTCGACTTCCAGTACGGGCAGCGGTGGCGCGGCGCGTTCGAGAGCGGCAGCCTCGCGCCGTGGCCGACCAGGACGGACCCCGATCTCGCCTCGCTGATCACGATGGTGCTGCTCGCGAACAAACCCGTGCTCGGCCCGCCGCCCGCCGAGGTTCTCGACCCTATCCCCCGCGATGACTTCCTTCACGCGATCGTCAGCGAGACCGACGCCTGGCCTACCTCGTCGCCGAGATCAACCGGCTCAACACCGCCACCTCCGGACGCTCCAGCCGAGAGGACTAGGCGAGTTCGAGCTCGCGGAAGCCGCCACGCGCCATCGCCGCGAGCAACGCCTCGCGGCTCGTCCGCTCGTCGTCCCAGGCCAGTGACACCTGCCCCATCAGGTTCGCGTTCGCCGCTTCGAGACCGTCGTGTCCCTCGAGCACCTTCGCAAGCCGCAGCACACAGCGTTCGCAGCGGATCCCGCTCACCTGGATGGTGTCTTCCTGCAACACGACTAGGAGGCTATCGAGCGCTCGACGAGGTCGGCGCAGACCGCGCGCAGCCCCTCGGCTCGGCCGACCTCGAGCTGCCGGTCCGCCTCGCAGGATCCGCCGTCGAACCCGGCCGCGTCGACGGGCAGCTCCGCCAGCAGTTCGGGAACCGCCAGCGCCTGCGCGCGGTCCGGGTGGATCAGCTTGCCGTGGGGCCCAAAGCGGGACGCCGCCCAGCGGTTCTGCTCGTAGACGCCGCGCTCCGACGGATCGTGAGCACGCGGCGGCGCCTCCAGCGCCCACGCACACAGGTCCCGCAGCAGCCGGACGAAGGCGCGCGTCCGCTCGAGCGACGTCGGCTGGTCGGGCGCGCGAATCTCGAGCGTCCCGAACCGCGGGTGCGGACGAACGTCCCACCAGAAGCTCGTGTACGTGCGCGCCAGCCCGGTCGCGACCATGCGCTCGATGAAGGCTTCCCACTCCGCGTAGGAGCGGACCGGCGGCGGGGCGCCGGCGCGCGGCAAGAAGCGGAGCACCTCTGCGCGGATGGAGAGCATCCCCGTTTCCTCACCCGCGAGGTACGGCGAGTTCGCGGAGAGCCCGAGCACGAGCGGCAACCAGGGCAGGATCGTCTCCAGCACGCGAAAGCAGTCGTCCGCGCTCGGCATCCCGATGTGGACGTGCAAACCGCTCACGCCCTGGCGCCTAGCGCTCGGACCCGCATACTCGACGAACTCGCGGTAGCGCTCGTCGGGCGCGATCTCCTGCCGGTCCGGACGGCTTGTCGGATGCGACCCCGCAGCAGCAACGACCAACCCGTTCTCGCGCGCGATCTCGGCCGCAGCACGCCGCAACTCGGCGATCCGGTCGACCGCCTCGTCGGCAGAGGAGGCGATCTCGTTCGTGGCCTCGACCACCGACGCGTGCAGCTCCGTCTTGAGAATGCCGGGCAAGCTGCGGCCCTCGGCCCCTGCGACGATCTTCTCGACCGCCGGTACGAGCTCCAGCGTCTGGGAGTCCAGGATCCAAAGCTCCTCCTCGACGCCGACGGTGAGGGAGCGACCGAAGTGCTCCTCTATCACTGAGCGCGAACGCCGTGAACGGGGCCGCCCGCCGCCTCCCAGGCGTAGTACGACGCGCTGGGCCCGTACTCCGGCGCGTACTCCTCGATGCGCGGGTTACGCCCGACCTCCTTCGCCCGCTGCGCGTGATGGAGCAGGTTCGGATCGTCGCGCTGCTCCCAGACGAGGATGAGATGTGCGGCCGTCATGAACCCGGCGACGAACCTGCAGCCGACGGCGGGACACGGAAACGGATCGGTGCGGACGCAGAACCAGCCGCTGTGGTCGGCCGAGTCCTCGTCTCTCCAGAGGCTCTCGTCCTCGAGAACGTGCTCGTCCCAGAGGACCATGCGGCCCGGCTCGATCCGCCCCTGCTCCACGGGGCCAGGCTACCTGTCAGAAAGTCGGCTGATCGGGCACTCTAGGACCGGGGTCCGGGTAGTCCGGTCCGCAGCCGCAGTCGGACCGGACGCGGCGCGCGTGATCCGCGCGCCGCCCGGGCCCCTGGTCGGCGTCGCAAGCGAGCGCCTTGTAACGCCATCGAGCTCGCGGCAGACCATCTGCGGTGCACGTCTCCTTCACGAGTCTCGCTGTCGTCGCCGCCGTCGCGTTCGCGGCGCCGCTCGCGCTCGGTGTGCTGCCACGCGTCCGTCTGCCGGCGGTGGTGCTCGAGATCGTGCTCGGGATCGTCGTCGGCCCGGCGGTGCTGGGGTGGGTGCAGGTCGACGAACCGGTCGAGGTGATGTCGCTCCTCGGTCTCGCCTTCCTGCTCCTGCTGGCCGGGCTCGAGGTCGAATTCGACATGCTGCGCGGCCGGCTACTCCGGATCACGTCGCTCGGCTTCGTGCTCTCGTTCGCCGTCGCGCTCGCGGCAGGTGTCCTTCTCGACGCCGCCAATGTCACCGGGGCGCCGCTGCTGATCGCGATCATGCTCTCGGCAACCTCACTCGGCGTCGTCATCCCGGTCCTCAAGGACAGCGGCGAGGCGTCGACGCAATTCGGGCAGATCGTGATCGCGGCCGCTTCGATCGCGGACATCGCGACGGTTGTCCTGTTGTCCCTCTTCTTCTCCGGCGAGTCGAGCAGCATCGGTTCGAAGCTCGTCCTCCTCGGTGGCTTCGCTCTGCTCGTCGCGGCAATCGCACTGGCGGTCGCGCGGGTGGAGCATTCGATGTGGATCTCCGCAGCTCTGGTTCGACTACAGGACACGACCGCGCAGATCCGGGTTCGCGGCGCCTTCGTCCTCCTTGCCGGATTCGTCGTCCTCGCCGAGCAGTTCGGGCTCGAGGCGATCCTCGGAGCCTTCATCGCCGGCGCCGTGCTGAAGCTCGTCGACACCGACGGGGCGATGACGCACCCACGGTTTCACGCCAAGCTCGCAGCGGCGGGCTTCGGTGTCTTCGTCCCGTTCTTCTTCGTGACGAGCGGCGTCCGCTTCAATCTCGACGCACTCTTCGCGAGCGGCTCGACGCTCGCGCGCGTGCCGATCTTTCTCCTCGCCCTCCTCGCGGCCCGCGGGCTGCCGGCCTTCCTCTACCGCCGCGCGATCGGCGCCAGACGAAGCGTCGCAGCCGCACTCCTCCAGGCGACGTCGCTCGGCTTCTTCGTCGTCGCCGGCCAGATCGGAATGGATCTGGAGCTGATCAGCGAAGCGACAGGCGCGGCGCTGGTCGCCGCCGGACTGCTCTCGGTGCTGCTCTTCCCGCTCGGGGCGCTCACGCTGCTTCGCTACGCGACGAGCCCGAGCCGCTCGGCGAGCCAGCCGGCCTGAAGCTGCCGCTCACGCTCGTAGGCGGCGGGGCCGTCGCGCAACTCGGCGGCGCGAGCGGCGGCGAAGGCGGCGATCGGGAAGCGTCTCTGCGCGACGAAGCGATCGACGTCGGCGACGAACCCGGAAAGGATCGGCAGGAAACCGACCCGTTCACGAGTGCGTCTCGAGCAAAAACGCCCGAACTCCTCGAGCAGGTCCGCGTTCCACTCGGGAACGCGCCGCAGCAACCGGCCCCGGGCCGCCACGAGCTTACGCTCCAGGTCGATCACCTCTCCGTCGAGCTCGATCTCCCACAGCTCCTCGCCCATCCAGATCGGCAGATCGGAAGGACCGCAGGCGTGGATGCCGCCGCGGCAGGCCTCGACGCCGTCCGCCTCGACCCATTCGTCGACCGGCCACGCGAAACCGGTGAACGGCGCCACGCGTCCGCCGTCCAGGAACTTGTACGCGATCACTGGGCCCGCCAGGCCCGGAAAGCCTCGAGCAACCGCTCCTCGAGCTCGGCCGGCAGAGCGCCCGCGTCGACGCGGCCGGTCGCCTCGACCGTCACGCGCATCTGCTCGAGGTAGTGGTCGCAGCCGTCGCAGAAGACGAGGTGCTCCTCGAAGCGCTCGCGATCGGCGGAATCGAGGCCGTCCTCGAGATACGCCGTCACGAGCTCGACGATGTCTTTGCACGCAAGTTCTCGGTCCAGCCTCATCGCATGTACTCCTCGAGTGCGCTTCGCACCTTCGACCTCGCGCGGTGCAGAAGCACCCGTTGATTGGTCTCCGTGATGTCCAACGCGTTACAAACCTCCTCGGAGGTGAAGCCCTGAACGTCACGCATGGTGATCACCGCCCGCTGGGCGGGCGGAAGCTGCTCGATCTCCCGGTCGATCACCTCCATCGTCTCCCGGCCGAGGAGCCTCCCTTCGGGCGCGCCCGCCCAGCTTTCAGGGGGCGCAGACCAATGCCCCGGGAAGCGCTCCGCGGGACCCAGGAACCGGTCGGGGTCGACCGAGGCCTCGTCTCCTTCCTCGCCCAGCGCCGAGAAGGGAATGCTCCGGGCTTCGCGGACCCCGCGCGTCTTGGCCGTGTTCGCGACGATTCGGAAGAGCCACGTCTTCAGGGACGACCGCCCCTCGAACCTGCCGATGCCCTTCAGGACGCCGAGCCAGGCTTCCTGGACGACCTCCTCGGCGACTGCGCGGCTCGAGACGTACATCTGCGCCACGCGCAGCATCGAGGCGCCGTACTCGCGCATGAGCTCTGCAAAGGCCGCCTCGTCGCCCGCCCGCAGTCCCTCGACGAGCCGGGCGTCCTGCGGCGAGAGGACCTGCTCCATCGAGCGACTGTAACGCCGCCGCTCCGGGACGAGACAGACGAGGCATGAAGGCGATCGCCGTCCATCCGGGCAAGCCCGGCTCGATCCACCTCGAGGACGTCCCCAAGCCTTCGGTCGAAGAGATCGCCGGCGGCCGCGGTGTCCTCGTGAGAGTGCTGCGCGTCGGTGTCGACGGAACGGATAAGGAGATCAACGCGGCCGAGTACGGCGCGGCTCCACCCGGCGACGACTTTCTCATCATCGGCCACGAAAACTTCGGGATCGTCGAGAAGGTTGGGCCGAACGCCCCCGACACCATCCGGCCGGGCACCTACGTGGTCGCGAGCGTCCGCCGGCCGGGGACCAGCATCTACGGGACGATCGGCCTGCAGGACTTCACGACGGACGACGTCTACTACGAGCGCGGGATCAACCTGCTGCACGGCTACCTGACGGAGTACTACGTTGAAGATTCCGACTTCGTCTTCCCGTTACCGGTGTCGCTGCAGGAGGTCGGAGTGCTGCTCGAGCCGACCACGGTCGCCGAGAAGGGGATCAACCATGCCTACGAGATCCAGCGCCGGCTGAAGATCTGGCAGCCACGACGCGCAGCGATTCTCGGCTCCGGGACGATCGGGCTCTTGACGGCGCTCGCCGCCCGACTGCGCGGGCTCGAGCTGACCGTGTTCTCGCTCCCGCAGAAGCCGTACCTCAACGCGGATCTGGTCGAGGAGCTGGGCGGCGTCTATCTCTCGTCCACGGATCTCTCGCTCGCGGAAGCGAGCGAGCAGCGCGGCCCGTTCGACCTGATCATGGATGCGACCGGCTTCAGCCCGATCGTCTGGGAGGCGGCGGAGGTGCTCGGCAAGAACGGCGTGCTCGTCCTCTCGTCGATCACCGGCGGCGACCGCAAAGCCGAGATCAGCTCGGACCGGATCAACCAGAGCTTCGTGCTCGGCAACAAGGTGATGGTCGGCACCGTCAACGCCTCGCCGGCGGACTTTCGCAGCGGCGTCGACGATCTCATCAAGGCCGAGGCGCTCTATCCCGGTTGGCTGAAGAAGCTGCTGACGACCCCGATCCAGGGCCTCGAGAACTACGAGCAGATGATTCATGCGCTCACGGAAGACCGCGATGCGATCAAGGTCTACGTCGAGGTCGCAGGGAACGGACGGCGCTGATGGAGATCTTCGACGTCAGCGTGCCGGTTCGCCCGGGAATGGTCACGTATCCCGGCGATCCGACCGTGACACTCGAGCGGATGAGCGCGATCGCGGACGGTGCCGTCGCGAACATCAGCCGGCTGGACTTCGGCGTCCACACGGGCACCCATGTCGACGCGCCGTTGCACTTCATCGACGGCGCACCCGGCACGGAGCAGCTTCCGCTCGATGCGCTGGTCGGCACGGCACGCGTCGTCGAGGCGACGCGGCTGGATGCGGAAGGCATCTCCGGCCTCGAGCTCGCCGAGCGGACGGTCTTCAAGACCTCCAACTCGGACCTGTGGGCGCGCGAAGAGTTCGCGCAGGACTTCCTCTCGCTCACCGAGGACGCCGCTCGGCTCCTCGTCGAGCGCGGTGTCCGCCTCGTCGGCATCGACTACCTCTCGATCGGCGACGAGGGCGCGCACCACGTCCTCCTCGAGGCGGGCATCGTCGCGGTCGAGGGACTGGATCTCCGCGGCGTCGAAGCGGGCGAGTACCTGCTCGTCTGCGCACCGCTCAAGCTCGTCGGCTCGGACGGCGCGCCGGCACGCGTCTACCTCCTCAGACAGTAAGGAGCACAACGGTGGCCAGGGACACGATCAGCATCCTCGACGGCTCTACCTTCCTCGTCAGCGACCTGCGCGGCGACATCGACGCCTCGCCGGACCAGCCGCACGGATTCTTCTTCCGCGATACGCGTTTCCTGTCGCGCTGGAAGTTGACCGCGAACGGTTCCCCGCTCAACGTCCTCTCGACCGATGAGAACCAGTACTTCACGGCGCAGTTCTTCCTCGTCCCGCCAACCGGAACGGTGAACGACAACCCGACGGTGTCGATCATCCGCAAGCGCTCGATCGGGGACGGCTTTCACGAGGACGTCACGGTGATCAACCACGGGAGCGAGCCGGTCGAGGTCGAGCTCCGCCTCGAGGCCGGCGCGGACTTCGCCGACCTGTTCGAGGTCAAGGACGCGCTCGCGAAGAAGGGCGAGGCGCACCGGCGCGTCGAGGAGGGCGTGCTCGTGCTCGCCTACCGCCGCGACGACTTCGTCCGCGAGACGCGGATCCGGACGAGCCGGGAGGCGGAGGTGGACGAGCAGGGCTTTACGTTCACGCTGCGGATCGAGGGTCACGACGAGTGGAACACATGCGTGTTCGTGCAGCCGGTGACCGAGAGCGCGAAGGAGATCAAGTATCGCCACGACGACGAAGAGGCGAAGCCGAACATCGGCATGAGCCTCGACGACTTCCTCGCGGCGGCGCCGCAGCTCGAGACCGACTGGGATCCGCTCGAGCACATCTACGAGCGCAGCCTCATCGACCTCGCTGCCCTGCGCTTCGAGACGACGCTCTTCCCCGGGCAGCCGATGCCTGCGGCCGGACTTCCCTGGTTCATGACCGTCTTCGGTCGCGACAGCCTGCTGACGAGCTTCCAGGCGCTGCCGTTCACCTCGGAGCTCGCGGGGACCACGCTACGCGTGCTCGCGCGCTACCAGGCCAAGGAGCTCGACGACTTCCGCGACGCGGAGCCCGGCAAGATCCTGCACGAGATCCGCTTCGGCGAGCTGACGCACTTCGACGAGCGTCCGCATTCGCCGTACTACGGCACCGCGGACGCGACGCCGCTCTTCCTGGTTCTGCTCGACGAGTACGAACGCTGGACGGGCGATGCCGAGCTCGTGCGCGAGCTCGAGCCGCACGCGCGCGCCGCGCTGCGGTGGATCGACGAGCACGGCGACCGCGACGGCGACGGCTACGTCGAGTACGAGCGGCGCAATACGGAGACGGGACTCGAGAACCAATGCCGGAAGGACTCCTGGGACTCGATTCGCTTCGCGGACGGCACGATCGCCAAGGGCCCGATCGCCACCTGCGAGATCCAGGGGTACGTCTACGACGCGAAGGTGCGCACGGCGCGACTCGCACGCGAGCTCTGGGACGACGACGAGCTGGCCACCCGGCTCGAGCTCGAGGCCGAGGAGCTGAAGCGACGCTTCAACGACGACTTCTGGCTCGAGCAGCGCGGTTTCTACGCGCTCGCGCTCGACGGCGAGAAGCGGCCGGTCGACAGCATCACCTCGAACGCCGGCCATCTCCTCTGGAGCGGAATCGTTCCCGAGGAGCGCGCGGAGCAGCTCGCGGAGCACCTCGTCGGCCCCGCGCTGTTCTCCGGCTGGGGCGTGCGCACGATGGCCGAAGGCGAAGCCGGCTACAACCCGATCCGGTACCACAACGGCACCGTCTGGCCGCATGACAACTCGCTGATCGCCCACGGGCTTGCGCGCTACGGCTTCCGTGAGGAGGCGGCGAAGATCGCGCTCGCGACCCTCGAGGCGGCGACGTTCTTCCGCTACCGCCTCCCGGAGGTATTCGCCGGCTACCGCCGCGGGCGCACGAGCTTTCCGGTCGAGTACCCGACGGCGTCGAGTCCCCAGGCCTGGGCGACAGGGACGCCCCTGCTCCTGCTCCGCGTGTTGCTCGGCATCGAGCCGGACGGCGAGCGGCTTCGCTCGGATCCCCATCTGCCCGAGCCGATCCGTCGCATCGAGCTGAATGCGATTCCGGGACGATGGGGCCACACCGACGTCACAACGCATGCATTGGAGGAGGTCCGATGAAGTCCGAGAGCTACGACCTGATCGTCCTCGGCGCCGGCTCTGCCGCGCGCGACGGGGCGGGGAAAGCCTCCCGCGAGTACGGCGCGAGCGTCGCGCTGGTCGAGCGGACGCGCTGGGGCGGGTCGTGCCCGAACGTGGCCTGCCGGCCGACGAAGGCATACCTCGTCGCCGCCGAGCTGATGCACGACGTCCGTCACCATGCGGCCGAGCGCGGGATCGACCTGCCGGCGCCGACCATCGATCTCGGTCGCACCGTCGCCTGGAAGAACTCGCTGCGCCGGGATCAGGACAGCTGGGTCGAGGTCCTGACCGAAGCCGGCTACGGGGTCCATCCGGGCGAGGCGACGTTCGTCGACCGGAACACGGTCGAGGTCGGCGACAAGCAGCTCACGGCGGAGAAGATCCTGATCGCCACCGGCGGGCGGACCGCCGTCCCGCCGATTCCCGGGATCGAGAACGTCGACTGGATCGATCACGTCAGCGCGCTCGAGCTCCAAGAGGTTCCCGAGTCGCTGCTCATCGTCGGCGCCGGCCCGGTCGGGCTCGAGTTCGCCCAGATCTTCGCGCGCTTCGGCTCGCGGGTGACAATCGTGAACCATGACTCGCAGATCGCGGCCCGTGCCGACACCGAGGCGGCGAACGAGCTCCAGGCGGCGCTCGAGGACGAAGGGATCGAGGTCGTCCTGAACGGCGGCGTCGACTCCTTCTCTCGCAACGGCAAAGGCGTCGACGCGCTGCTCGGCGGCCGCCGGATCACGGTGTCGCACGTCCTCCTCGCCTCCGGCCGCACGGCGAACGTCGAAGAGCTCGCCCTCGACCGGATCGGAGTCGAGGTCACGCGCGGCGGCATCGCCGTCGACGACCGCCAGCGGACGAATGTCGAGGGCATCTGGGCCGCAGGCGATGTCGCGGCAGGCCCGATGTTCACCCCGACCGCGCAGTACCAGGCGCGCGTCGCGGTGGAGGACATGTTCGGCGACGGTTCGCGGCGCGCGGACTACTCGGTGCTCCCGACGGCGATCTTCACCGATCCCGAGCTCGCCGGCGTCGGCCTGACCGAGTCGGAAGCCTCGGAACGAGGTCTCGAGGTCGACATCGTGAAGCATCCCCTACCGGCGGTCACGCGCGCGCAGTACACGGGTACGAAGCGCGGCCTCTACAAGATCGTGTTCGACCCGACGAGCCGGCGCGTGCTCGGCATCCACGTGGTCTCGCGCGGGGCGAGCGACATCGTCGGCGGACTGGCGGTGGCGCTGAAGCTGGGCGTGACCGTGGACGATCTCGCCGGCATCCACCACGTCTATCCGAGCTATTCGGAAGGCATCAAGGCGGCAGCCGAGAAGGCGAACGTGAAGGTCGCGACAGCGCGCTAGTGCGAGACCTGCAGGGTGGCAAGGCCCCGCAGGTCGATCCACGTTCGGTCGTCGGCTTCGACCACTCGAAGGACCACCGCCTCGCAATCAGGACAGCGCACGACGATGCCGGCGCCGCGGTACACGTGCAGCGCTCCGACGTAGCGCTCGGCACCGCAGTTTCCACAGATGCCCAGCGCCTCCGTCAGATCGTGCCCGAAGACGCTTTCCAGAACGCCGCCGATCGAATTCCCGTCGAGCCGGGTCACGTCATCCTCCTCCGAATCGCTCCGTCCGGATCCTTCCGGGCCGATGCCCCAAGCCGACGAGACCGTCTGCGACCGCCTCGACGAAGCTCGTCGGCCCGCACACGAACACGCGCGGACTCTCCGCAGGAGCGAACGCGACCTCGCGCAGCAGGTCGAGGTCGACCCGGTGCGAGTGCCCCGTCCAGCCGGGCGGCTGGGCACGGGTCAGCGTGTGCACGACCTCGAGGCCGTTCCCGCGCGAGCTCAGCTCGTCGAGCTCCTCGCGGTAGACGATCTCCTCGAACGTACGCGACGAGTAAAGGAGCCTCGTCGGCACGCTCGAGCCGGCCGCGTCCCGGTGGCGGATCATCGACATCAAGGGGACGACGCCCGACCCGCCCGCAACGAGCAGGAGCGGCTCGTCCTCTCCCTCGGCCTCCCAGACGAAGTAGCCGCCGATCGGGCCGCGCAGCTCGAAGCGATCGCCGGGAACGACCTCGTCGACCAGGTACGGCGAGACCTCGCCGTCGTCCAAACGCTCGACCGCGAGCGCGGGCGGCTCTCCCGGCCCAGAGGCGAGCGAATAGCTGCGCTCCGCCTGGTACCCGTCCTCGGCCGTCAACCGCACATCGACGTGCTGGCCGGCGCGGTGACCGGGCCAGTCCGGTACGTCGAGGACGAGTGTCCGGACCCGCGGCGTCTCGGTCACGGTCTCGACGACCTCGGCGACGAGCCAGGTCAGTCGCCCCAGTACCGCTGTTCCCGCCAAGGATCGCCGTAGAGGTGGTAGCCGTTCGACTCCCAGAAGCCGGGCTCGTCCTCGTCCTGGAGCGTGAGCCCGCGGACCCACTTCGCGCTCTTCCAGAAGTAGAGATGGGGAACGAGCAGCCGCGCGGGACCGCCGTGCTCGGGCTCGAGCGTCTCGCCGTCGTGCGCGAACGCGATCCATGCCTTTCCGCCGGTCAGGTCCTCGAGCGGAAGATTCGTCGTGTAGCCGCCGTCGCAGAAGGCGACGCCGTACGCCGCATCGTGGTCCACCGACTCGAGCAGCGTGTCGACGGAGACCCCCTCCCACTGCGTGTCGAGCTTCGACCACTTCGTGACGCAATGGATGTCGACCGTGGGCGTCTCGGTAGGGAGCGCCCGGAACGCTTCCCAGCTCCAGCGCACCGGCTCCGCCCCGCCGAGGATTGAGAACGACCATTCGTCGAGCGACGTGTGCGGCGTCGGCCCGGCGGAGAGGACTGGAAAGTCCTCGGTGACGTACTGGCCGGGCGGAACGCGGCCGCTGTCGTCCCGCCGCCCGCGGCCGTGGAACCCACGCGAGACGATCCCCATCGAGGCGCAGTCTCTCAGCGCACGCCGGGCGTTACAAAGGCAGAAGACTGTGAGCTGAGGGCCCGGGCAGGCGGGCGGGCCTGTCTTCTACGGCCGAGCCAGACTGAAGTCCGGCACGGCACCAAATCTCGACTCGGAGGCCTAGCGAGATTTGAGTCGGAGGCCCGGGCAGGCGAGCGGGCCTCCGACTCGGCGCTTCCGAGCGTCGTGCTGGCCTACGACTTCTTCGGAAGCAGGCCCCCAGGGGTTCGGGGCCAGTCTGGACGGCCACACTGCCTCGGGAGGGAGAGATCAAGGCCGCCGTCCAAGCTTTACCGTCAACGTCATCCGTTTCGTTCCGCGGTAGATCTCGAGGTCGATCTTGTCGCCGGGCTTCTTCGACCCGATCACGTCGATCAGGCGCTCGGCGGTCGGCACCGGCGCGCCGTCCGCCTTGACGATCAAGTCGCCGCCGGCCGGCCAGCTTTCCCCTTCGACCGTGACCTCGCTGGTCGCAGGCTTCACGCCGGCCTTCGCAGCGCCCGTGTTCGGCCTCACCGTCGCGACGAGCACGCCGCTCGACACGGGCAGGTGGAAGAGCCGCGCGATGTTCGGCTCCAGCGTCTTGCCTTCGATGCCGAGGAGCGCATGCTCCGCCTTGCCGTGCTTGATCAGCTCCGCGACCACGTCCTTGACGGTGTTGATCGGGATGGCGAATCCGATGCCGACATTTCCCTGGCTCACACCGCCGGTCTCGATCTGCGCGTTGACGCCGATCACCTGACCCTGCGCGTTCAGGAGCGGCCCGCCCGAGTTGCCGTGATTCAGTGCCGCGTCGGTTTGGATCACGTGGGAAATCGAGAACTGGTTCGGCGCCTCGATCCGGCGCTGGACGGCGCTCACGATCCCCGCAGTGACCGAGCGGTCGAGACCGAACGGGTTCCCGATCGCGATCACCTGGTCTCCGACGTGCGCGCTGTCCGAGTTACCGAGCGGGAGTGCCCGCAATGCACGCGGCTTGACATTCACCTTCAGCACCGCGATGTCCGTGGACGGATCGGACCCCACGAGCTTCGCCTTGATCCGCTCGTTGTTCGAGAAGCTGACCTGGATCGCGTTCGCGCCGCGGACGACGTGGTAGTTCGTGACGACGTGGCCGGCCTTGTCGATGACGAAGCCCGACCCGAGCGCGCGTTGCGTCTGCGTTCCTTCGAAGGGATTGCCGAAGAAGGGAACCTGCGACGGCTGTACCTTGGACGTCGTCTCGATGTGCACCACGCCGGGCGCCGACGCGCGGTAAATAGCGTTGATCGACCTGCGCTGACCGGACTGGAAGGCCGCCGGGGCAGACGAGTTCGGAGCAGCCTCCTCACGGATGATCGTCGTCTTCTCCCCGAGCTTTCCCAACACCGCCGCGCCGCCGAGCGCGACGCCGCCGCCCAGAAGCGCGGCGACGAGGAGCACGGCAGCGCGGCGCGGAAGGAGGGGTAGTCGCACCGTTCGGTTGTACACACGGTGGTCTTAACGGCGGGTTGCGCTCCGTTAACCCTCGGTTAAGTTCTCTAATGGAGAAGTACGGCGAACAGAGCGCCCAGGGCTGCGGCGCCCACGGTGAGCCAGGTGACGTACTCGCCGACGACGCCGTCGTGAAGGAGCTTCAGCCGGTCCAGCGCGATCCCCGCGGTGCGGCCGGCGGCGCGGCGCGCCGCAGTCGGTATGCGACGCCGGTACAGGCCGAGCCAGGCAAGTCCGAGCGCCGCAAGCGCGGACGCGCCGCCGTAGGCGTAGTTGTCCGCGTCCGCGGCGAAGCTTCGTGACGGCACCGGCGACGGCCTGGCTCCGTGCAGCGTCTCGCGCGCCGCCGCCGGCCGGTCGACAAAGCGCTCCGCCTGGGCGACGGCGCGGCCGGCCAGGCCCGGCGTGAATGCGAGGCCGAGCCCGGCAACGAGCAGCGCCAACGCGGGCCCCCAGAGAAGTGCGCCGGCGCGCGGGGCCGGCCGCACCTCTGCCTCTTCACCGGGAGGTGCCGCGACGAGGAGCTCGTCACGTGCGGGGCCCAGGCCGAGGAAGATCCGCCCCGCCGCCCGGAGCACGGCGCCGCCGGTCAGCGCCGTTGCCACGACCAGCAGGAACGGCAGCCAGCCGTAACCGATCCTGCCCGCCGAGTCCGTCACCAGCGCCTGCGAGAGAAACGTCCCGAGCGGAGGCAACGCCGCCAGACCGAGGCCTCCGAGCACGACGACGGTCCCGGTGATGGGAATGGCGCGACCACGGGCGTGGCAGGCGAGCTCGTCCGTGTGTCCGATCCGCCGGGCCACCGACGCGACGGCGCAGAAGAGTGCGCCCTTGACGAGGCCGTCCGCGACGACGTAGACGGTGGCCCCGGCAAGTCCGCGCGCTGTCAGCAACCCGATCGCGGCGAGGAAGACGCCGACGTGGCTGATGACGACGAAGGCGAGCATCCGCTTCAGGCTCGACTGCACGAATGCCATCGCGCCGCCGAGGAGCGCCGTCACGACGCCGAGGCCCACGAGCACGGCGCGGAGCGCCTCCGCATCGCCTCCGAAGACGCCGGAGAACCCGTCCCAGTACGTGCGGGCGACGGCGTGAAGGCTCAGGTCGCTCATCACGCCCGCGAAGAGGACGCAGACGGGCGCAGGCGCCACCGCGTAGGCGTCCGAGAGCCAGAAGTGGAACGGCACCGCCCCGGCTTTGGTCAGGAAGCCGACGACGAGCAGCGTGAAGGCGACGATCACGAGCCCGTCGGGCTTCTCCCGCGTCAGGACCTGTCCGACCTGGGCGAGGTTGAGCGCACCGGTCCGGCCGTAGATCAGCGCGATCCCCGTCAGGAGCAGGAAGGCGCCGATCGAGTTCACGACCGCGAAGTTGATCGCCCCCTGGAGCGCCGACGGCTGCTCGATCCTGTAGCCGGTGAGTGCGAACGCCGCCACGCTCATGAGCTCGAAGAAGACGAACATGTTGAAGAGATCGCTCGAGAGCGCGAAGCCCACCATCGAGCCCAGGAAGACCAGCATCAGCACGTGGAAGTGCTGCGGAACGCGTTCGTCGAAGTAGTCCCAGCAAACGATCAGCGCAGCCGTGCCGAGCGCTCCCGCGAGAGCGGCGATTCCCGCTCCGAGCGGATCGACGCTGAACGAGATCCCGATCGCGATCCCGTTGCGAGGCCTCCAACCGCCGAACCAGTAGGTGATCGTCTCGTCCGCCGAGCGGAAGATCAGCAGGACGCAGAGCACCGTCACCGCCGCCGCGGTCGCGATCGCGACCAGGTTGTCGAAACGCGGCGTCGCGAAATGGCCGAGCGCCGCGAGCGCCGCCGCTGCGAGCAGCGGCACGGCGACGGCGAGTGGGACGAGCGTCATGTGTCCTTCCTGCGCAGCTCATCCGGATCCACGGTTCCCGAGCGCTTCCAGATCTCGATCACGAGCGCGAGCAGGAGAGCGGCGACCGTGACGCCGACGACGATGTCCGTCAGGGTGAGTGCCTGCACGACGGGATCGACGGCGCCGACCTTCACGGGGACGCCGCTGGTGAAGATCGGCGCCTTCTTGCCGGTGCGGTAGCCGATCGCGAGCAGCAGCACATAGGTCGAGGACTGCACGACGCCGAGGCAGATGACGAGGTGAACGAGATTGCGGCTCGTCACGACGCCGTAGAGGCCGACGAAGAAGAGCCAGGCGGCGAGCGCGTAGGGCAGAAAGCTCATTCCGGGCTCATTCCGGGTAGATGACCTCCTCGAGGAACTCGTGGAAGAGCAGGACCATCGCGGCGGCGACCTCCAGCCCCGCGGTTGCGTTGAGGATCGGGATTGTTCCCGCGGCGGCGAGCGTGCCCTTCGTGCCGAGGTCGACGACGTTCTCGAGATACGCGCTTCCTGCGATCAGCGCGGCGATGCCGACTGCGACGTAGCCGCCGGCGCTGACGCCCTCCGCGAAGTCGACCATCCCCTGCGGGCTCGCGGCGCGGTAGGAGCGATAGCGCCCGGCCGCGTACAGCAACACGAGCCCGGCCGCGAGAGCCACGCCGCCCTGGAAGCCGCCACCCGGCGTCAGGTATCCGTGGGCGACGATGTAGAGGCCGAGCACGACCGTCGGGCCCACGAGCGCGAGCCCGACGGCTCGGACCGCGTCGCTCCGGACCTCGTCGCGGGGGCGCTCGCGATCGTCCCGGGCCTCACGCAGAAGGAGGGCGACGCCCATGACCGCGGTGAAGAGGATGAATTCCTCGCCGAGCGTGTCGAAGCCGCGGTAGTCGAAGACGACGGATGACGCGACGTTGGTGACGTGGCGCTCGGTGCCGGCGACGCTGTTGAGAATTCGGCCGTACTCCCCGTGAAAGTCGCCGAAGGCCGGAAGGCCCGTCAGCGCCCAGACGAACAGACCGGCGAGCGCCGCGCCCGACACGGCGAAGAGTCCGAGACGCGCGCGGCGCGTCACTTGGGTCGCCGGCCGCGCATCTTCGCAAGCGCGGTGAGCAGGATGAACGGGATGGCGACGCTCGAGACGACGAGCTCGGACAGCGCAACGTCCGGTGCCTGGAAGACGACGAACAGCACGACGAGGGTCAAGCCGTACAGTCCGAGCAGCAGCGTCTGCCGCAGCGGATCGCGGGCCGAGACGACCGCGAGTCCCCCGACGCCCACGAGCAGGATTGCGACGACCTGGAGCGGGATCATCCGCGCCGGCTCTGCGCAACACGCGCCACGGCGTGGGCGAGAACGGGGTTGATCAGGAAGAGGGCGACGGCGATGACGAGCGCGTTGATCCCGGGCTGCGTCCAGTCCTCCTCCACGATCACGGCCGCGGCGAGCAGGAACGGCGGGACAGTCGTCGCCGCCATCGCATAGTGCAGCCGGTCGTAGACGTCGCGCATGACGACGAGGCCGAGACAACAGAGCAGCTCGGTGCCGACGCCGAGCGCGACGAGCACGTCGATGACCAGATCGTGTGCGGTCACAAATGGCGACCAAGGAACCGAGCGATGAGCAGGACTCCGGCGAACGAGAGAAACGCCAGCGCCAGGGCGAGTCCCATGTACGAGGCGCGGTGAAAGCCCTCCGCGAGCAGGACCAGCACGAGCGTCGTCACCGTTCCTCCCGTCTGAAGCGCGACGAGCGCGTCGACGCGGCTCGCGCGCACTGCGAGCCAGCCACACGGCGTCAGCCCGAGGAGAAGAGCCGTTGCGCCCCAGAGCCAGGCGTTCACGGCAGCTCCGGTGACGCGGACCCCGGAAAGAGGTCGTGCACGAGCGCCTCGCCCGACCGCGGGTCGACATCGATCACGAGACGGTTCGGGGCGAGGGACGGAGCGACGACGATGAATGCCCGGCGCCCCGCGTCGACCGCGCGCTCGCCGCCCGCCGGAAACTCGATCGTCCGGAACCTCCCTCGCGGTCTTCGCACGAGGGCCGAGAGGACCAGGCAGAAGTCCGGGACCACGCGCGCGAGCGGCTTCCAGCCGAGCCGGAGCCAGCGCCACTCGACGCGAAACCGCATCAGGTCCTGAGAGCGCACGACCTCGGCGCCGGTCGCGCCCAGCGCAGCGGCACAGAGGCCCGCGATGCGCTCGACGTCCTGCACCGTCCCCACGAGGAGCAGCCACAGGAGCAGCAGACCGGCGAACCACGAGAGCCACGCCGCCACGCGTCTCATCCCACGCCCGGTACCCGGGCTGGTTTCGTCGAACACCTCGGCCGGAACACACGACTGCGATGAAGGTCGCCGAGCTGATCGCACGCTGGCCCCTCGTTCGACAGGTGCGGGAAGGCGACCCGCTCGGCCTCGGAAAGGCGGTCCGGTCCGAGCGCTCCCGGACCCTGGCGCCGCGGATCGACGAAGCCGACCTCGTCGCGCGCTCCATCTGTCCCTACTGCGCCGTCGGCTGCGGCCAGCTCGTCTACGTCAAGGACGGCGAGGTGACGCAGATCGAAGGCGACCCTGCGAGCCCGGTCTCACGCGGCCGGCTGTGCCCGAAGGGCGCCGCCTCCCAGAACTACGTCCAGAGCCCGTTACGCGAATACAAGGTCAAGTACCGGCGCCCGTACGGCAACGCCTGGGAAGACCTTTCGCTCGACGACGCCATGGAGATGATCGCCGACCGCATCGTCCGCACGCGCGAGGAGCACTGGCAGGAGACGAACGAAAAGGGCGACCCCGCCAACCGCACGCTGGCGATCGGCAACCTCGGCGGCGCGACGCTGGACAACGAGGAGAACTACCTGATCAAGAAGCTGATGACGGCCCTCGGGATCGTCCAGGTCGAGAACCAGGCGCGCATATGACACAGCTCCACGGTCCCCGGTCTGGGGACCTCGTTCGGCCGAGGCGGAGCGACGACCTTCCAGCAGGACCTCCAGCACTCGGACTGCATCCTGATCATGGGCTCGAACATGGCGGAGAACCACCCCGTCGGGTTCCAGTGGGTGATGGAGGCGAGAGAGCGCGGCGCGAAGGTGATCCACGTCGACCCGCGCTTCACGCGAACGAGCGCGATGACGTCGAAGTGGGTCGGCATCCGCGCCGGCTCCGACATCGCCTTTCTCGGCGGAATCATCAACTACATCCTCGAGAACGAGCGCTGGTTCGACGAGTACGTCAAGACCTACACGAACGCGCCCGTGATCGTCGACGAGAAGTACGAGGACACTGAGGACCTCGACGGCTTCTTCTCGGGCTGGGATCCCGACGAAGGCGAGTACGACATCACGACCTGGGCCTACAAGGGCACGACGCCGCAAACGGCCCCCGGGAAGAAGTCGAGTCACACGCGCGGCGAGCAGTCGGGGCACGGCGGCCACGGCGGCGGCCTCTCGCACGGGGAGCCTCCCGAGGAAGACGAGACGCTCCGGCACCCGCGCTGCATTTTCCAGATCCTGAAGCGCCATTACGCACGCTACACGCCTGAGTTCGTGGCGAAGACGTGCGGCTGCTCGATCGACGATTTCCTCGAGGTCGCCGAGGCGATGTGTGCGAACTCGGGCCGCGAGCGCACCGGCTCGATCGTCTACGCCGTCGGCTGGACACAGCACACCGTCGGCGTCCAGATCATCCGCGCCGCCGCGATCATCCAGCTCCTCCTCGGAAACGTAGGTCGTCCAGGCGGCGGCGTCATGGCGCTCCGCGGCCACGCGTCGATCCAGGGCTCGACCGACATCGCGACGCTCTTCAACATCTTGCCCGGCTACCTGTCGATGCCGCAGTCCGCGCAGAAGGGCGGGCTGAAGAAGTACATCGAGAGTGCGACCTCGCCGGCCGGATGGTGGGGAAGGACGGACACCTTCATCGTGAGCATGCTCAAGGCGTGGTGGGGCGCGGCCGCGACGAAGGAGAACGACTTCTGCTTCGAGTACCTGCCGAAGATCGACGACGACCACTCGGAGTACTGGACGTTCGTCCAGATGCTCGAGGGAAACGTCAAGGGCTACGTCGTCGCCGGCGAGAACCCGGCGGTCGGTTCCGCGAACTCGAAGCTGCACCGGCGCGGGCTCGCGAAGCTCGACTGGCTCGTCGTCCGGGATCTCGTCGAGATCGAGACGGCGGCGTTCTGGTACGACTCGCCGGAGATCGAGAGCGGCGAGCTCCGGCCGGAGGAGATCCCGACCGAGGTCTTCTTCCTGCCGGCCTCCTCGCACGTCGAGAAGGACGGCTCGTTCACGAACACGCAGCGGCTCGTCCAGTGGCACTACAAGGCCGTCGATCCCAGGGGCGACTGCCGATCGGAGCTCTGGTTCTACTACCACCTCGGCCTGAAGATCCGCGAACGGCTGAAGCACTCACAGGATCCGAAGAACCGGCCGATCCTGGATCTCACTTGGCACCGTCCGACCCACGGCGAGCACGAGGAGCCGAGCGCCGAAGCCGTCCTCGCCGAGATGAACGGCTGGGACGACAAGGGGAAGGCGCTCCCCGACTACAAGCAGCTGAAGGCGGACGGGTCGACCTCGTCGGGCTGCTGGCTCTACTGCGGCATCTATGCGGACGACGTCAACCAGGCGACGCGGAAGAAGCCGCGCTGGGAACAGGATTACGTCGCGGCCGAGTGGGCGTGGTCCTGGCCGATGAACCGGCGGCTGATGTACAACCGCGCGTCGGCCGATCCGGCCGGCGAGCCGTGGTCCGTGCGCAAGCAGTACGTCTGGTGGGACGCGAAGCAGAAGAAGTGGACCGGCAAGGACGTCCCGGATTTCGACGAGCAGAAGCCGCCCGACTACGAGCCGCCCGAGGGCGCGCAGGGACCGGACGCCATCCGCGGCGACCACCCGTTCATCATGCAGTCGGACGGCCAGGGATGGATCTACGTGCCCCAGGGTCTCCTCGACGGTCCGCTGCCGACCCACTACGAGCCGCATGAGTCGCCGTTCCAGAACCGTCTCTACTCACAGAGCGCGAATCCGCGCCGCCAGCGATTCGACCGTCCCGAGGATCCGGTCAACGAGCCGGATGCGTATCCGTATGTCGTCACGACGTACCGGCTGACGGAGCACCACACGGCCGGCGGCATGACGCGCTTCGTCCCGTATCTCTCGGAGCTGCAACCGGCGATGTTCTGCGAGGTCCATCCCGACCTTGCCCGCGAGTGCGGCCTGGCACACGGAGGCTGGGCGACGATCGTCACGTCGCGCTCCTCGATCGAGGCCCGCGTGCTCGTGACGGACCGGATCAAGCCCATCCGTTCGAACGGACGGGTCGTCCACCAGGTGGGGCTGCCGTACCACTGGGGAAGCCGGGGGCTCACAACGGGCGGGTCGGCCAACGACCTCACGCACATGACGCTCGATCCGAACGTGCACATCCAGGAGGTCAAGGCGCTGACCTGCGACATCCGCCCGGGAAGACGATCGAGATGAGCGATTTCGCCACGCTGGCAGACATCACCGGCGAGCCCGACGGCTGGGCCGAAACGTATGGAGACGAGACGAAGCCGCGCATGGGGTTCTTCACGGACACGTCGATCTGCATCGGCTGCAAGGCCTGCGAGGTCGCCTGTAAGGAATGGAACGTCATTCCCGACGACGGCCTCGTGTGGACGGGCGAGTCGTACGACCACACGTCGACGCTCGGAGCGAACTCGTGGCGGCACGTTGCCTTCATCGAGCAACGCAAGCCGTTACGCGGCGAGGACGAGGACGGCGACGCGCTGCGGTGGCTGATGTCCTCCGACGTCTGCAAGCACTGCACGCATGCAGCGTGCCTGGACGTCTGCCCGACCGGCTCGCTCTTTCGGACGGAGTTCGGCACCGTGGTCGTCCAGGAGGACATCTGCAACGGGTGTGGCTACTGCGTCCCCGCGTGTCCGTTCGGCGTGCTCGACAAGCGCCACCTCCCGCGGTTCGAACCCTCACCGGACCTCCTGCCCGTCTTCGAGAAGAAGGAAGACGGCCGGGTCTGGAAGTGCACGCTCTGCTACGACCGCATGCACGGCGGGCACGAGCCCGCCTGCGCCAAGGCATGCCCGACCGACTCGATCCAGTTCGGTGAGCTCGACGAGCTCCGCGAGCGCGCCGACCAGCGGCTGGAGAAGCTACAGGCGGAGGGCTGGAACGGAGCGCAGCTGTACGGGCGCGATCCCGAGGACGGTGTCGGTGGCTTCGGCGCCTTCTTCCTCCTGCTCGACGAGCCCGAGGTGTACGGCCTGCCACCGGATCCGGTCGTGACGACGACGAACCTGCCCGAGATGTGGACGGCGGCTGCGGTTGCAGCCGGGGCGCTGATCCTCGGTGTGCTCGGCGCGTTCGCCGGCGGGTCGAGATGACCGACGGATCGATCACCGCCGTCGGCAGCGAGATGCGGTCGTACTACGGCCGCCCGATTCTGAAGGAGCCCGTGTGGCAACCGGAGATCCCGTGGTACTTCTTCGCCGGCGGCCTCGCGGGCGCTTCGTCGCTCCTCGGCCTCGCGGCGCGCGCCGCGGGAAACGAGCCGCTCGCGAAGGCGGGTCTCTACCTGAGTGCGGCCGGCGACGCCGTGAGCCCCGCGCTTCTGATCTCCGACCTCGGTCGTCCCGAGCGCTTCCTGAACATGCTGCGCGTCTTCAAGGTCACGTCGCCGATGAGCGTGGGCACGTGGATCCTGACCGCGAGCGGCGCGACGACGACCCTGGCGGCCGGGCTCGAGCTGCTCGACCGCGCGCCACGGCTGAAGGTGCTCTCGGAAACGATGTCCGCCGTCCTCGGCGCCCCGCTTTCCGTCTACACGGCGACGCTGGTCTCGGATACCGCCATCCCGGTCTGGCACGAGGCGCGCCGCGAGCTGCCTTTCGTCTTCGGCGCGAGCTCGGCGGCGAGCGCAGGTGCGGCGGCCGCGGTGGTGCTCGCCCCCGAGCACGCGGGGCCGGCGCGGCGGCTCGCCGTCGGCGGGGTGGCGGTTGGCAACGCGGCCATGGTCGCGATGCAAGCTCGACTCGGGATGGTTGGTGAGCCTTACCGCAGAGGCGAGGCGGGGAAGTACAACGCGCTCGCCAAGGTCTGCACCCTTGCCGGAGCGGCCGTCCTGAGGACGGCGGGGAAGCGCAGCCGAGTCGCGGCTGTCGTCGGCGGCGGGCTCGTCCTCGCCGGCGAGGCCGCACTGCGCTGGTCCGTGTTCACGGCCGGCTTCCAGTCCGCGCGGGATCCCAAG
Source organism: Gaiellaceae bacterium (assembly GCA_036394855.1). Lineage (GTDB taxonomy): Bacteria > Actinomycetota > Thermoleophilia > Gaiellales > Gaiellaceae > 3-1-20CM-4-69-9. The sequence continues at coordinate 28,842 of DASWEF010000109.1, read as the reverse complement.
TACGTCGTCGTCCCCCAGCGCGAGCGCGTTTCGAGAGGTTGAAGCGCCGTGGAGCTCGGCTACGCGCTGTCGTCCGAGGAGCACTCCCCCGCCGATCTCGTCCGCCACGCCCGTGCGGCGGAGGAGGCGGGCTTCGACTTCGGGCTGATCTCGGATCACATCCATCCGTGGGTGGACGAGCAAGGCCACAGCGCGGTCGTCTGGTCCGTGATCGGCGCGATCGCACAGGCGACGGACACCTTCCGGATCGGCACCGGCGTGACTTGCCCGCTGATCCGGATCCACCCCGCGATCATCGCCCACGCTGCCGCCACCTCCGCCTGCCTGATGCCCGGACGTTTCTTCCTCGGCGTCGGTACCGGCGAGAACCTCAACGAGCACGTCCTCGGAGCGAAGTGGCCGTCGCCCGACGAGCGGCTCGAGCTGCTCGAGGAGGCGGTCGAACTGATGCGCCTGCTTTGGCAGGGTGATTACCAGACGCACCGCGGCAAGCACTACACGGTCGAGAACCTGCGCATCTTCGATCTTCCCGACGACCCGATCGAGGTCGCGATCGCGGCGATGCAGCCGCAGGCGGCGGAGCTCGCCGGACGCATCGGCGACGCACTCGTCAACGTGGCGCCGAAGAAGGAGATCGTCCAGCAGTTCGAGGACGGCGGCGGGAAGGGCAAGCCGCGGTACGGCCAGATCACTGTCTGCTACGCCGACTCGAAGGACAAGGCCAAGAAGACGGCGTTCGAGGTCTGGCCGAACATCCTCGTCGAGGGCTCCGCGTCGCAGGAGCTGCCGCTGCCGAAGGACTTCGAGCAGTTGGTCGAGGGACGGGACGCTGACGAGGTCGAAGAAGCGATGACGCTCGGGCCCGACCCGGACGAGTATCTGAAGCAGATCGACGAGTACGACAAGGCTGGGTACACGCACGTGTACTTCCATCAGGTCGGCCCCGAACAGGATGCGTTCCTGACGTTTGCGCGGAACGAGTTGCTGCCGAAGGTCTGATGGGGTCCGCGCGCCGGCGGCCGAAGGTGGGCGCGAATCGCGCACGAACTCCCTGCACGTTGCGCGGTTTGAGCGGGCTTTACACGTCTTTAAAGGTGTACAGCCTAGGGTTTCCGGCGATATCGCCCAGACCACGACCTGGAGAGGTGATCGAATGAGTTGGCTTCGACGTTTCCGGCCTTCCCCCGCGATGGTCGTCGCGTGCCTGGCGCTGCTGGTCGCGCTCGGCGGCACGAGCTACGCGGCAGTTCAGGCGCTGCCGCGGAACAGCGTCACGACCGTGCAGGTGAAGGACCGCAGCCTGCTTGCCCGCGACTTCAGGGCAGGTCAGATTCCGCGCGGTCCCGCGGGGCCCGCAGGACCGGCGGGACCCGCCGGACCGACAGGGCCGGCCGGCAGCGGCGCCGCCGTGAAATGGGCGCTGGTCCGGGGCGACGGCGGCATCGCCGCACAGTCCGGTGGCATCGCCCTGGCGGCGAAGCCCAGCGCCGGAACGTACATCCTCAGCTGGGGCAGCCCCGTGACCGGACACCCGATCCTCTCCTCCGGCGCGTACGCAGGTGACGCCGGTGATCAGCGAGGCGAGACGACCGCGGGACCATGCGGCGGCGGCACCGAGGGCAGGACGTGTCCGAGCTCGGACAACACCAGCACCGTCTATGTCCAGACGCGAAACGACGACGGCCTACCGAGCGACCACGCCTTCTACGTGGCGGTCATCGGCTAAGAGACGTCGATCTGGCGCGGCTGCGGGCGGGGTCCTCGCAGCCGCGCGAGAATAGAGGCGGTGCGAGTCTCGGCGAAAGCGGACTACGCGTTACGTGCTGTGATCGAGCTCGCGGCAAGCGGCGACGGTCCGGTCAAGGGAGAACGCATTGCGCAGGCGCAGGAGATTCCGCTCAAGTTCCTCGAGAACATCCTCGGCGACCTGCGTCATGCGGGACTCGTCCGGAGCCAGCGCGGCGTGGAAGGCGGCTACTGGCTCGCGCGGCCCGCGGAGGAGATCGCGGTCGCAGAGGTGATCCGCGCGGTCGAGGGTCCGATCGCCAACGTCCGCGGGGTCGGTCCGGAGCAGGTGGAGTACGCCGGATCTGCTGCACGGCTGCGGGAGGTGTGGATCGCGGTGCGCGCGAACCTGCGCGCCGTGCTGGAGAACGTGACGATCGCGGAGCTCGCGCGCGGCGAGCTCCCCGGACCGGTCGAGGAGCTGGCAGCGGATCCGGACGCCTGGCAGCCGCACTAATCGGCGAAGACCGTCTGCCGCGTCGGGCGGACGTAGACGATCTGACCACGCTCGAGCTCGAGCGCTTCCACCTGCTCACGTGTGAGCTGCGCCCACATGACCTCCCCGTCGTCACGGACGAGCTCGACGCGCACCTCGAACCCGAGATGGACGAGCCGCTGCACCATCGCCTCCTGCGTGACGCCGTTGGGCTCGAGTAGGAGCTCGACGTCGTGCGGACGGATGAAGGCGTCGCCCAAACGGTTGACCGGGCCCACGAAGGACATCACGAACTCGTTCGCCGGGTGGTCGTAGAGGTCTCGCGGCGGCGCCGTCTGCTCGATGCGCCCGCGGTTCATGACGACCACGCGATCGGCCACGTCCATCGCCTCTTCCTGATCGTGCGTGACGATCACCGTCGTCGTGTGCGTTTCGTCGTGGAGCCGCCGTAGCCAGCCGCGGAGCTCCTTGCGCACGCGCGCGTCGAGCGCGCCGAACGGCTCGTCGAGGAGCAACACCTTCGGGTCGACGGCGAGTGCGCGCGCAAGTCCCATCCGCTGTCGCTGGCCGCCGGAGAGCTGGGCCGGGTACCGCTTCGCCAGACCCGTGAGCTGGACGAGGTCGAGGAGCTCCGCCACGCGCGCGCGAATCTCCGCGCGCGGACGGTGCCGGATCTTCAACCCGAAGGCAATGTTGTCCCAAACGGTCATGTGCTTGAACGCCGCGTAGTGCTGGAACACGAAGCCGACCCCCCGGGCCTGCGGCGGCCTGGCGGTGACGTCCTCGCCCTCGAGGCAGACCGCGCCTTCATCCGGCCGCTCGAGCCCGGCGATCACACGCAGCAGTGTCGACTTGCCGCTGCCGCTGGGACCGAGGAGCGCCGTGAGAGAGCCGGTCGGAACCTCGACCGAGACGTCGTCGAGCGCCGTGAACGTCCCGAAGCGCTTCACGATCCTGCGCGCCTCGATCATCTCGTCTCCTCCTTCGGCCTCAGCTGGGTCAGCAGGATGAGCGTCGCGACCGCGATCAGCGCGAGAACCACTGCCGCTGCGTACGCACCGACGTCGTCGAAAGCGCGGTACCGATCCTGCACGTACAGCGTCATCGATTCGGTCTCGCCCGTGAGCCGGCCGGAAACGACGCTGACCGCGCCGAACTCGCCGAGCGCCCGGGCCGTCGTCAGGACGACGCCGTACGCGGTCGCCCAGCGAATCGCAGGCCAGGTCACTCGGCGAAACGTCTGGAGCCAGGACGCTCCAAGCGTCGCCGCGGCCTGCTCCTGCTCCGTCCCGATCTCGCGCAGCACCGGCACGACCTCGCGGACGACGAAGGGAAGCGAGACGAAGATCGTCGCGAGCGCCATCCCCGGAAGCGCGAAGACGATGTGGTGGCCGCCGAGCCAGCCGCCCCGGCCGTAGAGAAGCAGGAGCGCCAGACCGACGACGACGGGAGAGAGCGCGAGCGGTAGGTCGACGACGGCGTTGAAGATGCCTGCTCCCGGAAAGCGATGGCGGACGATCGCGAGCGCCGCGAGGACGCCGAAGACCGTATTCGCCGGGACCGCGATCGCAGTCAGGATCAGCGTCACCTTCAGCGCGTGCACGGCGTCGGGTGTCGTGACGGCGTCCCACGCGGGGCCGACGCCGTGCTCGAACGTGCGCCAGAACACGAACCCGACGGGCGCGACCAGGAGCACGGCGAGGTAGCCGAGCGCCGCAACGCGGACTGCGTACCTACCGATCATGTCTCGTCACCGAGCGGCGCAGCGCGCCGATCGCGACCAAGACGCCGAAGGAGATGCCGAGGATCACGACCGACACCGCCGCCGCGCCGCCCGGATCGCCGCTCTCGATGCGACCGAAGACGTACAGGGAGGCGACCTCGGTCTTGAACGGGATGTTGCCGGAGATGAGCACGACCGCACCGAACTCGCCGACCGCGCGAGCGAAGGCGAGCGCAACGCCGGAGAGGACGGCCGGCAGGATACTCGGCAGGATGATCCGGGCAAAGATCGCGATGCGGCCGGCACCGAGCGAGGCGGCTGCGTCCTCCATCTCGCGGTCGAGCTCGAAGAGCACCGGCTGCACGGTTCGCACGACGAACGGCAGCGTCACGAAGAGCAAGGCGACGAGGATTCCCGAGCGCCTGAGGCTGACATCGACGCCGACGGGCGACCTGGGCCCGTAGAGCGCCAGCAGGGTCAGCCCGGCCACGATCGTGGGGAGCGCAAACGGCAGATCGACGAGCGCGTTCACGACGCCCTGGCCCGAAAACCGGTCGCGAACGAGCGTCCACGCGATCGCGGTTCCGGCAACCGCGTTCGCAAGCGCGACGACGAGCGAGACGCCGAGCGTGAGCCGCAGGGCCGAAACGGCCTCCGAGCTCGTCACCGCGTCCCAGCCGTGCGCCCGCCAGCTCAGCGCCGCGAGCGGGAGCAACACGATCACGCTCAAATAGAGCGTGCTGACACCAACGGCGAGACCCGGCGCAGCCGAGCGGCGGGCCGCAGGAGGCGAAAGCGCGGCGGCTCTAGCCGCCATTCGAGCCCTGGAGCTTCGCCATGACCCCCGTGCGCGGGTCGAAGAATCTCTTCTCGACCTGCGGCCAGCCGCCCACGTACTTGATCGTGAAGAGCTGCGGTCGCACGGGGAAGTCGGGGCCGCCTGTCACACCCTTCACGACGGGGCGATAGCCGTTCTCGGCAAAGATCCGCTGCGCCGGCTTCGTGCGTAGGAACTTCAGGAACGCGCGCGCCTCAGCCTTGTGCTTCGACGTCGTCGTGACGGCGATCGGGTTCTCGATCAGGATCGTCGCCTTCGGGATCACGAACTGCACCGGCTGCCCCTTCTTTTGCGCGAAGAGCGCCTCGTTCTCGTACGCGAGGAAGACGTCGCCGCGGCCGCTCAGGAACGTCTGCAAGCCCTCGCGCGCGCTCGTCGGCTGCGCGACAACGTGCTTCCAGAGCTTCCCGAGGAAGTCGACGGCCTGCTTCGGAGACTTTCCTGCGCGCAGGGCCCCGCCGTAGGCGGCCATCACGTTCCAGCGCGCGCCGCCCGAGGTGAACGGGTTGGGCGTGATGACCTGCACACCCGGCTTGAGCAGGTCGTTCCACGTCTTCAGCTTCTTCGGATTGCCGTCGCGCACGACGAACACAACCACCGAGCGCGTCACCATCCCCTTCCACCGGTCCTTGCTCCAGGACGGGGCGACGAGCTTCTTCTGGACGAGCGACGTGATGTCGGGGGCGAGGGAGAACGCGACCACGTCGGCGTCGAGGCCGGCTGCGACGGCCCGGCTTTGCTCGCCCGACGCGCCGTACGACTGCGAGAACGACAGCCCGTTGCCGGACGGTGTCTTCTGGAAGGCCGGGATCAGCTGCGCGTACGCCTCCTTGGGCGTCGAGTAGGCGACGAGCGTGAGCTTGGCGTCGCGCGAGGCTCCGGCGGCCAGAGCCGGGCAGACAAGGGCTAGGAGCAAAGCTAGGCTAATTCGTCTCATCGGCTCTCCTTATTAATCCACTGAATCGGTGGACTTTAGGGAGAAGCCCTGCGCTCGTCAAATCGGAACCGGGCGGGGGTTCCATACAATCGCTGGCATGGCCGCCTCAACGCTGACGATCGGCGACCGGAGCTACGAGATCTTCCGGCTCGAGGACGTCGAACGCCTCCCCTACACGCTCCGCATCCTGCTCGAGAACGTCACTCGTCACGGCGAGGAGCAGGACGCCCAGGCGATCGCCGGCTGGGAGCCGAAGGCGGAACCCTCGCAGGCGATCTCGTTCCGGCCGGCGCGCGTCCTGCACCAGGACTTCACAGGCGTCCCCGCGGTCGTCGATCTCGCCGCGATGCGCAACGCGATGGCGGACCTGAGCGGAGACGCGTCGCAGATCAACCCGCTGCTGCCGTCAGAGCTCGTGATCGACCACTCGGTCCAGGTGGACGAGTATGCGAACGCGCGGGCGCGCTTCCGCAATGCCGAGCTCGAGTTCGAGCGTAATCGCGAGCGCTACGCGTTCCTGCGCTGGGGACAGGGAGCGTTCGACAACTTCCAGGTCGTCCCGCCGAACACCGGCATCGTCCATCAGGTCAACCTCGAGTTCCTTGCCCGTGTGGTCGAGTCACGCGACGGACAGGCGTTCCCGGACACGCTCGTGGGGACGGATTCGCACACGACGATGATCAACGGCCTCGGCGTGCTCGGCTGGGGCGTCGGCGGGATCGAGGCCGAGGCGGCCATGCTCGGGGAGGCAGTGTCGATGCTCGTCCCGCAGGTCGTCGGCTTCAGGCTGAAGGGCGAGCTTCCCGAAGGCGCGACGGCGACCGATCTCGTGCTGACCGTGACGCAGATCCTGCGGCAAACCGGGGTCGTCGGCAAGTTCGTGGAGTACTTCGGCCGGGGCCTGGCCGGGCTGGCGCTTGCGGACCGGGCGACGATCGGGAACATGTCGCCGGAGTACGGCGCGACCTGCGGATTCTTCCCCGTCGACGACGAGACGATCAAGTACCTGCACCTGACGGGGCGCAGCGGGGAGCGACTGGCGCTCGTGGAGACGTATTGCAAGGAGAACATGCTCTGGCACGAGCCCGAGCAGGAGCCCGAGTACTCCCAGGTCGTCGACCTCGACCTCGCCGACGTCGAGCCCTCGCTGGCCGGACCGCGGCGACCTCAGGATCGCGTGCCCCTGCGAGAGGCGAAGCAGTCGTTCCTCGAAGCCCTGGAGACCTTCGGCGTCGACTACGGCAACGCGCGCGACGAGGCCGTCGCGGAGTCGTTCCCAGCGAGCGATCCGCCCTCGAGCATCGAGCTCGGGAACGGCGGGGCGAGGGTCGAGACCGACGGCGGCGTCGCGGTTGCCTTGCGGCTTGCGTCGGTTGCCGTAGAGCTCGAGGAGGAGGAGTTCGAGCTCGAGCACGGCTCGGTCGTGATCGCCGCGATCACGTCCTGCACGAACACTTCCAACCCCCAGGTGATGCTCGGAGCGGGGCTGCTCGCGAAGAAGGCGGTCGAGCGCGGCCTGAAGCGCAAGCCGTGGGTGAAATCATCGCTCGCGCCGGGCTCGAAGGTCGTGACCGAGTACTACGAGCGGGCGGGGCTGACGAAGTACCTCGACGAGCTCGGATTCCAGACGGTCGGCTACGGGTGCACGACGTGCATCGGAAACTCGGGCCCGCTCGCGGAACCGATCTCGGAGGCGATCGACCAGGGCGATCTCGTCGTGTGCTCGGTGCTGTCGGGCAACCGGAACTTCGAGGCCCGCATCCATCCGGAGGTGAAGGCGAACTACCTCGCCTCGCCGCCGCTCGTGGTGGCGTACGCCCTTGCGGGCCGAATGGATCTCGACCTCGTCGAGGAGCCGCTCGGCCAGGACGACGAGGGCAACGACGTCTACCTCCACGACATCTGGCCGAGCGCGGACGAAATCCAGGAGACGATCTCGCGCGCCGTCCAGGGGGAGATGTTCTCGCGCACGTATGGGGACGTCTTCACGGGCGATCCGGCGTGGCGCGAGCTACCCGAGCCCGAGGGTGACCTCTTCGCGTGGGCTCCCGAGTCGACCTACGTGCGGCGCCCGCCGTATTTCGACGGCATGCCGCGCGAGCCCGGGCAGGTCGAGGACATCGCGGGGGCGCGCTGCCTGGTGATGGTGGGGGACTCGGTTACGACCGATCACATCTCCCCCGCGGGCGCGATCAAGCCCGACTCGCCGGCCGGGAAATACCTCGTCGAGCACGGGGTCGAGCGCAAGGACTTCAACTCCTACGGCTCGAGGCGCGGCAACCACGAGGTGATGATGCGCGGGACGTTCGCGAACGTGCGGCTGAAGAACCTCCTCGTCCCCGGGTCGGAGGGGACGTGGACCGTGCACCTCCCGAGCGGCGAGGAGATGACGATCTACGAGGCGTCGCAGCGCTATCTCGACGAGGGCACGCCCTTGCTCGTGATCGCCGGCAAGGAGTACGGATCGGGCTCGTCGCGTGACTGGGCGGCGAAGGGACCGAACTTGCTCGGCGTCCGCGCGGTGATCGCGGAGTCGTACGAGCGGATCCATCGCTCGAACCTGCTGATGATGGGAATCCTGCCGCTTCAGTTCATGGACGGCGAGAATCCAACGTCGCTCGGCCTGACGGGCCGTGAGGAGTTCTCCGTCGAGGGCGTCGAGAACGGCGAGGCGAGCGATGTCACCGTGCGCGCGGACGACAAGGAGTTCCGGGCCCGCGTCCGCCTCGACACGGCGCGCGAGCGCGAGTACCTCCAGCACGGCGGGATCTTGCGGTACGTGCTCAGGAGACTGCTGCGCGAAGGCGCATAGCTCCTCGGAGCTACGCGGCTCGGCCTTTCGAGGCGTCGATGAGGCCTCGGAAGCTCGCGGCTACCTGGCTGACCGCTTCCTCGTAACGCTTTTTCGAGAGACGCAGCCCATAGCCGTTTTGGCGGTGGGACTCGACCACCCGGTCGATGAACTCACGCGCCTGCCGGTCCGCATCCGGCGTCTTCGCCATAGCGCTCAGTGTAAGTCACTCCACAGGCGGTCGACAATCAGCTCCGCGAACCACGTGTACCAGTAGTTCTGTCCGAGCTTCCTCTGGGCGAGATACGTCCGCAGGCGATCGGAGACCTCGAGCGCAGGGACGAGCGTCGGGACGAGATCGTCCGGGCGAACCTCGGCGCCGACGAACTTCCGCGTGTATGCATACGCGTCCTTGGCCATCGCCGACCAGAGCTTCTGGTCCTCCTCGAAGAGCTCCGTCAGCCCCGCGTCGCCGAGACGCTTCAGCTTGTTGAGGCTCAGCGCCACAGCACGGCGCGCGCAGTCGTGACGGCGGCGGAGGCCGTCGCGGCCAACTCGATCCCGAACAGGACCACCGCGAGATCCCGGAGGCCGCGGTGCGGCGAGAGCAGCCACGCAAACGAGGCCGCCACCTCCAGCAGGCCCAGGAGGAAAGCGCCCAGGATCCAACCTCCGGCCCGGCGAAAGCGAAGCGTTGCCGCGGCGGGCACGTCGCCGGAGTAGGACTGAAAGGCCCCGATCGAGGTCCCGAGAAAGACCAGCAGCAGCCCGGCGAGCCCCGCCCCCGCGCCAAAGACGCCCGTAATCACATCCAGGTCCGACGGCACCCGTTCACCGTAGCCAAGGCGTCGGCGAACCCTGATCCAAAGCTCGGTTTGCCACCAAGGTGGGTTTAGACGGAGGCGCGGGCAGAGCCCGCGCCTTCTCTAAGCGGCAGCGCAAGCGCCGCCGCGGCAACCGGAAGGCAGTTACAGTCGCCACATGCGTCTGGGCAAGGGCGGCAAGGTCGAGCTGATTCGCAAGGTTCCGCTCTTCTCGAAGCTCTCGAAGAAGGGCCTCGAGGACGTCGCCCACATCGCGGACGAGCTCGATCTCCCCAAGGGCAAGGTGATGGCCACCGAGGGCGATCGGGGGCGCGAGTTCTTCGTCCTCCTCGAAGGCGAGGCCGACGTCACCAAGGGCGACCGCAGCATCAACACGATGAAGGAGGGCGACTTCTTCGGGGAGATCGCGCTCGTGACGAAGATGCCTCGCACGGCGAGCGTGACGGCGACGACCGACGTGCGCGTCCTCGTCATCAACGAACGCGACTTCGCGGCGCTGCTGAAGAAGTCACCCGAGGTCGGCCGCGGCGTCGCGGAGGCTCTCGCCGAGCGGGTCGCGCCCGAGCTACCGGTCTAAACCGGCCGGAACCGCGGGCGCGCCTTCCTCCAACGCCTTCCGCCGCAGCTCGTAGGTCTCGCTGACCTGAAGCTCGACGCACAGCCGCTTGACGAGGAAGAACACGATCACCGGCAGCAGGAGCACGAGCACGCGAAAGATCCAGATCAGCGTCTCGTACGGAATCGAGAACAGCACGTAGATCCGATCGGCCGAGCCGGCGAGGAAGACGACCGCGACCCAGCTGATGAACGCGCTCACAGTCGCCGTTCGCCACGGGCGGTCGCGCGGGCGGTCGAGAAGGTGGTGGAAGCCGCGATCGCCGGTCACGCGCCGTTCGATCGTCGGCCACAGAAAGAGGATCAGGAAGACGACCAGCGGGAACGCGGCGCCGCCCCAGAATGCGTTCGGGACGAGCGTGTAGTCGCCGACCGTGATATCGAAGCCGGGCATCAACCGCAGCCCGCCGATCAGCCACCCGAGGTACCAGTCCGGCTGCGCACCGTTCGTTCCCTGGGCGAGCTCGTACGGCCCCCACTGCCAGATCGGATTGATCTGCACCAATCCTCCGAGCAGGAACAGCACCGCCGCGACGGCGAAGGCCAGGCCGATCGAACGGGGCGCGTAGCTCGGCACCGCGGGAAGTCCCACCGCGGCTCGCTCGCTGCGGCCGGGCCCCGGGAACTGCGTGTGATGCCGCGTTGCGAGCAACAACAGATGCAGGCCGATCAAGAGGGCAAGCGCGAGCGGGAAGATCAGCACGTGGAAGATGTACATCCGCGACTCGAAGGCCGGCTCGCCCGGGAACGGCGCGCCCCAGACGAGCAGCGCGAGGTTGGCCCCGAAGAACGGAATCGACATCGCGACCGAGTACGCGATCGCGAGCCCCATCCCGGACAGGAGGTCGTCCACGAGCGAATACCCGAGGAAGCCCTCGAGGAGCGCGATCATCACCATGACGACGCCGACGTAGAAGACGAGATCGCGGGGCTTGCGGAACGCGCCCGTGAAGAGCACGCGCGAGACGTGCAGCACAATCGCGACGACGAACACGTCTGCCGCCCAGTGATGGGTCTGGCGCATCAGCAGACCAGCCTTGACCGTGAAGGACATCTCCACCACGGATCTGTAGGCCTCGGACATCTTCAGCCCGCGCAGCGGCTCGTAGTCGCCGCGGTAGACGGTGTCTTTCAGCGACGGCTCGAAGAAGAGCGTCACGAAGATTCCCGTGCCGACGAGGACGACGAACGAGTAGAGCGCGATCTCGCCGAGCAGGAAGGACCAGTGATCGGGGAAGACGTAGCGCAGCGCGCGCCGCACCAACGGCGCCGAGCCGCTGCGCTCGTCGAGAAAGCGGACGAGCCGCCGCGTCACGTGCGTCGCACCCCCCACCACGAAGGCCCGATCGCGTCGGAGAAGCCGCCGGCGGCGGCGAGCGTGCCGCCGCCGCCGATCTCGAGCGGGAGCTGGGGCAGCGGCCGGCCGGCGGGGCCGAACAGCACGCGTCCTCCGGCCGCCGGATCGAAGGTCGAGTAGTGACAAGGGCACACCAGCGCGGGCTTGTCCGACGTCGGCTCGAACAGCGGTGTCCGGTAGAGAGCCACCGCGCAGCCGGCATGTGTGCAGATCTTCGAGTAGGCGAGAATCCCCTCGGGCGCCCAGCCCTTGCGCCCGTCGGGCAGCTTCAGCTCGGAGGGATCGAGCCGGACGAGGACGAGCGGCGCGCCGATCTGCTCGTGGGGCGCGCCGTGCGGAAACGCTGTGTAGAACGTGTCTTCCTCGATGTCGTCGGCTCGTAGCACCCGCCCGAGGCTGTCGACGAGACGCACGCCGCGCCGCCAGGGCGTTCGCCGCAGCGGGTCGACGTCGAGGAAGGGACCGCAGGAGAGCGTAGGCACGACGAGCGCGGCGCCGAGCGCGGTTCCGGCTCCGGCGACGCCGAGCTTGAGCAGCCGGCTGCGCGTGATGCGATCGCCGCTCTCCTCCGCGATCTGCACGACCTCCCGCTCGTCGTCGGGGTGCTCGTCCGGCTCGGGGTAGGGCTCCTGCTCCTCGGCAGTCGGCACGAGGCGATAGGCGAAGACGGTCGCGGCGGCCGCAAAGAACGCGAACGAGAGACCGAGCGCGAGGCCGAGCAGCTGCGTCTGCGAGCCGAGCCGGTCGAGCCCGTAGACGACGATGAACCCGACGGCGCACGCCGTCCCGCACAGAAGGAGCAGCAAGACGACGAGCTCGCCGACGGGACTCGGCGGAGCCTCCGCGAAGATGCGCTCCCGCTTCCGGTCGGGCCGTCGCCGCATCCGCTTCAGCAGCAGGACGATCCCCGCGATCAGCCAGCGCCGCAAGTTACTGCTCCTTCCGTGCGCGACCGCCGATGACGACCGCGACGAGGACGAGGACGCTTCCGGCAACCAGCCACGCGACGATCCCCTCGGAAATCGGCCCAAGGTGGCCCAGTCCCCACCCCCCGCGGTCGTCGGGATCCTTCGTCAACAGGACGTAGCGGATGATCGAATCGAGCTGCCGGTTGCTGATCTGCTGCTCCGAGAAGCGCGGCATCAGGTACGGGCCGATCCGGACCGCCTCGGCGATGTCGAGCGCGGACGAGCTCTGGAGCGGCGGCGCGATCGCGCCCGTGACGATCCCGCCCTCGGCGGCGACCTGATGACAGCCCGCGCAGTTCTCGGTGAAGAGCGTCAGCCCTTCGCTCGACGTCCCACGCCGCGGGTTGGGCCTGGGCACGCCGGGGCCGCCGAACGAGGCGATGTACGCGACGAGGGCGCGAATCCCGTCGTCGCCGAACGCCGGAGTCTTCCGCCGCGGCTGGTCGTACGGGTCCCGAAGCGGCATGTAGCCGGTGCGGAGGTAGAAGTCGGCGGCGAGCGCGCCGACGCCGCGGAGCGGCGGCCCGATGCCCGTCTGGCCGAGCTGGCCCTCGCCGCGGCGCGGCTCGGGTACGCCGATCGCGGCCGAGCCGTGGCAGGACGCGCACTTCTGGGCGTACAGGTCCGCGCCGCGCGGGGCGGCCGTCGCGGAGCCCACCACACCCAGCGATAGGACGAGAGCAAGCGCGACCTTCATCCGGCCCTGCACGCCTCGAAGGACAGGACGCCGATCCCGGTCATCACGACGAGCGCGCCGAACAGCGTGCTCACGAGCACGGCGCCGAGGGCCATGAACGGAATGCGGCCGCGCGTGTCCTCCGGACGCTCGGCCGCGCGCTGCAGCACCCAGACGGAGCCCAAGATCCCTGCGACCGCGATCCCCGCGGCCGCGGCGAACAGGATCGCGTTGATCGTGTGGCTGGAAAAGCCCCATCCGCCCGATCCACGCGCGCAGTCGGCGTCCTCCGCGAAGTAGCCGAGCACGAGTTGCGCCGTCCACGCCAGCGGCGGGCCGAGCAGCCCCAGCCAGACCAGGGCGCCGACCAATGGATTGGCGCGCTCGACTCTCACAACGACGGGGAGAGGATCGTGAGGACGACGACGACGGCGAGCGCGTTCACGAAGTGCCAGTACAAGGCGACTGCCTGCACGCCGAAGAGGCGGCAGACGGTGACGCGGCGCCAGATCTTCGACAGGAGCCACGCGTTCAGAAGCAAGCCGGCGAAGACGTGCGCTGCGTGCGCCACCTGGAGCGTGTAGTAGATCGACCCGTACGCGTCGGTTCGCGGTGTGAACAGCAAGGCGTTCTTGCGAAGCAAGTCCGCCTGGAACCAGAGATACAGAGCGCCGATCGCAAGCGCCGCGAGGAGGTTCGCCCACAACAATCCGCGCCGCCCCAGTCTCGCCGCCTGCACCGCAACCCACATGGGCACGCTCGTGAAGACGAGGATCGCCGTCAACACGAGCGGCCGCAGGAGCTTCGGTTCCGCGATGCCGTCGGGCGGCCAGGCGACGGTCTCGAAGCGCAGGTAGAAGTACGTCGCGATCAGCGTCCCGAAGAGGCTCGCCTCGGTCGCGATCAACAGCAGCATCCCCCACCAGCCGTTCGGCCGCGGCTCTTCCCGGACGACGACGATTGCCTGCTCGGTCATGACTGTTGCGGCTCCGTGGCATGCCAGCCGAGGAGCGCAGCGAAGATCAGGACGCTCGAGATCGCCGCAAAGACGAAATGGGCGACGAGGAAGAGCGTAAAGAAGATGGTCAGCGCAAGCGCGAGCGCGAAAGGCCACGGCGACTCGGACGGCATCGCCAGCACCCGGTCGACATCGGCGTCGAGCACAGTGGTCGCGGGGGTCTCGTGGCCGTCGTCGAGGACGTACGACCCTTCTCTGAGCCGCCGCTCGTCCTCCAAGCGGTCAGCCGGATCCCAGTTCGGATTGGCGCTCCGAACCGTCGGGACGACCGGGAAGTTGTAGTCCGGCGGCGGCGAGGTCGTCGCCCACTCGAGCGTGTTCGCGCCCCAGGGGTCCGGTCCGGCGAGAGGTCCGCCCGAGAGGCTCAGCAGCACGTTCACGACCACGAGCAAGATCCCGAGCGCCAGCGTGAAGGCACCGATCGTCGAGAGCAGGTTGTAGACGTCCCAGCCCAGCCCGTGCTCGTAGGTCCAGACACGACGCGGCATCCCGAGCAGGCCGGAGATGTGCATCGGGAAGAACGTCAGGTTGAAGCCGACGAAGAAGATCCAGAAGCCGACGACGCCGAGCCGCTCGCTCATCATCCGGCCGGTGATCTTCGGGAACCAGTAGTGGATCGCGGCAAAAATCGGGAACACAGCGCCGCCGAACAGCACGTAGTGGAAGTGGGCGACGACGAAGTAGGAGTCGGTCACCTGCTGGTCGAAGGGGATTGCGGCGAACATCACCCCCGTCACGCCGCCCACGACGAAGACGACGATGAAGCCGAGGACGTAGAGCATCGGCGTCCGCAGCACCGGCCTCCCCGTGAGCACCGTCGCGGTCCAGGCGAAGACCTGTACTCCGCTCGGGATCGTGATCAGCATGCTCGCCGCCGAGTAGAAGATCATCGTCACCTGCGGTAGTCCCGTGGCGAACATGTGGTGCACCCAGACGCCGAAGCCGATGAAGCCGGTCGACATCGTCGCCAGCGCGACCCACGTATAGGCGACCACGGGCCGCCGCGAGAACGTCGGGATGATCGTCGACACGATCCCGATCGCCGGCAGGAAGATGATGTAGACGTCCGGATGGCCGAAGATCCAGAACAGGTGCTGCCACAGCAGCGGATCGCCGCCCTTCTTCACGTCGAAGAAGTGGAACCCGAACTTGCGCTGGAGCTCGAGCATGATGTTGGCGGCCGAGAGCGCAGGGAGCGCGAAGATCACCGAGAGCGACGTCGCCAGCAGCGCCCAGCAGAACAGCGGCATCCGGTTGATCGACATCCCCGGCGCGCGCATGCGCAGGATCGTGACGATGAAGTTGACCGCGCCGGCCGTCGTCGAGATCGTCAGGAAGAGGAGCCCGAGGTTGTAGAAGTCGATGTTTCGCTCCGGCGTGAACACCGAATCCGAGAGCGGCACGTAGTTGAACCAGCCGTCGTTCGGCGCGAGCTGGAAGAGGAAGCTCGAATACATGAAGAAGCCGGCGCCGAGGAAGATCCAGTAGCTGAGCGCGTTCATGCGCGGGAACGCCATGTCGCGCGCGCCGATCATCAGCGGCACGAAGTAGTTGCCGAAGCCGGACAGCATCGGCGTCACGAAGAGGAAGATCATCGTGATCCCGTGCATCGAGAAGAGCTGGTTGAACTCCTTGGGCCCGACCAGGCGCTCGCCGGGTTGCGCGAGCTGCGTCCGCATCGTCAGCGCCTCGGCGCCGGCGAGGACGAAGAAGGCGAACGCGGTCACCAGATAGCGCTTGCCGATCTTCTTGTGGTCGACGGTGGTCAGGAACGTCCAGAGCCCGTGTGGCTCGGCCCAGAGCCGCTCCAGCCGCTCGACTCGTTCGGCGGCGGCGATGTCCGTGGCGGCCATTACTTCAGGCTCTCCAGGTAGTCGATGAGCGCGTCGATCTGCTCGTCCGTGAGGCCCAGCGCCGGCATCTTGTTGCCGGGCTTGACGTGCTGGGGATCGCGGATCCAGCGGCGCAGCTCGGCGCGCGTGTTCGGGATCGTTCCCGCGGCCAGCGTCGAGCGGCTGCCGACGTGCGTCAGGTCCGGAGCGTAACGCCCGATCGCGCCCGTGCCGCGAATGGTGTGGCAGCCGCCGCAACCCGAGGACATGAACACCTCGCGTCCTTGCTTCGGCCCGCCCGACGCTGCCAGCTGCTCGTGCGTGAGCCAGGCCCGGAACCGGTCAGGTGGCTGGGCGACGACGAAGAACGCCATCAGCGCGTGCTCGAGCCCGCAGAACTCGGCGCACTGGCCGCGGTAGGTGCCGGCGCGATCCGTCTCCAGCAGGATCTCGTTGTCCTTCCCGGGGATCATGTCGATCTTCCGGTTCAGCGCGGGCACCCAGAAGCTGTGGATGACGTCCGCGGTACGCGCCTCGATGCGGACCGGAACGCCGATCGGAATGTGCAACTCGTTCGCCGTCACGACGCCTGCGCCCGGATAGCGGATCTCCCAGAACCACTGGTGGCCGATGACTCGGATCGTGAGTCGGCCCTTGCTCGCCTGGGCCGACGACGTCGACGGCAGCGTGCGCAGGACGAACGCGAACAGCGCGACGAGCACGACGAGCGGGACGAGCGCCCCGCCCCAGAGGACGAGCCTGCGCGCGAGGGGGGTATCGGTCTGCACCGGCGGGCGTTCGCCTCGGCGCCGCAGCGCGCCGACGAGGACGAGCGTCGTGACGACGCCGAAGACGATCGTCGAGCCGACGAGCATCACCCACCAGAGCGTGTCGATGTCGTGGGCCGGCCCGGAGTGCGGAGCCAGCGTCGACTGGCTCGAGCCGCAACCTGCGAGGACCACGGCCGGTCCTGCGAGAAAGACCCCTCGCACCACCCCGGAACGCCCGGTCACGGCTCGGCTCTACCCGATCGTTCTTCGCCTAACCCGGTAGGTTCCGGGACATGAGCTTCGGCCGGCGTGAGCTCTCGGGCGCGGTCGCCGACCTCGGTGTCCTCGTTCCGATCGCGGTCGCGCTGATCGTCAAGAACGGCCTCTCGCCGACCGCCGTGCTCCTACCGGCGGGGCTGCTGTACATCACCGTCTCGTTCGTCTACCGCCTGCCCGTGCCCGTGCAGCCGCTCAAGGCGCTCGGCGCGATCGCGATTGCGAAGGGCCTGGGCTCGGACGAGATCGCGGCCGCGGCCCTCGTCTTGGGTTCGATCTTCCTCGTGCTCGGTCGCATCGGCGCGCTCGATCTGGCGGCGCGCGCCTTTCCACGCGCGTTGATCCGCGGCGTCCAGCTCACCGTCGGCCTGCTCTTCCTCAAGATCGCCTGGGGCCTCGTGTCCGATCCGCCGGAGAGCTTCGGGCACTTCGCAGCGCCGCCGGCGTGGGCGATACCTCTCGCCGCCGGAGGAGTGATCGTCGCGCTTGCGCTGCGCAGACACCCCGTGTCGCTCGTGCTCGTGGGAGCCGGCGCGGTCGTGATGCTCTTGCGAGCCGGCCACGACGGGGCACTCGGACCCTCGTCCCTCTCGTTTCCGTCCCTCGACGGCGGCACGTTCTGGACCGCGTTCACCGTCCTCGTCCTGCCGCAGCTGCCGCTTAGCTTCGCGAACTCGTGCCTCGCGACGGCCGACGCCGCGCGTGTGTACTTCCCGGAGGCGGAGGCCGAGCGCGTACGACCGGGACGGCTGGCATCGACTCTCGGCCTTGCGAATCTCTTCTCAGGCGCGATCAGCGGGATGCCGGTGTGTCACGGCGCGGGCGGGATGACGGCGCACGTCGCATTCGGCGCCCGCACCGGCGGCGCGCCGCTCGCAATCGGGACGGCGCTGACGGCCCTCGCGATTGCCGCAGGTTCAGGGCTCGCCGCTCTGCTTCCGGCCTACCCGCTGCCGATCCTCGCCGCCCTGCTGGCCACGGCCGGGCTGCTCCATATCGCCCTCCTGCGCGACCTGCGCGGAGCGCCCGCCTGGGCGCTTGCCGCCGGCGTCGGCGTCATCGGCTTCGAGGTCAACCTCGCGATCGCTGTCGGCCTCGGCCTCGCCGTCTGGTGGCTCGCCCGCGGAGCAACGGTCCTGCGCGGCGCGCTCAGTCCGGCTGGGTAACCTTCCGACGCCGGGGTGCGCCGCCGCGCGGCGCTGAGATCACACCCGTCGAACCTGATCTGGTTAGCACCAGCGAAGGGAGCGAATCTTGAAGGAAGCGCCGCAGTGGGGAATCGAGCCGGTGCCGGAGCGTCTGCGTTTGCTCGGCACCTTCGACACGACGTTGCTGTGGACGAACCTCGGCATCTCGCTGCTGGTCCTCGTCCTGCCCGCCTACTTCGACCTCTCGTTGCGCAACGCGCTCGCCGCAACGCTCGTCGGCGGCCTGATCGGGAACGGGATGCTGGCGATCGCCGCACTCATCGGCGCGGACGGACGCGTGCCGACGATGGTCCTGCAACGCGCACCGCTCGGGCGGCGTGGCTCGTACCTCGCGACGGCGCTCAACATCCTCCAATGTCTCGGCTGGGCGATCTTCGAGCTGATCGTGATCGCGACGGCGGCCGGGTTGCTGTGCGACAAGCTGTTCGGCTTCAAGGCGATCTGGGTCTGGAAGCTCGTCTTCGGCGGCGTCGCAACGGCGCTCGCCCTGCTCGGGCCGATCGGCTTCGTGCGCCGCTTCGTGCGCAAGTTCGCGATCTGGGCCGTGGTCGCATCCGTGATCTACCTCGCCTGGTGGATCGTCGACGGCGCTCACTTCGGCCGCCTCTGGTCGGAGGGCGGCCACAAGGGTTCGTTCTGGCTGGCGGTCGACACCGTGGTCGCGGTCACGGTCTCGTGGGCGCCGCTCGTCGCCGATTACACGCGTTTCTCGCGCAATCGCCGCAGCGCGTTCTTCGGCGTCGGGATCGGCTATCTCCTGCCGACCTTCTTCCAGTTCGGCTTCGGCTCGATCCTCGTCCTCTCACGCGGCGTCGACCCCAATCATCCCGAGCTGATCCTGACCGCGATCGCGGGCGGCGGGATCGCGGCCGCCCTTGCTCTCTTCGCCCTGACCGTGGACGAGACGGACGAGGCGTTCGCCAATGTGTACTCGACCGCGGTATCGACGCAGAATCTGGCGCCGCGCGTCTCCCAGCGCGCGCTGATCGTCGGTGCTTCCGTGCTCGCCACGGCCGGCGCGCTCGCCATCGACATGCGCAGCTACCAGCGCTTCCTGCTCTTGCTCGGAGCGGTCTTCGTGCCGCTGCTGGGAGTGCTCGTGGCGGACTGGCTGTTGAAGGGTGCGCACTACGACGCGGCGGACGTCTTCGAGGCGCCTCTGCTGCGCCCCGGTTCGATCCTCGCGTGGATCTCCGGCTTCCTCGTCTACGAGTGGCTCTACCAGCCGACCGACCTCGGTTTCTGGACGCGCTGGCTCGGCCACCTGTGGACGCCGAAGTACCAGATCGGCGCTTCGCTCCCCGCCTTCGTCGTCGCGTTCCTGCTGACCGCCGTCGCGGTGTGGTTAGGCTCGGCGCGTGCCGCCGCTCGCGCTCGTCGGGAACCTCTCCCGGGACGTCGTTGACGGCGGCCCGCCGCGAATCGGCGGCGCGCCGTATTACGCAGCGCGTGCGTGGCGCGCGCTCGGGTCGCGCGCGACGATCGTCACCCGCTGCGGGCCTGACGAGCGTCTCGCCTACGCGCGGCAGCTGAGCGCGCTCGGGTTACCGGTCGTCATGCTCCCGGGGACGACGACGACGTCGTTCTCCTTCTACTACGACGGCGACGTGCGCGTGATGACCGTCGAGCAGCCTGGGGATGCCTGGACGCCGGGCGACGCCGACGCGGTGGCCCACGGCGCCTGGGTGCACGTCGCGCCGCTCCTGCGTTCCGACTTTCCTGCCGAGACGCTCGCCGCGCTCGCACGGGGTCGCCGCCTCTCGCTCGACGGCCAGGGCCTCGTCCGCGTCGCCGAAGCCGGACCGCTGCGGCTGGACGCGAACTTCGACCCGGCGCTGCTCGAGCACCTCCAGATCCTGAAGCTCGCCGAGGAGGAGGCAGAGGTGGTCGGCGCGGTGGACAAGCTCGGCGTCCCGGAGGTTCTGGTCACGTACGGGCCGCGCGGATCGTGCGTGTACGTGGGCGGACGCGCCGAAGAGGTGGGCGCCTGGCCGGTCGCAGCGGACCCGACCGGTTCGGGCGACGCCTTTTCGGCCGCGTATCTCGCCGGCAGGTCCCAGGGTCTGACCCCGGCTTCCGCGGCACGCCGCGCCACGGCGCTCGTCGGCGCACTCTTGACGCAGAGAGTGTCGTGAGAGCAGCCGTTCGTACCGTCTCTGGAACGTATCTCGTCGACCTCGAGACCGAGGAGATCCTGGGCGAGGGCGAGGACTTCGAGCCCACAAGGGTCAGCGTGGAGCTCCCGCGCGTCGTCGCCTCCGCGGCGGCGGGCTCCACGGTCGTCGCCGTCGTCGACCGTCGCCCGCCGCTTGCGATCTCACACGACGCCGGCAGCACGTGGCGCGAAGCCGGCGGCGGCCTACCGCCGGGCTTCGCGATCGCGATCGACGAGGACAATCCGGACGTGATGCTCTTCGCCGCGCGGAATCGCCTGTACCTGTCGGAGAACGGCGGAATCTTCTGGCGCGCGCTCGTCCCGGAGCTGCCGGAGATCGAAGCGGTCGCGTTGCTCGTTTGACGTCCCTCTGAGGCACGTCCGCCTCAGGCGCTGTGGACGAAAAGTCACACTCTCGGCGCGAACTCCATGTCCGTTCGTGACATTTCGGCCGACGCTGCTCTGTGAGAGAACGTTCTCTCCTAGAGCCGGAACTCGCCGCGCGCGACGACGACCGCTGAGCCGCCCACCTCGACACGTTCGATTCGGTCCGTCCCGCCCTCCACTCGGGCGTAGAGCTTCGAGGGACGTTCGACCTCGACCCCTTGCGAGATCTCGATCTCGTCGCCGAACTGGATGCGGCCGTGACGCCCGAGGTGGATTGCCAGCGGTCCCGCGGCCGAGCCGGTTGCGGGATCTTCGGGGACGCCGTCCGCCGGCGCGAACATTCGCGTCTTCCAGCGCTTCCCCGAGCCTGCGAAGCAATTGACGCCCGCGTGCGTCAGGCGAGCGAGCGCAGCGAAGTCCGGTGCGAGCGCGGCGACCTCGTCCTCGCCGCAGAGCTCGAGGAACACATGCTTCGGGCCGAGGTGGTAGAGCTCCACCGGAAGCTGCGAGCGCACGCCGAGCAGATCCTGCAGCGCTTCCGCGTCGCCGAACGGCTCGAACTCCGGAATCGGCTGCTGCATCCAACCAAAGACGATGCGCGCGCCTTCCCTTTCCAGCCTCACCGGCACGATTCCGGACCCGGTCTCGAGCCGGATCTCGCCGAGCTGCAGCGGCGCGCCGAGGACGAACGCAGAGCCGAGCACCGGATGCCCGGCGAACGGCAGCTCCATCACCGGCGTGAAGATCCGGATCCGCGCGTGCCCGCCGGACTCGGGCGGAAGGACGAAGACGGTCTCCGAGAAGGCCATCTCGCGAGCGAGCTTCTGCATCGCGTCGTCGTCGACCTCGCGCCCGTCCGTGAAGACGGCGAGCTGGTTCCCGGTCAGCGGCGTGTCGGTGAAGACGTCGGCGACGACGTAGCGGAGGGACGCCACGCAGGTAGCCTACGGCGCCGATTCGATGAGGCTCGTGCTCGTTCGCCACGCGGAAGCCGCTCCGGGGAGCCCGGACGAGCTGCGCGCGCTCACACCCGAAGGACACGAGCAGGCGCGGCAGCTCGGCGAGCGGCTGCGGGCCGCCGGGATCGAGCCGGACGCGGTGCTCTCGAGTCCTCTCCTGCGTGCGCGTGAAACGGCCGCCGGCCTGGGCTTCGGGGCCCCGGAGGCCGTCGAAGAGCTCGGGCCGGGCGCGACGGACGAGGACGTCCGCGCGACCGTCGTGGGGCGCGAAGGTACGGTCGTCGTCGTCGGCCACCAGCCCGACTGCGGCCGGATCGCTGCCGCTCTGAGCGGCGGCGAGGAGCCGGCCTTCCCGCCGGCGGGCGCTCAGATCATCGAGCTGTGACCGCCATCCTGGTCAGCGAGCTCCGCAAGTCCTACGGCGAGCACGAGGCGCTCCGCGGGATCAGCTTCGCGATCAACGAGGGCGAGGTCTTCAGCCTCCTCGGCCCGAACGGCGCCGGCAAGACCACGACCGTCGAGATCCTCGAGGGATATCGCGCCCGCGACGGCGGGGACATCGAGGTGCTCGGCTTCGACCCGGCGCGCGCGGAAACTGCGTTCCGCGAGCGCATCGGCGTCGTCCTCCAGCACTCCCAGCTCTGGCCCAATCTGACCGTCGCCGAGACGCACAGGATGTTCGCCGGCTACTACGCGGAGCCGCGGGACATCGACGAGGTGATCCAACTCGTCGGGCTCCAGGCGAAACGCGACGACCGCGTGAAGACCCTGTCGGGCGGGCAGAAGCGCCGGCTGGACCTCGGCGTCGCGCTCGTCGGCGACCCGGACCTCGTCTTCCTCGACGAGCCGACGACGGGCTTCGATCCCAGGGCGCGGCGCGCAGCGTGGGACATGATCCGCTCGCTGCGGTCGCTGGGCAAGACGATCCTGCTGACCACGCATTACCTCGACGAAGCCGAGCAGCTCGCCGACCGCGTCGCCGTCTTGCGCGAGGGGCGCATCATCGGCCAGGGCACTCCCGCTGAGCTCACGGGAGGTACCCAGGAGACGGAGGTGCGTTACCGGCGTGACGGCAACGAGGTCGTAATCCGCACCAAGGAGCCGACGCAGCTGTTGCACGAGCTGACGGAGCAGGCGATCGCCGAAGGCCGGGAGCTCGAAGGGCTGACCGTGCGGCGGCCGACACTCGAGGACGTCTACCTCCTCTTGACGGAGGACGCCCAGGCATGAGGCTCTTCTGGCACCAGCTGCGCAGCGAGCAGCTCGTCTTCTGGCGCAGCCGCGAGGCGGCGGTGTTCGTCTTCCTGTTCCCGCTGTTGCTGTTCGCGCTGCTGACCGCCGTCTACAACGGACGCATCTACGACCGACCGGCGTCGTGGGCGCTGCTCGCCGGCATGCTCGGATACGGCGCAGCGAACACGGCGTTCGCTGGGTTGGCGCTGCTGCTGATCTCGCGGCGAGAGCTCGGCATCCTCAAACGCATCCGCGCTACGCCGCTGCCGACAAGCACCTACATCGCGGCCGTGCTCGTCTCGATCATGATCGTGTTCGCGCTTCAGGCGACCTCGCTCTTCGTGCTCGGACGGCTGCTCAAGTCCACTCCGTGGCCGTCGCACTTGTTGTCGCTCGTGCTCGCGCTCGCCCTCGGCGCGGCTGCGTTCGCTGGGCTCGGGATCGCGATCACCAGCTTCATCCGCTCACTCGAAGGCTCCTCCGCGGCGCTGAATCTCGTCGTGCTGCCGATGGCGTTCCTGTCCGGATCGTTCGGCGAGCGTCAGCGCTATCCCGCCGCCCTGCGCGCGATCGGCGACGTGCTGCCCCTGAAGTACCTGCTGGATGCCGTCAACGCGATCTATCTCCACGGCCGCGAGCTCTGGGACAAGCCGACGGCGGTGGCCGTGCTCGCCGGCTGGGGAGCCTTCGGAATCCTCGTTGCGGCGCGGAAATTCCGCTGGGAGCCGCGGGAGGGTTAGCCTCGGCGCGGGCCGGTAATACGACCTTCGATGCAGGTCGAAAACGCCATCGCCTTCGTCGTGGAGCAGGAGCCCGCGGGACTCGAGATCCGTGTCAACTTCGGTGTCTTCGCCGGCCGGGACGCTACCACCGCCGAGCTCGAGGAGCTCGGCAAGCTGCTCGTCCCCGAGGCCGGCGAGATTTCCATCGTCGGCGAGGAACGGCACGACCTGGCGGACGACGTGGAGGTGGTCCTCCACCAGGTGCGGGTCGCGATCCCGCCGGACGCAGTGCCGGACGATCCGGTAGAGCGGAAGGCGCTCTGCGAGCGGCTCGTCGGCCTCGCGGAGATCTGGGCGCGCCAGTGCATCCACGACAGGCACGCCGAAATCACGGAGCTCTAGAAGTCTCGCCAGCGCTGTCGCGACAGGAAGAAGCCGTGGGCAGCACGGCCGGTTCCACGCCCTCGCGTAACAGCGGACGTGTCTGCACGAGCCGCTTGCCGTTCCACCCGAAGCGCACCGCGATCGTCCGGCCTTGCGGACAGCAGCGCGAATCGCTCGCGCGGTAGAGCGTCAACGCGAACCTCGCCTCTGCAGACCTGCGCTGGAGATGCGAAAGCACGTAACGCCTGGCCGCGGCAACACCACGTTCGACGGCGATAGGCGCCGGCCCCTCCTGCACGCGCACGAGCGCGGGGATGTCCGCGCCGATCATCGAGCTCGGGCGGCCCGCAGCGCCAAGCCCGCGACGCGCGTCGGGCGGGCGGCCTTCGCGATCACCTCGTCGAGCGCCGAGACGAAGTCCTCGACATCTTCCTCTGAGAGGACGAGCGGCGGCAGTCCCTTGAGCACGGGCAGGTCGTGGCCCGCGACCTGCGAGAGGATGCGGTGCTTCGTGAAGAGCGGGACGACGACGAGCTGGGCGAACAAGCCCGTCTGCATCCGCTCCATCACGCGCCAGGCAAGGCTGCCCGATTCCGGCTCGGCGAACTCCATCCCCCACATCAGGCCGAGGCCGCGGACTTCGCGGACGGCGTCCCGCGTCTCGACGAGTGGACGCGTGCGCTCGAGCAGGAGCTCACCGAGACGGGCCGAGCGGTCGAGGAGCAGTCCCTCGTCGAGCTCACGCAAGGTCGCGAGCCCAGCGGCCATCGCAAGATCGTTCGGCGCAAACGTGGAGCCGTGGCTGACCGAGTGCTCGAGCGAGTCGAAGACCTCGTCGTAGACGCGCTCCGCCATCAGCAGCGCGCCGACCGGCAAGTATCCGCCCGACAACGACTTGGCGACGGTGACGAGGTCGGGCTCGAGGCCCCAGTGCTCGAATGCGAACAGCTTTCCGGTGCGGCCGAATCCGGTCTGGACCTCGTCGACCGCAAAGAGCGTCCCGTAACGGCGGCACAGCTCCTGCGCGCCCTCCAGGTAGCCCGCCGGCGGAAGGTAGACGCCGTGACCCTGGATCGGCTCGACGAGGAAGAGAGCGACGTCCTCGCTGCGCAGCTCGCGCTCGAGCGAATCGAGATTCCCGAATGGAATCTGAGAGAAACCGGGAAGCAGCGGTCCGAACCGTTCGACGAAGTGAGGATCGCCGTTGGCGGAGAGCGACCCGAGCGTGAGTCCGTGGAAACCGTGCTCCGTCGAGACGACGCGCGAGCGCCCGGTCGCCGCACGCCCGAGCTTGAGCGCCGCCTCCACCGCTTCGGTGCCGGAGCTCGTGAAGAGGACCCGGGCGAGCCGATCCGGGGTTCGCTGCAGCAACTCCTCGGCGAGCAATCCTGGGAGCAGCGAGACCCCGAGCTGCACCGAGCCGGGTGTCGCGAGCTCCAAGGTCTCGACGAGCGCCGCGCGGACCCGCGGGTTGTTCCGGCCAACGTTGAACATGCCGAAGCCGCCGAGCAGGTCGAGGAAGCGGTTGCCGTCGGTGTCGTACAGATACTGCCCCTCCGCCCGCGACCAGACGCGATCGAACCCGATCGTCTTCAGCACGCGCATGAACCGAGGGTTGATCGTGCGGGCGTAGAGCTCGTAGTCCTCACCCGCGCGCGTCTCGAGGAGCTCCCGAATCACGGGCGGAGCGTACCGCTCCCGAAACGACGAGAGCCCCGCGCTGCGGGGCTCTCGGTCCGGGATGAATACTGAGAGGTCGCTACTTGCCGTGCCCGTGTCCGTGGCTTCCTCCGCCGCCATGGCCATGACCAGCGTTGCCATGGCTGCTGTGGCCGGCGTGGCTGCTGTGGCGGGCGTGGCTGCTATGTCCGGAGTTGCCGTGTCCGGACGAGCTGCTGCTGCCGTTGGAGTGACTCGAGACGTGCTGCTTCTTCGGCTTCTTCGCCGGACGCGACGCTGACGTGGTCGTCGTCGGGGTGGTCGTGGTCGCGGCGGCCGAGGTGGACGTGGTCGTCGTCGTGATGCATGCGCTCAGAGTGTCCCCGTGATCGAGATGAGCGGGAACTGCAGGAGCGGCGATGTTGATGGTGTGCGACGGGTGCTTCGTCGACCCCGTTATGTGACAGACGTCCATCTTCTCCTGACCGGCACCTGTCCCGGTGACCGTCTCGACGCCGGCCGCCGTCGTTCCTAGGCTGATCGTCGGAGTGGTGCTCAGGCTGGTCGTGGACCCGGCCGCCTCGGACTCCTGATCGTTGGCGGACTCGGCTTCGCGACCGGTCGTGGTCTGTGTCGCCGTCGACTGGGTCGTGCTCGCTGCGGCCAGGGTCGGCGGGGAGCCGGCCGTGATCTGTGCCAGCCCGACGCCCGCCGCGGCAGCGAAGGCGAGACCCACGAGGGCACCGATGACCGAGCGGCGGGTGAATCGGCTGAATCGTCTACGCACTTGGCAACCCTTTCGCTGGGGGGAGGGGCTCGCGGCCTACCCTCCTGAGTCGCCGCCACGCGCCGAAACTTGCGCCCCGCCCCCTACTTCGGGAAGGTGAAACGCGCGCGGTGGACGGTGCTGTCCCGGAGCGTCACGATCAAATCGCGGCAGGTGCCGCTCCAGGCCTTCGAGGTCGTGGCCAGGTACGTGTAGCGATCGTTCGAGCCGTTGTATGTCAGCGTTCCGTCCGCCGGCGAGGGTCCGTCGAGGGCGCCGCACGGCGCCCAGCCGGGCGAATTGGCGGCGAAGATCTCCGACCCCTGGTCGCCGTGGAGCGAGAACTTGAGCGGGATGCTCTCACCGGCCTTCATCGGAGTCGCGGTCGGATAGTCCGAGGCCGGCGCCCCAAAGCCCGAAAAGTCGTAGATCACCGAATAGGTATGCATTTCCTTCGCGCTGTTGCCGGCTCGGTCGTAAGCGGTCACCGTGAACGTCCTCGAGCCCAGTGACGAGGTGTCGATTTGCGAGCCGCTCGGCTGGTCGCCCTTGCAGCCGTTCGGCCCGGAGCCGTACTGCCCGTCGTCACACGAGAAGGACACCCAGACCTGCTGCCCGAGCGTATACGTGGCGCCGTCGGCCGGCGAGGACAGATCGATCGTGGGCGGCGTCCGGTCGGCGATCGTGTACGTCGCCGTCTGATGCGTGATGTTGAACTGGCGATCGACGGCATAGACGTCGAATGTGAACGTGCCCAGGTGGTGCGTGTCGAGCGGCATGCCGACAAGCGTAGGCGGCCATCCCGTCACGCATTCGAGGATGCCAAGCCCGCCGGCATCGTCTTCGCACGAATAGTCGTAGGTGAGGTCCGCTCCTTGATCGTAGGTCGCGCCGTCCGCCGGCGTGCGGAACAGGACGTGCGGGGGCGTGATGTCCCAGACCGTGTACGTGGCCGTCGCCGTCGTCTTTCGCCCCTCGTAGTCGGTCGCAGTGACCCACACCGTGTGCGGGCCCGCCTGCGCCGTGTCGAGACGCGACCCTAAAGCTTGGCTGCCTTCGCACGAGACGATCGCCGAGGTTTCCGACGAGCAATAGAACCCGAAGTACAGGTTCCATCCTTGTGGATACTCCCAGCCGTCCAGGTGATCGTCGATGTACGCGACCGGATCGCCTGAGTCAGCGGACGCAGCAGCCGGGAAGCCGGCCAGCGCGGCGACCACGAGGACTGTGACAAGAAGACCCCTGCGCATGGAACGGACGCATCTTGGCGGGGCGGCCAAGACCGGGAATCCCCCGGTCGAGTCATTTCACGTTTGAAAAGAGTGGTGCCTGGGTCAGCGATCGCGATACACGATGCGACCGCGCTCGAGATCGTAAGGCGAGAGCTCGATGGTGATGCGGTCGCCGGGATTGATCCTGATCCGGTACCGACGCATCTTTCCGGCGGTGTAGCCGAGGGTGGTATGCCCGTTGTCGAGCATCACCTTGAAGAGACCGTTGCGAAAGGCCTCGACGACCTCGCCCTGAAGCTCGATCTTGTCTTCCTTCTGTGGAATGAGCCAGTCCTCTCTTGCAGTTGTCGCCGGGCGCGTCCGGGGATCGCTCCCCGGACGCACGCGGCTGGAAATCGACTACGAGCCGACTTGGACGACGTTCCGCGCCTCGGGACCCTTCTGGCCCTCGGCTGCCTCGAACTCGACCGACGCGCCCTCAGCGAGAGACTTGAAGCCCTCACCGACGACGTTCGAATGGTGCACGAACAAATCCTTCCCACCCTCAGCAGGGGTGATGAAGCCGTAACCCTTCGAATCGTTGAACCACTTGACGGTTCCAGTTGCCATAGAAAAAACACCTCCTCTTACCAGGTCGTGAACGGTAAGGAAGGCGTTAGGGCCGCCCGAACTCGCTCTTGTGTTACGGACAAAGTAGCAGTCGGAGAGCGTTTCCGCGTGTTTCAGCGCCAGCGGCGGGGCGCCGAAAACGGCTTGAGCTGGGCGCTCAGCGGCTGAAACGCCTTGATCACGGTCGTCGGGGCCGTCCGCCAGTAGACGCTCAGCCCACCTGAGCTCGTCACGCGGATCATCCGGCGCGACGGGACGTAGAGGAACGACCAGTTCCAGCGCTCGCCACCCGGGAAGCGAAACGCAACCGTGTAGAACGGGGCAGGTCGGGGGCGAGCCCGCAACGAGAAGGGCTCGCTCTGGTCGAGGAGCTGATACGTCAGCTCGTCGCGGTCGTTGAGCGTCAGGCACGCGGATTTGCCGCAGACGACCGTCCGAGACGGCCCCTTCGCGCTCGCGGCTGTGGCGACCAGCAGCGCGGCCGCCGCAAGAAGGACCGTGATGGCAATTCGATGCACGAGCGTTCCTCGATCCTACGCGCGAGGACGCAAAAAGGTTCCGGCTTGCGCCAGCCGGTGTCCAGGCGCCGGAAGCCCCATTTCTGACGGGCTAAAGTGGCGTTCACGCGCCCCCGTAGCTCAGTGGATAGAGCAGCGGTTTCCTAAACCGCGTGCGCTGGTTC
>DASWEF010000108.1:0-9536 GCA_036394855.1 Gaiellaceae bacterium | reverse complement strand
GCGACGACCCGTAGGTCGTCGACGAAGGCGGCCAAGTTCGCCTCGCGCTCCTCGGGCTCCCCGCGGAGGATCGAAGAGGGGTGCACCGTCGCGGTCACTGCTTCGGCCAGGTCCGAGTCGAGCAGCTCGCCGCGGTGCTGGGTGACGCGGAACTGGCGGCCGAGCAGGGACTGCGCGGCGGTCGCGCCGAGCAAGACGAGCGCGCGCGGCTTGACGACCGCGATTTCCGCCTCGAGCCACGGACGGCATGCGGTCATCTCGGTCCAGTTCGGCTTCTGGTGGATCCGGCGCTTGCCCCGCGCCTGCCACTTGAAATGCTTGACCGCGTTCGTGACGTAGGTCGACGACCGGTCGATCCCGGCCTCCACGAGCGCCTCGTCCAGTAGCCGTCCCGCCGGGCCGACGAACGGCTTCCCTGCCCGATCCTCGTAGTCGCCGGGCTGCTCCCCGACGAACATCGCGTCCGCCGTTCGCGCGCCCTCCCCGAAGACGGTCTGCGTTCCCACCTGCCAGAGGTGGCAGCCCTTGCAGCCGGCCGCCGCCTCCCGAAGCGAAGGCAACGAGAGCCGTGCCGGAAGGAAATCCGCCGCCGAACCGGTCGCCTCAACTCGCGGCACGCTTCCTGTATGACCACTCACAAAAGATAGGAACCCCTCGACCGGGGGATTCGAGGCGGTTTCGGCCTCGCTTTGCTGTGTGTCGGTTCGGAAAAAGGGGGCT
The DNA here is from genome assembly GCA_036394855.1 of Gaiellaceae bacterium. Taxonomy (GTDB): domain Bacteria; phylum Actinomycetota; class Thermoleophilia; order Gaiellales; family Gaiellaceae; genus 3-1-20CM-4-69-9. Next base: position 8,816 of record DASWEF010000108.1, on the reverse strand, counting down.
TCACTGCGGCTGTACCAACCAATCGTGCTGGACCCATGAGCGACCACGCACTGCCTCTTCGGCTCATTCCCGAGCGCGACGAGACGCCCGCGGCCGGAACCGCGCTCGTCGAGTCGTACCGGCGCCTCGCAGACGTCTTCCACGACGTCCTCGGCGAGCAGAGCCTCGATGCGCTGCTGGACCGAATCGCAGATGCCCTCGCGGACCTGATCCCACACGACTCGCTGACGATCTACGAGGCGGACGAGCCTCGCCGAGTCCTGATCCCCGTCTGGGCCCGCGACAAGTGGGCGGACAAGATCCTCGCCGACCGCTGCCCGTTCGGCATCGGTCTCACGGGCTGGGGCGTCGAGCAGCGCGAGCCCGTGCGTGTCAACCAGGCGCACCTCGATCCCCGGGTCATGACCGTGGCCGGGACGCCGGCCGACGAGCCGGAGGCGCTGATCACGATCCCGCTGATCGCACGGGACTCGATCAAGGGGGCGTTGAACATCTACCGGCTCGGCGACGACGCATCGTTCGACGACGACGAGTTCGAGCTCGCGAAGCGATTCGGAGACGCGGCAGCGCTCGCGCTCGACAACGCCCAGGTCCGGGCCCGGCTCGAGCACCAGGCGATGACCGATCCGCTCACCGGGCTCTACAACCACCGGGCCTTTCACGAGCGTCTGCGACGGGCCCTCGCCAGCGCGAGCCGCTCGCACGACGCCGTCTCGATCCTGATGCTCGACATCGACGACTTCAAGCGGGTCAACGACGTCTACGGCCACGGCGCAGGCGACGAGATCCTGCGCAGCCTCGCCGAGACGCTCAGGGACGCCGTGCGTTCGTCCGACGTCGTCTATCGCCTCGGCGGGGAAGAGTTCGCGATCGTGATCACCGCGCGCTCGCCGCAGAACGCCGACCGGCTCGCGCACCGCCTCGTCGAGCGGGTGGAGGCTGCGGAGTTCGATCCCGCAGGGCGCATCACCATCTCCGTCGGACTGGCGCGAGGGCCCGAGCACGCGATGAATCCGCGCGAGCTCGTCGCCTGCGCCGAGGCCGCGATGATGAGCGCAAAGGCCCGCGGCAAGAATCAGATCGTCCTCTACGAGGAGAGCGCGATGGAGCGGCCGGACGGCCAGCCGGTGCCGTCGGCGCGCGACGTCCGCTCGGTTGCGCACATGAAGATGCTGCAGAGCCTGGGCGGGAAGCTGAACCGCCTCAACGACGTGCGCCAGATCGGCAACGTCATCGCCACCGAGCTGCGCTCCTTGATCGACTACCACAACTGCCGTGTCTCTCTCGTCGAGGGCGACGACGTGATCCCGATCGCATTCGTCGGGCAGTTCACGAGCGAGACACGCGAACCGATGGAAATCCTTGCGTGCAAGGTCGGCGAGGGCATCACCGGTCGCGTCGCCCAGACCGGAGAATCGCTGCTGATCGGAGACGCGGCCAATTGCGAGTTCGCCCGGATCCTGCCGGGCACGGACTCGATCGACGAATCGCAGGTCGTCGTCCCGCTCACGTTCGGGACCCGCGTCGTCGGGATCATCGTGATCTCGAAGCTCGGGTTGAACCAGTTCGACGAAGACGACGTCCGTCTGCTCGAAGTCCTGGCCGGGCACGCGGCCGTTGCGCTCGAGAACGCGAGCCTGTACGAGGCGGCGCGACGGGAGGCGGAGCGGGCCACCGCGCTGCTCGAGTTCAGCCGGCAGCTCTCGAGTGCCGAGGGGATGGACGAGGTCGTGGGCCGCATCGTGGAGCTGTCCGCCACGACTCTCGGCGCACCGCGCGCATCGGTCTGGTTCCAGGAAGCCCCGGGCGGCGAGATCAGCGTGCACGCAATGCACGGTTATGGCGAGCTCGACCGCGAGCGAATGTCGAGGATGCGGTTCGATCACGATTCGGCAGAGCCGTTGCTGGGCGTGAAGGAGCCGTTCGTCGTCACGGCCGAGCAGCACGAGGCAATCACGGGCGCCAAGCAGGTCGGCGTCGGCAGACCGTTCGCAATCGCCCCGCTCACCCTGGACGGTGGACGGCTCGGCTGCATCGCCGTCGCGCCCTCCGACGAGGGAGAGTTCACCGAGCGTCAGCTGCGCCTCCTTGCGGGAGTCGCCCACCAGGCCAAGCTCGCACTCACGAACGCGGGCAACTTCCGCAGCCTCGAGAAGACGTTCCTCGAGACGGTGGAAGCGCTGGCCAATGCGCTCGAGGCGAACGACGAATACACGTCCTCCCACGCCCGCTGGATCACGGATCTCGCGCTCAAGGTCGGTGAGGGGCTCGGGCTCGACGGCCGCGCGCTGAAGAGGCTCGAGCTGGGAGCCCTCTTCCACGACATCGGGAAGATCGGCATCCCCGAGGCGATCCTCTCGAAGCCCGGTCCGCTGACCTCGGCGGAGCGAGAGGTCGTCCAGTCCCACCCGGAGCTCGGGGAGAAGATCATCGCGCCGATCGACCGGCTCGAAGAAGTCCGCCCGATCGTGCGGCACTGCCACGAGCGATACGACGGCGCCGGCTATCCGGATCGCTTGAAGGGCGAGGACATCCCCGTCGAGTCGCGGATCATCCTCGTGTGCGACGCGTACCACGCGGTGACCACCGACCGCCCGTACCGAAAGAAGCTGCCGGCAGCGGAAGCCCTGCGGCGGCTGGCCGAAGGCGCCGGCACGCAGTTCGATCCGCGCGTCGTCGAGGTCTGTCGGCGCGTGCTCGGAGAGCTCAGGCGCTAGATTCGCGGGCCCGATGACCGGGCCGCCCCTGACCGTCGGCAACACCGCCAAGCTCTATTGCCTGCAGCTGCTCGACAGCGCCGCGGCTGAGACTGACGGCGATTTCCGCATCGTCGACCTCGGCTGCGGCACGGGCTCGAACTTCGCGGAGCTGCTCCGCCGGCGGCCGAACCTCCGTTACGTCGGCGTCGAGCCGTCGCCCGCTGCCGCCGAAGAGGCGCGGCGTGCGCTGCCGGACGCGGAGATCATCAACGCGCCCGCTTACGACGTCCGCGTCGAAGCCGCGCACGCGGTCGTTTCCTTCAGCGTGTTGGAGCACGTGGTGCAGCGGTCGCGCTACATGGAGGCGGTCCGAGCGAACGTGCGCCCGGACGGGCGCGTGTACCTGAACTACGATTCGGGACACTTCGTCGCCGATGCGGACTTCGTCGAGCGCGCGAAAGCGCTGGGATCGCGGGTGCTCGCGTTGCTCGGCTCTGAATCGCGTTACCGCGCGCGCGTTCGCGAAGACGAATTCCGTACGCTCGTCGACAACGCCGGCCTCCGCGTCGTGGGGGACAAGGTCTTCAACACCGACCTCAAGCGGCTCTTCCCCCTCGTCGCGGAGGAGCGCCGCGACGCCTTCATGGATCGCTGGCTCGCGTTCGAGCTCGAGCTGAACGAGCTCGGCCTCGTCTATCGAGATGAGCTGGCGACGCTCTTCCGGACGCGGAACGTCGTGCTCGAGCCCGTCTAGTGGTCGCCGGGACGGCCGCCGGCGAGTGCGTCAAGGCCTTCGTTGAAGCTCACATACGGGGCTACCGGCATGATCGCCTCGCGCTCCAGTCCGCGCTCTGCGTCTTGAAGCGCGCGCTCCCGCCGTCGAATGCTCTCCTGCTGGGCGGCGAGGCCGGCCTGGAGGCGCAGCACCTCGGCTTCCCGCCCGAGCAGCTCCGACTCGCGCGCCGCGAGCCGCGATTCGAGCTGCGCCACCCTGCGCTCGCTCTCCGTGCTCCGCTGCTCCTCGGCTGCCGCCCGCTCGTTGGTCTCCGCCAGCTGTCGCTCGCGCTCCGCGAGCTGCACCTCCCGGTCATCGAGCGCCCGCACGCGCTGTTCGAGCTCCTTCGCCCGCACGGCGAAGCGCCGCTCCCGTTCGTCCGCGCTTCGCTCCTGCTCCGTCTGCGTCTGTAGGCGACGCTCCTCCAGCTCCCGAGCCTGCGCGGCAAGACGGTCCCGCTCCGCGGCGAGCTCCTGCTCGGCCGCCTCGAGCGACGCGGCCCGCCGGACGAGGTCGTCGGTCGTGCGTGAGACCTCCTCGCGTGTCCCTGCGATCAGCTCCTGCTCCCGCTCGAGCTCCGCCTGGCGTTCGGCAAGAGCTGCTTCGTCCTCGCGGAGACGGGCGTACGAACTCTCGAGCTCCTGCTTGCGACGGTCGACCGACGCCTGCGCTTCTGCGATCTGGCCTTCGCGCTGGGCCAGCGCCGTCTCCGCTTCCTCGAGGGAGAGCTCTCGCGCTCGCAGCGCGGTCTCGCGCTCGATGACGTCGCGTTCGCGGGGAGCAAGCGCGTCGAGACGTCCTTGCAGCTCGGCCTCCCGGCGGTCGAGGATCTCCTCGGCGTAGGCGCGATCGGCGTCCGATGGGCGCGGACGCTCGGGACGACGGAGCCTGAGCGTGCGGCGACCCTCTCCCGGCGGCCGCCCGTCGAGCTCCTCGAGCTCTCTGCTGCGTCGCTCGACGTCCAGCTCGCGGCGCGCAACGTCGGCCGCGCGTTCGCGGAGCGCGCGCTTCAACTCCTCGATCTGGACGAGATCCTCTGCGCGCTGCCGCTCGCGCTGCTCGGCGAGCCTCCGGGCGAGCTGCAGCACCTGGTCACGGTCGGCCTGCTCGTGCTGCTCCCAGGCGGCCTCCCACCCGATCGACTCCCAGGAATCCTCGCGAGGCTCCATTACCGAGAGCGTAGCGCGCCCGGAGGGGAGTTTGGCCGCTCCGAGCAGGGGAAAACGTCCGAGGCCAACGACCAAAGGAGCGCCGCACTCATGCCCGGCAAGCGACCCGGTGTCAAGAACGAGAAGCAGTACGAGAAGCTCAAGGAGAAGGGAATGTCGAAGGAGCGCGCGGCGCGGATCTCGAATGCGCCCGGCGCGTCGAGCCGCGGCGGCAAGAAGTCGCACTCGAGCTCCTCACGCTCCTCCTCGAAGCAGGGCGGTACGACGGCTCAGAAGAAGGCCGCCGGCCGCAAGGGCGGCAAGGCCGCGGCGCGCAAGAGCTAGTTAGGCCTGAACACCTGAGTGGGACAATCCGCGGCATGCGCCGCGGGGTCGCAGTCGCCGCCGCTTTCGCGCTCGTTGCGGCGACCGGCTGCGGCCATGGCCGGAAGCACCAGAAGACCTTCAGCATCCGGCTCAAAGCCGTGCCGCCCGCGGGCCATCGGCTGACACCGCAGGATCTCGATCGTTCAGTGGTGATCATGCGCCGACGGCTCGAACGGCTCGGCATCTCGGAGGCAGAGGTGCGCGAGCAGGGAGCGGACGTGATCGTGATCGGGTTCGCGAGCCGTCGCGAGCGCGCGACGGCGGGTGCCGTGGTCGGGAAGAAGGGGCTGCTGGAGTTCTACGACTTCGAGGCTCACCTCGCGGGGCCGTCCGCGAGCGGTCCCTCTCGCAGCCCGGGGGCGATCGGGAGCCTGTATGACCTCCTCGCGGCGCCGCAGACCCATGCGCTCGCTCGGAAGGGCGCGTCGCAGTGGTACCTGTTCGACGCGAGGCGAAGAGTTGCGCGAGGTCCAACCTCGGCGAAGAAGCTCCTCGGCCCGGGCAGCAAGGGCTCGACGATTCTCGCCGTACCCGCGCAGACCGTCGTCGTGACCTGCAACGCGCGGGTGGGGAACTGCCTCAGCACAAGACAGGTCTCGACCAAGAAGGGCTATTACCTCTTCAAGCAGGGGCCGGAGCTGACGGGCGCGGACCTTGAGCTCTCAGGCACGCGAGCCGATCAGGATCCGCAGACCGGCTCGCCGGTCGTGATCTTCCAGTTCACCGATCGAGGCAAGCGGGTCTTCCAGGAGATCACTCGTCGCGAGGCCCAGCGCGGTGCGCTCGCCTGCGGGGGCTCTCGCAGTGCCGACGCGGTCCCGCGCTGTGCCCAGCACTTTGCGATCGTCCTCGACCACGAGCTCGAATCGGCTCCGTACATCGACTTTCTCCGGAATCCGAACGGCATCCCTGGAGACAGCGGCGCCCAGATCGACGTCGGCGCCGGTGGCTCGATGCGGGAGGCGAAGCGGCTCGCGCTCCTCCTCCACACAGGAGCCCTACCGGTGCAGTTCGTCCGGCTCCGTTAGCGGTCGTGCTCAGCCGGCGCCCCGGTTGTCTCGAAATCGCGCGAGCGGGAAGGTCCAGGAGACACGATCTGGAGGTGACGATGGCTGCTACGGCCACGCCTGAGAGCGGCACGAAGGACAAGAACTACGACCTGATCACCGTCACGCACCTCTGCCTCGAGCACGTCTGGAGGCTCGAGCAGTACGCGCAGGACGCCGAGCGCGACGGCGATCGAGAGCTGGGCACGCTGTTCCGGCGCATGCAGGAGCACAGCCGGAAGGGCGCAGGCGAGTGCAAGCGCCTACTCGGCCAGAGGTTGCAGGAGGACAGCTAGCCCGAAGATCCTGCTCGAGGGACGCCCGGGCGCCGGGAAATCGACGGTTGCGCAGCGGCTCGCCGACCTGCTCCAGGCGGCGGGCGTCCGCGTAGCCGGCTTCGTGACAGCGGACCTACGTGAAGGCGGCCGTCGAGTCGGCTTCGCCGTCGAGAGCTTCGACGGCAAGCGCGCGACGCTGGCTCACGTGTCGCTTCCCGGTCCGCCGCGCGTGAGCCGCTACGGAGTAGATCTGCCCGCGTTCGAGCAAGTCGCTCTGCCCGCACTCGACGCGGCCGGTCGCGCCGACGTCGTCGTGCTGGACGAGCTCGGCAAGATGGAGCTCGCGTCGGACCGCTTCTGCGACGCCGTCACCGAGCTGTTCCACAGCCCGTCTTCGGTCGTCGCGACGATTCATGTCTTCCGCCACCCGTTCACGGACGTTCTCAAGGCACGCTCCGACGTCGAGCGCCTCTCGGTCACACGGAAGACACGGGAAGGCTTGCCGGAGGAGCTGGCGGCGCGCCTCCGCTGAAACCGTCGGCTAGGTGTGGCGCGATGGAACGGCCAAGCGCGTCAGTGATTGCGCGGGTCAGGTCTTGCAAACGAGCGCCCGCACTAAACGGCGATCGAAACGAGCAGCAGACTGAAATCAACCTGGCTCGGCGACAGCCGAGCCGGACTTCAATCGGCGATGGGTGAACAGGACATTGCACAAACCATCTCGTGCAAGCCGATCCGCTGAGCATTGACTAGGAGGATCGTCGGGTCGAACGCCCGCGCTCAGACCACGTCGAGAATCGGATAGCGGGCGTCGATGTCGAGGCAAGCTGCCGCGAAGAGGGCCGTGCCGACGTCGCCCGTCCAGAGTGAGTAACGGCCGCGGCCATTCGAAGCGCGGAGGCGTTCCACCTGGCCGAGCGCGTGGACTGCGAAGCGGCGAGCACGCTCCAGCCAGCGCTCATCGCCCGTGCGCGCGAACGCCTTGAGAAGTGCGAACCCGTTGCCCGAGGTGCCGTGACAGATGCCGTGGCCCTTCTCGTCACCGTGGGCGCCCGCCCGCCAGGTCAATTCGGCTCCGGCGAGAAGCAGGTCTTCATCGAGGTACTCCCAGGCCCCGGCGAGGACACCGGGAGCGCCGGTACACCACTGGAGACAGATCCGACCATCTCGCGGCCGCGCGAGCTGCGGCCGCGGTGAGCCGGGCCAATTAGCGAGGCCGTCCTCGCGGAACGCGTGTCGGGTGAGCACGGCCGCCGTCTCAGCGGCAAGCGCATCATTTGCGTCGAGCCGGAGCAGGACGAGCGTGTTGCCTGCAGCGCCGTGCAGCGTGCCGAGGCCGCGGTAGTCGTCGTCCTGCCGCCAGAGTCCGTCGTCGCCCCGGCGTGCGCGCAGGGCTGCGGCCGACTCGCGCGCTGACTCCTCCCAACGCGCCTCGCCGGTCCACTCGCCCATCGCCAGGCTGGCCAGCAGCGTCCCAGGTGCGCCCCAATTCACGTCGTCAGTCGGGTTGTCCACGTTCGCGCGGACGAGCACATGGAGGTCGTCCGCGAGCACCGGATCGGAGGCGAGCCGGAAGGCGACGAGCAGCGGTCCTGTCTCGCCGCAGAGCAGCGCTGCCGGGTGGTAATGCTCATCCGCTGTGAAGTCCGGCGCCGCCCGCTTGAGCTCGAGCGTGCGCAACACGGCCGCGGCGAGGTCGACCGAGGTTTCGGCGTGGCCGCGTCGTCGCAGCGCGTCGAGCGCCCAGATCACGCCGGCCGCACCAACCCAGAGGCTCTTCAGCGGCAGCGGCTCCTCCCACCCGTCCCATTCGTGCGCGGGCCAGAGCGCATCGGCGTCGAACGCTGCGTCAGCGTCCGCGACGATCGCCGCGATCGCATCCTCGACGCGCGCCGAATCCCAGGGCTTGTCGGTCAGCCGGTCGAATTCCGCTGGTTCGTAGAGCACGACGCGAGCCTACGCGACGACGCGCGCCTGGTGCCGGACCTCGCCCACGTGCGCGGTCACGTTGCGTTCTGCGGGAGCGACGAGGGACTTCCGCGGACAGCCTCACCATGCTCGGTTTCTGTAAATCCTCGCCCGGCAGTTGTGCTTTTTCGGCGGTCAAAAGCGCATTACTTCTATGGGAGGGCTGTGTCGCTCTTCGGGCCTCGAAAGGGCCTCTCTGTATGGGAGGCGCCTCGGGTCCCCGACCGGCGCACGCCCCCGCACAGCTTCGCTCCTCTGCCAGCTCCGAAGGTGATTGCCGAAGAAGACAAGTGAGATCGAACTGCTGCCGCCGCGTCGAGCGCCGCTGGCGGCGGCGCAGTACGACGAGGGCGGTGATTGCGCGGGTCAGGTCTTGATGCGCGCAGTCCAATACTGCACCGGAATCGGTAGTCGAAAAGTGCACCACTCGCGGCGTCGGTGATCGCGTCCGCCTCGCCTTCGAGGCTCGACGGGTCGGTGTCGTCGAGCGAGAGGTGCGGAGGTGCGAAGCGCGT
>DASWEF010000107.1:0-8560 GCA_036394855.1 Gaiellaceae bacterium | reverse complement strand
CTGCTTTGGCACGAGCTCGAGCGTAGGTAGGTTCCGGGCGTGCACGCCGACGACGGGTACTTCGACGAGCGCGTCGCCGCGAGGTACGACGAGTCCGGTGAGGTCGCGGAGATGTTCGACCCGGCGGTCGTCGACCCGGTCGTCGATTTCCTCGTCGAGCTCGCCGGCAGCGGACGCGTGCTCGAGCTCGGGATCGGAACGGGCCGGATCGCGCTACCGCTCGCGCAGCGAGGAGTGCCGGTTCACGGGATCGAGCTGTCGAAGGCGATGGTCGCGAGGCTGCGCGCGAAGCCGGGCGGCGAAGACATCGGCGTCACGATCGGTGACTTCGCGACGACGACCCCGGACGGGACGTTCTCCGTGGCGTACCTGGTCTTCAACACGATCTCGAACCTGACGACGCAGGCATCGCAGGTCGCGTGCTTCCGCAACGTCGCGGCACACCTCGAGCCAGGCGGCTGCTTCGTCATCGAGGTGGGCGTCCCGGAGCTCCAAAGGCTCCCGCCCGGCGAGACCATCCGCGCCTTCCACGTGAGCGAGACCAGATGGGGGTTCGACGAGTACGACGTCGCGAGGCAAGGCCTCACTTCCCATCACTTCGAGATCGTCGACGGAGGCGTCGAGCGCAGCTCGATTCCCTTCCGGTACGCGTGGCCATCGGAGCTCGACCTGATGGCACAGCTTGCCGGAATGACGCTGCGCGAGCGCTGGGGCGGATGGAAGCGGGAGCCGTTCACGAGCGACAGCCGCAAGCACGTCTCGGTCTGGGAGAAGCCGGCGGCGCGCGCGTAGTCGCTGCTGCCCTGCCGGTCATGCCGTCGCCAGCGCCGCCTGCGCACCAGCTACGCGCACGGCTGCCGAGAGGGTGGCGATGTCGTAAGCGCCATGGTGACGTCGGCCGTTGATGAAGAAGGTGGGCGTACCCGAGACCCCGCTGAGGTCGGCGCTGTCGACGTCCTCGGCAACGCGCGCGGCGCCGGCGTGCTCGCGCAGGTCATTCGTGAAGCGTTTCACGTCGAGACCGAGCTGCTCTGCGTAGCCGATCAGGTCATCGGGCCGAAGCGCGTCCTGGTGGTCGAGCAGGAGGTCGTGCAGCTCCCAGAAGGCGCCCTGGTCGGTCGCGGCCTCGGCGGCTTCCGCGGCGAGCTGGGCGCGGGGGTGGACGTCGTTCAGCGGGAGGTGCCGCCAGACGTAGCGGACATCGCCGAACTCGCGGAGGAGCTCGCGGACGACAGGCTCGGCCTGGCCGCAGTAGGGGCATTCGAAGTCGCCGTACTCGACGACCGTGACCGGGGCGTCGATCGACCCGCGAACGTGATCCCGCTCAGGGTCGACATCGAGGTAGAGATCGACGAGCGGCTGTGCGGTTCCGAGCAGGGCGCGGATCCGCAGACGCCTAGGCAGCCGCGCCGTTGTGCGGAACAGCAGCCAAGTGACGAGCGCCGCTCCGACGGCGGCGCTGAGGATGCCGAGCTTCGCCTCCTCGAGCCGGCGCCCGTCGAAGGCGAGTGTCGCGATCAGTAGCGCGATGGTGAAGCCGATCCCGGCGATCGTGCCCCCGCCGGCGACGGCCGCCCAGCCCACCGGCGGCTGCAGCCGCCTACGGCTCAGCCGCGTCAGCAGCCACGAGCAGCCGAGAATGCCTACCGGCTTGCCGACGACGTAGCCGAACAGGATCCCGAGCGTGATCGGCGAGCTGAAGGCTCGCGCCAGGAAGCGGCTGTCGATCGCGATTCCGGCGTTCGCGAGCGCGAACAGCGGCACGATCACGTAGCTCGTCCAGGGGTGAAAGAGCTGCTGCAGCCGTTCGTTGAACGACGTCGCCGCCCTCAACTCCAATCCGGCCACACGTGCCAGCTCCGCTGTGGGTTGCTCGCGGAACTCTCGGAACCGCTCCGTCGCGCGTTCGAGATTGGATCGCGGCGCCGGGTAGGCGTAGGCCAGCAGTCCCATCGCCACGCCGATCACGACCGGCTCCACCCCCGACTTGAGCAGGGCTACCCAGGCGGCGGCCCCAAGTACTGCATGAACGAGACCGGCCCGGACGCGGAGGGTACGCATGACGACGACGGCCCCAAAGAAGACGACGGCCGCAAGGAGTGGCAGAACGTCGAGCGTCTCCGTGTAGACGGTCGCGATGACGACGAGCGCGACGATGTCGTCGACGACGACAACCGTGAGCATGAACGCCCGCAGGCGGTCGGGAAAGCGCGGGCCGACGAGCGCCAGCAGGCCGAGCGCGAAGGCCGTGTCGGTCGACATGGCGATCCCCCAGCCGTGCGCGGACGGCCGGCCGGCGTTGAAAGCGAGGTAGACGGCGACCGCCACCGCCATGCCGCCGATCCCTGCCAGCAGCGGCAACGCGAAACGCCGCCGCTCCCGCAGCTCGCCCAGATCGAACTCGCGACGCGCCTCGAGTCCCACGACGAAGAAGAAGAACGTCATCAGGCCGCTGTTCACCCAATGCCGAAGATCCAGCGCGACCCCCGCGTCCCCGAGGTCGATCGACAGCGTTGTCCCCCAGAGCGACTCGTAGGTCGACGCATCGACGTTCACCCACACGAGCGCTGCGACCGCCGCCGCCAGCAAGAACGCCGCGCCGCCGGTCTCCGTGCGTAGGAACTCCCGCAGCGGCGTCTCCAGGCTCCGCGCCCACGCCGTTCGCCCCGAGAACGCCGACGCCCTACCGCTCGGATCGCCGCTGCTCACGCGTTGTTTCGGGGTGTCAGCCTCCGACCGGGAGCCCGAAGGCGGCGCGCCGCTCGGCCGGCACCAGATCGAGGTACTCGGGGTGGCGCTCGATGTACGAGCGCACGAAGGGGCAGAAGGGCAACACCGCGGCGCCTTCACGCCGCGCCTCGACGAGTGCGGCGGAGACCAGGGTGCCGCCGAGCCCGGCGCCCTCGTGCCCTGGGTCGATCTCCGTATCCATGAACGCGATCGTGCCGGGACGCCGCCGGTATTGGAGGAAGCCTACGAGCGCACCGTCGACCTCGATCTCGAAGCGGCCGCGCTCGGGCACGTCGCGCACAGTGGTCAGGGCGGTGGCCATGAACGTCGCTCTCATCGCTCAACATACAGCCCAGGCCTGCCGCGTCCGGTTTGGCTTGATCGGTGTGAGACCATTGCTGTGCTGATCCACGCGCCGGTCGCTGCCGAATCGGGGCCGCGTGCGTCTCCAAAGATAGGGAGGACGACATGAGACTGCGCTTCCGGGTGGCGATGGCAATCGCGGCGATCTCGCTCGTATGGGCTTCCGCGCTGGTGCCGACAGGCGCGGCGCACGTCAATCCGCCGACACTCACGGCGCTGCACGCCTTCGTCGGCGACCCGCTCTGGGGCCTCGATACTCCGCAGGGCTCGCTCGTCGCCGTCTTGCCGGACGAGCAGACGGCGCAGGCGAGCACGACCAAGATCATGACGCTGCACCTGGCGTCGATCGCGCTCTCGGATGGAGTCGTCCACCTCGACGATCAGGTGACGATCGACGCGCTCGTCGCGAGCATCGGCGGCAGCTCGATGCAGGACGTCAACGGCGTGGCCCTGGAGGAGGGTGAGGTCGTCGGCTTCGGCGACCTGATCCGCGGGATGATGTACCCGTCGGGCAACAACGCAGCGTGGGCGATCGCCGAGCACGTGGCGCGCGCCTATTTCGGTGCCAGCGCCGGCGTTCCGGAGTTCGTGGATCTCATGAACCAGCACGCGGCGGACGAGGGCCTCGTGGACACCCACTTCGCGAACCCGAACGGCTTCGACGATCCGAACCACTACACGACGGCCCGGGAGCTCGCGAAGCTGATGAACCACGCGATCACCGATCCGTTCTTCCAGCAGGTCGTCGGCTTCATCGGCACGTGGAACGCGACCACGCAGGCGCCTGGTGGCGGGACGAAGACGTACGCCTTCTCGTTTCCGTTCTTCACCCCGTTCCCGGGCTACGAGGGCGCGAAGGGCGGTGGAACGCCGAACTGCAACGGGCCCAACAACGGCTGCATGGTGATGAGCGGGAGAAGGCTCGGTCGCCGCGTCGTGCTCGGCTTCATGCAGGGACAGCCGTGGGCCGAGGAGACCGGCCTGTTCAACTACGCGTTCGCAACCATCTTCCACCCGGATCCCAGCGGCCAGAGCGCGCCGCTGCCGTCGGCGCTCGCCCAGGAGGATCTCGACTGCCTGTCGTCCAGTCGTGCAGTCAGCGCCGTGGTCGAGCCCGGAGGCCCGGCGAAGCTCGTTGTCTGGTCGACGGACGTCGGCGGCGCGGCGATCACGAAGCTCGCGGAAGGGGTGCTCCCCGGCTCGGGGAAGGGAAGCCCCGCGCCGAAGGCTGTCGCCGTCGCGCATCTACCGAGTGGTGACGTGATCATGGCCTACCGCAAGGGCGCCCAGGTCGAGCTGTCACGCTGGTCGATCGCGCCCAACGGCACGCCGGCCCTGCTCTCGGACGGGATCAAAGCCGGACCCGCGTCGGCCATGGGCCTGCAGCCGGTGTACGCGAACATGTTCCTGTCGGTCTTCGCCAATCCCGACGGCGATCTGGTCGTGAAATCGTGGGCGCTCGAAAACGGCGGTCCTGGGCTCACGGCGCTCGACTCGTACCTCGACTCCTCGCGCGAGTACGTCGACGTCGCCGCCGCCGGCCCCGACCACGTGGATGTGTACAACGGGCACCGTGCGGTCACTTCCGCCTCGGACGCCGCGGGCAGCACCGTCAACCAGGTCTGGGCGGTCGACTCCCAGACGGGGAAGATCTCGACGCTCGGGTCATGGGTCGAGCCCGGAGGCCACAGCAGCTCGCTCGCTCCGGTGGCAGTGGAGTCGCCCGCCGACGAGCTCTTCCCACCGGTCTACTACGCGAGGGGCTTCAGCTCGGGCGGTTTCGCGTACATACGCTTCCTCCGCATCGATACCCAGGGCGCACCCGTCGACGCCGGCCTTGCGGGATCGGCCGTCGCGACGCAAGACGTGCGGGTCGCCTCACTCGGGACGTCAGGCGTCATGCTCGCCGCCCGCAGCGGTACCGGCGACGTCCGCCTCGAGGTGTGGGAGGCTCGCCGGAAGGCGAACAACTTCATCGACGATTTCAAGATCGTCGATCACCCGGCAGATACGGGGGCATCGTCCCTCGACCTCTGCCGGCTGCCGTCGATCCACGCCGAGGGCGACTACGTGACGAGCTCCATAGCCACCGCAGGCTCGCAGCTCAGCCTGCGGGCATTCCGGTCGGGCGACCGTCCCTAGAAGCTCGGGATTCCGGCCGCCCCGACAGCGGGGGCGGCCGGACCATCGCGGGCCACGGATGCTCCGCTAACGTGGCGTCATGGACCCTGAGCGCGCTCGCGAGCTGCTGACCCGAGAGCGGGAGCGGATCGAGCGCGCGCTTGCGGACCTCGGCCACGAGGAAACCGGCGAGCCGGCGGACGAGGAGGATCCGGCGAATCTGGCGTCCGATCTCTACCAGGACGAGCTCGACGAGGGCCTCGCAGACGATCTACGCGAAGAGCTCGCCGCCGTCGAGCGAGCGGAAGCACGTCTTGCCGCCGGGACCTACGGCGTCTCGATCGAAAGCGGACAGCAGATACCGGACGAGCGCCTCGAAGCAGTCCCCACAGCCGAGCGGACGGCCGAAGAGGAAGCGCGCTGACCCCGCTTCGAGCGGGCTGCCGGAACACGCGCAGACCTCCTGTCGTTTATGTAATTGACGGCGCGCGACCGAAGCAGCCGTCAACCACCTAAGGAGAAGTCTGTGACGCAGCATCCCAACTTGAATCTCATCGACGTGCGCTGTTCCTCATGCGGGACGACGTTTCGCATCCTCTCGACCGCGAAGACGATCTCGGTCGACGTCTGCTCCAACTGCCATCCCGCCTACACCGGGCATGAGCGCACGCTGACAAGTAGCGGACGTATCGAGCGCTTCAATCGCCGCCGCGCCTTAGCAGCTACCTCTTAGACCTAGGGGTCTGCTCTCGCCGACGCCCAGGGCGGTGGTGAAGCCAATCAGCCGATGACTGCCATCGAAGTGCGGCTTGTTCTACGACGCCCCGCAGCAACATCAGTCCCGCTCACTGCTCGTAGCGCTCCACGACCTCCGGGTCGCGGACACGGGCGGTGTCCGGGTCGTAGCCGGCCTCGCGGAGCGCACGCCGCTGGCGGAGCAGATCCCAGGACTGGTCGAGAGCGATCTTGATCGACTCGAGCCGGTTGTGCTCGCTCTCGTTCAACCCGCCTTCCGCTCCGCGTTCGTACAGCTCCTGCTCCTCGGCAACGAGCTGCTCGATGCGACTGTGGAGTGACTCGTCTTCCATCTCCAACCTCCTAGCCCTGTCTCAATCGGATCCGTGCTCGATCCGGAGCGCGATCGGCTCGGCCCAGTCGCCGAAGGAGCGCATCTGCGCGGCCGCTCGCTCGACGTCGTACGCGGTTCTGCGAAAGCCGATTTCCCCATTCTCGTAGATCGCCCAGGCCGCGCGCGTGTCGCCGTCGAGCGGCGCACCGACGCTGCCGGGGTTGACCAGCAACGTGCCGTTCGGTCCGGGCCGCTCGAACTGCTGATGGCTATGGCCGAACAGGATCGTCCGCTGCGCCTCGCCGGCGAGCATCCGCTCCTCGTCCGGTTGGGCTTCGGGAGCGAAGCTCTCGATGTCAGCGAGCGGTGACCCGTGGCAGACGAGGATCCCGTCCAGCTCTGCACGCTCGGGAAGCTCGTACAGGCGCGCGACAAGAGCGTGACCAAGTGACTCGCTCGCGGCGGTCAACGCGGTGTTGACGAGACTTTGCGCGTCGGCGGGCACCTCGGGCTCTTCGCGCAACCAACGTTCCGCGTTGCCGCGGATGCGGGCGACCGCCGGAACGCTCTCGAGCAGCTCGGCGGTCTCGCGCGGCCAGGGGCCGAAGGCGGCGTAGTCGCCGCCGAGGAGGTAGCTCGTCGCTCCCGCGGTCTCCGCATCGGCGAGCACCGCCTCGAGCGCGGCGAGGTTGCCGTGGATGTCGTAGAGCAACGCGGTCGACGACCCGTTCACCTGTCCGGCGGTGTCCGCGATCGAGCCGCCGCCGAGTATGAGTCGGCACTCGGCGTCTCGGCTCGCGGGACTCCTGCGGCTGCGTACGCGTCTTCCTCGTCGAGGGTCTCGTGCTCGAGGAGCGCAGTCGCAAGCGAATCGAGCTTGCTCCGATGCTGTTGCAGCAGCGCAACGACTTCCTGGTGCGATTCGTCGACGATGCGGCGCACTTCCTTGTCGACGAGTTGCTGTGTATCCGGCGAGACCTCTGCGACGCCCGGGAGGAAAGGGCCCACACCGTCGCGCGGGATCACCGCGACCGGGCCGATCGCGGAGCTCATCCCCCAGCGGCCGACCATCTGGCGCGCGATCTCCGTGAGCTGCTGGATGTCCGACTCCGCGCCGGTGCTCGTCTCGCCGAAGACGACCTCCTCCGCGGCGCGCCCGCCGAGCGCGACCTTGATCCTCGCCTGCACCTCGGGCTCGCGGTAGTTGAAGCGGTCGCTCTCCGGCGCTGCGAACGTGACTCCGAGCGCCAGTCCGCGGGGGATGATCGAGACCTTGCGCACCGGATCGGCGCCGTCGGTGAGCATGCCGACGATCGCGTGGCCGCCCTCGTGGTAGGCCGTGCGGCGGCGGTCCTCGTCGGTCATCATCACCTGCCGTTCGGCGCCGAGCACGATCCGCTCGAGGGCGTCGGTGAAGTCGGATTCGTCGACGACCTCGTGGTTCCGCCGTGCGGCCAGCAGCGCCGCCTCGTTGGCGAGATTCGCGAGATCCGCCCCGACCATGCCGGGCGTCGTCGCAGCGATCCTGCCGAGGTCGACGTCGGGCCCGAGCGGCACGCTGCGCGTGTGCACTTTGAGGATCGCCTCGCGGCCGGCACGGTCCGGCGGCTGGACCGCGACCCTGCGGTCGAAGCGACCGGGGCGGAGGAGCGCCTGATCGAGGACGTCGGGGCGGTTGGTCGCGCCGATGACGATCACATTCGTGGACGAGTCGAAGCCGTCCATCTCGGTCAGGATCTGATTCAACGTCTGCTCGCGTTCGTCGTTGCCGCCGCTGAAGCCGGCAACCCCGGACGTGCGTGAGCGGCCGATCGCATCGAGTTCGTCGATGAACACGATCGCCGGCGCTGCCTCCTTCGCCTGCACGAACAGGTCGCGTACGCGCGACGCGCCGACGCCGACGATCGCCTCGACGAACTCGGACGCCGCCATCGAGAAGAACGGAACGTCCGCCTCGCCGGCGACCGCGCGCGCGAGCAGCGTCTTGCCCGTGCCCGGGGGCCCGGAGAGCAGCACGCCGTGCGGTATGCGACCGCCGAGCCGCCGGTACTTCTCGGGATGACGCAGGAAGTCGACGACCTCCGTCAGCTCGGCCTTCGCCTCGTCGATCCCCGCGACGTCCGCGAACGTGACACGGTCGCCGGTCGGTTGGTACCGACGTGCGCGAGCGGCCGAACGACCCCAGCACGTTCTGAACGTTGCCGGCGCGCCGCATCAGCCAAAAGAGCAGGAAGATGAAGAGGATCGTCGGCCCGAACCCGAGCAACAGGTTCTGCC